>JAEYZK010000146.1 GCA_023428085.1 Pseudomonadota bacterium
TCGTGGGCGCGGGCGGAGGCGACGGCCTCGTCGAGCGTGATCACGCGGCGGGCCGGCGCCGGGTCCGGCGTCGTGGGCGCAGCCGGCGCCGCGGGCGCGGCCTGCGCCGCGGCGAGCGAGGGCAGCAGCGTGAGCGCGATGAGGAGCATGCCCTTCGGCGAGGTGGGGGCCCCGCGCGACAGCGCGGGGGAGGGGTGGGGCCCCAGGAGCTTCGCTCCTGGGGCGGGGGCGCAGCCCCCGTGAGAAGGAAGAACGGCGCGCGACGTCATTCGAACCTCAGGGCCTGGATGGGATCGAGGCGGGACGCGCGGCGCGCGGGGTACAGGCCGAAGACGACCCCCACGAGCCCGCTGAACGCGACCGCGATGAAGATGATCTCCGCGCGAAACAGGACCGGCCAGCCGAACGCGGAGGCGAGCTGCCACGCCGCCGTCATCCCGAGGGCGACGCCGACGGCGCCGCCGGCGAGCGACAGGACCAGCGCCTCGGTGAGGAACTGCAGGAGGATGTCCCGGCTGCGCGCGCCGACCGCCATGCGCACGCCGATCTCGCGGGTCCGCTCGGTCACCGAGACCAGCATGATGTTCATGATCCCGATCCCGCCGACCACGAGCGACACCATCGCGATCGCCGCGAGCAGCGTGGTGATGGTGCGGGCGCCCTCCTGGGAGGCGTTGGCGATCTCGGCCAGGTTCCGGATCCCGAAGTCGTCGTCGGCGCCGTCGGCCAGGCGGTGGCGGTCGCGGAGCAGCCCGCGGATCTGGCTCTCCGCCCGGCCCGTCGCGTCCTGGCTCACCGCGCCCACGAAGATCGTGCCCTGGATGAGGTTCTTGAGGCCGCCCTGGATGCGGGCGGCGAACGTCGTGTAGGGGACGAAGGCGGCGTCGTCCATGTCCTGGCCGCCCATCGACTGCCCCTTGGTCGCGAGGACGCCGACGATCACGAACGGCACGTTGCGCACGCGGACCTGGCGCCCGACCGGCTGGACGCCGGGTCCGAACAGCTTCTCGGCCACCGTCTTCCCGATCACCATCACCTTGGTCGCGCCGTCCACGTCCGACTGCGTGAACAGGGCCCCGCGCCGCGCCGGCCAGGTCCGGATGGAGAAGTACTCCGGCGCGACCCCGCCCACCTGCGTCGTCCAGTTGGCGTCCTCGGAGACGAGCGGCGCGCTCGTGCGGAGGTACGGCGAGGCGTACCGCACGGCGGGGACCTGCGTGCGGATGGCCTCGAGATCGTCCCACGTCAGCGTGGGGAGGCTCCCGAACCCGCCCATCGCGCCGCCGGAGCTCGTCGAGCCGTTCGTCACGACGAGCATGTTCGATCCCATCGAGTCGAACGCCGCCTGCACGCGGGCCTTCGCGCCGTCGCCGATGGAGACCATCGCGATCACGGCGGAGACGCCGATCACGATGCCGAGCGTGGTGAGGAACGACCGCATCTTGGAGCGCGCGAGCGCGCGGAGGGCCACCCGGAACACCTGGAGCAGGGTCACGGCGCGCCCCCTCCGGCGGCGTGCACGTCGTCCTCGGGCGGCGGGGGCACCGCCGGCCGCGGGGTGCGGCGCAGGTCGGAGCGGACCTGCCCGTCGCGCATGACGATGACGCGCGAGGAGTGCTCGGCGATGTCCGGCTCGTGCGTCACGAGCACGACCGTGATCCCGGCGCGCCCGAGCTCCTGGAGGAGCGCCATCACCTCGACGCTGGTGCGCGAGTCGAGGTTGCCGGTGGGCTCGTCCGCGAGCAGGAGCCGCGGGCGGTTCACGAGCGCGCGGGCGATCGCGACCCGCTGCTGCTGGCCGCCGGAGAGCTGGCTGGGGTGGTGGTGGGCGCGCCCGGAGAGGCCCACGCGCTCGAGGGCCTCCCGCGCCCGTGCGTGGCGCTCCGCGGCGGGGACGCCCGCGTACAGGAGCGGCAGCTCCACGTTCTCGACCGCGCTCGTCCGCGTGAGGAGGTTGAAGTTCTGGAAGACGAAGCCGATGGTCCGGTTCCGGATCGCCGCGAGCGCGTCGGACGAGAGCCGGGAGACCTCCTGCCCGTCGAGCAGGTACCGGCCGCCGGTCGGCCGGTCGAGGCAGCCGAGCAGGTTCATGAGCGTGGACTTGCCCGAGCCGGACGCGCCCATGATCGCGGTGAACTCGCCGGGGGCGATCGCGAGGCTCACGTCGCGCAGGGCATGGAGCTGGGTGTCGCCCATGACGTACGTCTTCCAGACGCGATCCAGCTGGAGGAGCGGAGGGGCCACGGTCGCGCTCCGCTAGAAGAGCCGCGGGGGACCGCCGCGCCGGCCCCCGCCGCCCCCGCCGCCGCCCCCTCCTCCGCCGCCGCTCCCGGGCCGGCCCCGGCCCGAGGGATCGCTCGCGTCGGTGAGGACCTGATCGCCCGGCTTCAGCTCGCCCTCCAGCACCTCGGTGGTCGTGCCGTCCGTCACGCCCGTCCGCACCCGCACCGGGACCGGCTGGCCGGCCCGGAGCACCCAGACCGCCCGGCCGCCGCCCGCGCGCCCGTCCTCCGCGCTCCCGTCCGCCCCACGGCCGGGGCGTGCTCCGCCCTCGCCCTCGCCGGCGTCCGACGTCGCCGCGCCGGGCATCCCGGCCGGCGCCCGGAACCGGAGCGCCGCGTTGGGCACGCGCACGACGTCGTCCCGCTCGGCGTAGACGAAGGTGACCGTCGCCGTCATGCCGGGCCGGAGCGCGAGGTCCGGGTTGGCCACGTCGACGACGGCGTCGTAGGTGACGACGTTCTGCACGGTCGTCGCAGCGTTCCGGACCTGGCGGACCGCGCCGCGGAAGACGCGCCCCGGGAACGCGTCCACGGTGAACGTCGCGGGCATGCCCGCCTCGAGCCGCCCGACGTCCGACTCGGCGACGCTGGTGTTCACCTGCATCTTCGCGAGGTCCTCGGCGATGACGAAGAGCGTCGGCGCCTGGAGCGACGCGGCCACCGTCTGCCCCACGTCCACGCTGCGGGAGATGACGACGCCGTCCGTCGGCGAGACGATGGTCGTGTAGGCCAGGTTCACCTGCGCCTGCGCGAGGGACGCCTGCGCCTGGGCGAGCGCCCCCCGCGCCGACTTCACGCCGGCCTCCGCGGCGACGGCGCCCGACTCGGCGGTGTCGAGATCGGCCGTGGCGACGAGCTTGCGCTCCGCGAGCTCGCGGGTGCGGCGGAGCTGGCGGCGCGCCTCCTCCGCCTGCGCCTGCGCCCGGGCGAGGTTGCCCTCGGCGGCCACCACGTTCGCGCGCGCCTGCTCGACCGCCGCCTGGAAGAGCTGGGGATCGAGCCTGGCGATCACCTGCCCCTTCCTCACCTGCGAGTTGAAGTCGGCGTGGAGCGAGGCGATCCGGCCGGAGACCTGGCTGCCGACCTGGACCGTCACGAGCGCGGAGAGCGTGCCGGTCGCGGTCACCCGGGCGACCACGCGGCCGCGCTCCACCGGCGCGGTCTCGTAGCGGAACTTCTCGCCGTCGCGAGCGCCGGAGACCCGCCAGGCGACGAGGACTCCGGTGAGAAGGACGACGGCGGCTGCGGCGATCCAGCGGGTTCGGGTCATGGTCGTCTGGTCTCGAAGGTGTCGCTCACGCAGCCTGAACACCCGAGAAGCCGAGCCATTACCGCGACTTTCGGGCACAGCCAATGCACGGGTACACAGCGAGACCCCGCGAAGGCGTCACCCGTCCCAACGGCGGGTCCGCATCGTGTTCCATACCCACACGTTCCACCATCGCGTCGTGTCTCGAACGGGTTTATGGTGCCGCCGAACGCGGCGCGTCACGCGGCCGCGTGCCTCACCCCGGGTCCCGAAACCTCCCATGAACGTCCTCGTCCTCAACTGCGGCTCCAGCTCGGCCAAGTTCGCCGTGGTGGATCTCGCCGGCGCGCACGATCCCGCCGGCTCGCGCGAGCTCGTCTCCGGGATCGCCCAGCGCCTCGGGGCGCCCGACGCGAGCCTCGACTGGAAGCGCGACGGCCGGAAGGCCACGCGCGCGCTCCCCGGCGCCGGGCACGACGCCGCGCTGCGGGCCGTGGGGGAGCTGCTGCGGGAGCTCGGGCTCGCCGACGGGCTGCTCGGCATCGGCCACCGGGTCGTCCACGGCGGGTCGAAGTTCTCGGGCTCGATGGCGATCACGCCGGAGGTGCTGGCGATGATCGAGGAGTGCATCCCGCTGGGCCCGCTCCACAACCCGCCCAACCTGGTCGGCATCCAGATCGCCCGTGAGCTGTTCCCCGGGCTGCCGCAGGTCGCGGTCTTCGACACCGCGTTCCACCAGACGATCCCGCCGGTCGCCTACACCTATCCGGTGCCGTACGAGTGGCTCGAGCAGCACGGCGTCCGCCGCTACGGCTTCCACGGCACGAGCCACCGCTTCGTCGCGCGCCAGGCGCTCGTCCAGACCGGGCTGCCCGCGGACGACCACGCGCTCGTCACCGCCCACCTCGGGAACGGCTGCTCCTGCACCGCGGTGCGGAACGGCAGGAGCGTGGACACGACCATGGGGCTGACGCCGCTCGAGGGCGTGATGATGGGGACGCGGAGCGGCTCCGTGGACCCGGCGATCATCGGCCACATGGCGGCGGCGCTGGGCCAGCCCGAGCGCGCCGTCCTCGACGCGCTCAACAAGCGGTCCGGCCTGCTCGGCGTGAGCGGCCTCTCCAACGACATGCGCACCGTCGAGGAGGCGGCGGCGCAGGGGAACGCGCGGGCGCGCCTCGCGATCGAGATCTTCTGCTACGTGCTCGCGAAGGCGCTCGCCGCGCTCGTGGTCCCGCTCGGCCGGCTCGACGCGCTCGTCTTCACCGGCGGCATCGGCGAGAACGCGGCGCCGATCCGGGCGCGGGTCGTCGAGCAGCTCGGGTTCCTCGGCCTCCGGCTGGATCCGGCCCGGAACGCGCGACACGGGCGCGACGAGGGCGGGCGCATCACCGCGAGCGAACGGCCCCAGGCGCTCGTCGTCCCGACGAACGAGGAGCTCATGATCGCGATGGACACGGCGGAGATCGCGGGCGGGGCGTGAGCCCCGCGGAGGCCACCTACCATGCCCACCACCCTCCTCATCGCCCCCGCCGGCCGCCAGGTCGGCCTCACCACCGCCTGCCTGGGCATCGTCCGCGCGCTCGACCGCAAGGGGCTCCGGGTCGCGTTCGTGAAGCCGATCGCGGGCCGCGGCGAGGACCACTCCGTCGAGCTGATGACGCTCGGCGCCCACCTCGCGCCGCCCGCGCCGATCCGGCGCCAGGTCGCCGAGGAGCTGCTCGCGCACGGCGACGACCAGACGCTGATGGAGCAGGTGGTGGAGGTCGCGAACAAGGCCGGCCGCGGCGCGGACGTGCTCGTCGCCGAGGGGATGGTGCCCGAGGCGGGCATGGTCTACTCCACCCGCGTCAACGCCCTCATGCTGCGCGCCCTCGACGCGGAGCTGGTGCTGGTGGCGGCGCCGCGGGACCAGGGGCCGGAGGAGGTGGCCGGGGCGGTGGCGATCGCCGCGCGCGGCTACGGCGCGCTCGCCGAGGGCCGCACGGTCGGCTGCGTCCTGAACCGCGTCTGCGCCGGGCCGGCGGCGCGCGCGCACGCCGAGGAGTTCGGGCTCGGACCGACGTGGGGCCCGTGCGGCGGCTGCCCGGGCATGACCGCGACCGAGGCGGTGCTGGAGGCGCACCGGAGGGCGCTCGCGGACGAGGGGCTCCGGCCGCTCGCGCTCGTGCCGTGCAACCCCGAGCTGGCCGCGCCGCGCACGAGCGACGTCGCGCTCGCGCTCGGGGCCAAGATCCTCTCCGCGGGCGACGCGCCGGCGCGCCGGGTCCGGGACGTCGCCGTCTGCGCGATGACCGTCTCGAACGCGCTGCGCGCGCTCAAGCCCGGCACGCTCGTCATCGCGCCCGGCGACCGGAACGACGTCGTGCTCGCCGCGGCGATGACCGCGATGAACGGCACCGCCCTCGCGGGCGTGCTCCTCACCGGCGGCCTCGATCCCGACCCGGGCGTGCTGGGGCTCTGCAAGAAGGCGTTCGACGCCGGCCTGCCGCTGCTCGCGGTCCGGGACGGGAGCTTCGGCGCGGCGACCCGGGTCGCGACGCTCAGCCCGGAGATCCCGTCGGACGATCGCGAGCGCGTCGAACGGACGATGAACTTCGTCGCGGACCGGATCGACCCGGCGTGGCTGGGCAGCTTCGGGACGGTGAGCAGCCGGCACCCGCGGCTCTCGCCCCCCGCCTTCCGCCACCGGCTCATCGAGGCCGCGCGCGCCGACCCGCGGCGGATCGTGCTGCCCGAGGGGAACGAGCCCCGGACCGTGACCGCCGCGTCGATCATCGAGTCCCGCGGCATCGCCCGGTGCGTGCTCCTCGGCGACCCCGATGAGATCCGCGAGGTGGCCGCGCGCCAGGGCGTGACGCTCCCGCCGACCATCGAGCTCGTGGACTCCGCCGCCGCCGCGCCCCGGTACGTCGCCCCGCTCGTCGAGCGGCGCAGGGCGAAGGGCATGACGCCCGAGCTCGCCATCCAGGAGCTCGCCGATCCGATCATGGTCGGCACCATGATGATGGCGCTCGACGAGGCGGACGGCCTCGTCTCGGGCGCGGTCCACACGACCGCGCACACCATCCGGCCGGCGCTGCAGATCCTCAAGACCGCCCCCGGGGCGAGCCTGGTCTCGAGCATCTTCTTCATGTGCCTGCCCGAGCAGGTGCTCGTGTTCGGCGACTGCGCCGTGAACCCGAACCCGAGCGCCGAGCAGCTCGCAGACATCGCGATCCAGAGCGCCGACTCGGCGGTGGCCTTCGGCATCGCGGCGCGGGTGGCGATGCTCTCGTACTCGACCGGCACCTCGGGCACCGGCGAGGACGTCGAGAAGGTGAAGCAGGCGACCGAGATCGCCCAGCAGCGGCGGCCCGACCTGCTCATCGACGGTCCGCTCCAGTACGACGCCGCGGTGATGCCGGACGTCGCGCGCCAGAAGGCGCCGCGCTCGAAGGTCGCCGGCCAGGCCACGGTGTTCGTCTTCCCCGACCTGAACACCGGGAACGTGACCTACAAGGCGGTGCAGCGCTCCGCCGGGGTGGTCTCCATGGGGCCGATGCTCCAGGGGCTCGCGAAGCCGGTGAACGACCTCTCCCGCGGCTGCCTCGTCGAGGACGTGGTGTTCACGATCATCCTCACGGCGATCCAGGCGCAGCAGGCGGCGAAGGCGCAGCGGGCGTAGCGAGGTCCTCGGGCTCGTTCACGGGTGTGGGGCCGGCGCGGACGGTTATGATCCCGCCGTGAACCTCTCCCGCCTCCACCCCGCCGAGCAGCTCGTCCAGGTGATGGACCGCATCTACCGGCAGGGGCTCACGACCACCTCCGGCGGCAACCTCTCGGTGCGCACGGAGGACGGCGACCTCTGGATCACGCCGCGCGGCGTGGACAAGGGCGCGCTCACCCCGGGGGACATCGTCCGCGTCGCGCCCGACGGCAGCGCGCAGGGGCGCCACCGGCCGTCGGTCGAGCTCCCGTTCCACCAGGTCGTGTACCGCAGCCGGCCCGACCTGCGCGGCGTGGTCCACGCCCACGCGGCGGGGCTCGTGGCGTTCAGCCTGGTCCGGCGCATCCCGGACACCGCGCTCGTCCGCGGGACGCAGGCGGCCTGCGGCCGCGTGGGCATGGCCGCGTACGGCCTCCCGGGGAGCGCGGCGCTGGGCGACGAGATCGGCCGCGTCTTCGCGGAGGGCGCCGACGCGGTGCTGCTCGAGAACCACGGCGCGGTGGCGGGCGGCGCCGATCTCGCGCGGGCCTTCGTCGCGTTCGAGACGCTCGAGCACTGCGCGCGGCTCGAGCTCGAGGCGCGCCGGCTCGGCGCGCCGGTCCGGATCCCGGACGATGCGCTCGCGCAGGCGGAGGCGCACGGGCGGGCGCCGCTCGAGGAGACCGCGGCGCGCGCGCCGGACGCGGGCGAGCGCCGCGCGCGCGACGAGGTGGTCGCGTTCGTCCGCCGCGCCTGCGCACAGGGGCTCTTCTCGAGCGCGCTCGGATCCCTCTCGGTGCGGCTCGGGGGCGGCGCGTTCCTCGTCACCCCGGCGGACCTCGACCGGCTCCACCTCGAGCCGAAGGACCTCGTCCGGATCGAGGCCGGCCGGCGCGAGGCGGGGAAGCGGCCCGACGCCTGGGTCCGCTTCCACGCCGCCGTCCACGCCCGCCAGCCGCACGCCGGCGCGGTGATCCTCGGCTGCCCCCCGAGCCTCGGCGCGTTCGCCGCCACGGCCGAGCCGTTCGACACGCGCACGATCCCCGAGTGCTACATCGTCCTGCGCGATGTCCCGACGCTGCCGTTCGGCGCGACCTCGCGCGACGCCGAGGCGACCGCCGACCGGCTCACCGCCGCCGCGCCCGTCGCGATCGTGCAGGGCGAGGGCGCGATCGCGACCGGCGCGACCCTGCTGCAGGCGTTCGACCGGCTCGAGGTGGCCGAGCACAGCGCGCGCGGGCTCGTCGCCTGCCGGAGCCTCGGCCCGCGGGTGAAGATCACGGACGATCAGATCGACGCGATCCGGCGCGCGTTCAGCCTGTAGGCGTTCGCCCACAGGCGCCCACCCTCCCACCCGAAGCAACCGCCCGTCCTCGCAGGCGTCCCTCCCTTGGCGCGCCCGCGGCACGCCACCGTTGCTTGCCGCACCCCGGCCGAGTTGCCACAATGCCGGTCCATCCGAACCCCGACCGGGTCGTACCCCCGGCTGAAAGCTGACGAAAGAGAGCATCCGCTCCCTCGAGGAGGCCCATGCCGCAGACCCTGGACCGCACCGACTCCCCGTTCCGTCTCGGACCCGCCCTGCCCAATCCGCTGGCACAGGGCGCGCTCGCCCTTGCCGAGAAGGCGCTCGGGCTCGAGGAGCTCGATCACCTGTACCCGCGCTTCCAGTCGCTCTGCGGTCAGCCCTGGGACGCCGCGCTCGAGGTCCTCCAGGTCGGCGTCGACCTGCGCGGGAACCTGGAGCTCCCGGCGGAGGGCCCGGTGCTCGTCGTTGCGAACCACCCGCTCGGCGGCCTCGAGGGGGTCGCCCTCCTCAAGCTCCTCAAGGGGAAGCGCCCGGACACGCTCCTCGTCGCGAGCCAGCTCCTGCGCGTGCCGGAGCTCCAGCCACACCTCGTCGGCCTCGACCTGTTCGGCCCCCGCGGCCGGCACCTCCCCGCGCGGACGCTGCGCGCCGGGCTCCGCCAGGCGCTGCGCCACCTCCGGGAGGGCGGCTGCCTCGCCTGCTTCCCGGCGGGCGAGACGTCGAACCTGGACCTGCCCTGGAACCCGTGGGTCGTGCGCCTCGCCCAGCGGGCGAAGGCGCCCATCCTTCCGCTCTGGTTCGCGGGCAAGGGGTCGAACCCGGCCGCGTCGCAGGCGGCGCGGCTCCTCCACCACACGCTCCGGGAGATGCTCGTCGCGAAGAAGGTCCTGCGGCGCCAGGGGTCCACGCTGCGCGTCGAGGCGGGCGGGCTCATCCAGGCGAAGCGGCTCGCGGCGCTCCGGCCGGATCAGGCGATCGCCCTCGTCCGGAGCCACACGGCCCTCCTCGCCGACCGGGTCGAGCCCTTCGACCGGCCCGGGGCGAGCGGGGGCGCGGACCCGGCGAGGAGCGCCACGGCGCACGCCCGGCCGCAGGCGCCGCTCGCCGCCCCGCAGGATCCGGCCGCGCTCGCGGCGGAGATCGCCGCGCTCCCACCCGAGCAGCGCCTCGCGACGGGCGCCGGCCTCGAGGTGTGGATCGCCCGGGCGCCCCAGGTGCCGGCGATGCTGCTCGAGCTCGGGCTCGAGCGCGAGCGCGCGTTCCGGGCCGTGGGAGAGGGCACCGGCAAGGACCGCGACCTCGACCGCTTCGACGAGTGGTACCTGCACCTGCTCCTCTGGGATCCGGGCCGGAGCCGGCTCGCCGGCGGCTACCGCATGGGCCCGACCGACGAGATCCTCGCCCAGCGCGGCAAGGCGGGGCTCTACACGACGACGCTCTTCCACATGTCCTCGGGGCTGCTCCGGCAGATCGACCCGGCGCTGGAGATGGGCCGCAGCTTCCTCCGCGACGGGTACCAGGGGACGCACGGCCCGCTCATGCTGCTGTGGAAGGGCATCGGGCGGTGGCTGCTCCTGCACCCGCGCTACCGCCGCCTCTTCGGCGCGGTCTCGATCAGCGACGCGTACCGGCCGATCTCGCGCGCGCTCATGGCCCGCTGGTGCTCGCGCCACCTGCGGCTCGCGGGCGCCAACCCGCTCCGCGTCATGCCGCGCCGGCCGTTCTTCGCGCGGCTCGAGGGCGACGTCCGCGGCCTGCCCGACCAGCTCTCCGACTTCGAGGCGCTCGACGAGGCCGTCACGCTGCTCGAGGGCGGGAAGGGCGTCCCGGTCCTCTTCAAGCACTACGCGAAGCTCGGCGGGAGGTTCGCGGGCTTCAACGTCGACCCCGGGTTCGGGGACGCGCTCGACGGCCTCGTGGTCGTGGACCTGGCCCAGACCGACGGCCGGCTCCTCGGCATGTACATGGGGCGCGAGGAGGCGCGGCGCTTCCAGGCGCGCCACCGCGGCGACGACGCGTAGCGCGCCCCTCGCCCGACCTACGCGACAACGCGGGCGCCGCTGAAGTACAGTCGGCGCCGATCGCACCTTGCGTTCGCCCGAGGGCCCTCATGTCCGCGCCACGACCTTCCGCGTCTGCCCGCTGGCCGCTCGCGCTCGCGTCCGCCGTGGCGCTCCTGGCCGCCGGGTGCGCGCGCGAGGTCGAGGTCACGGTGGTGGTGGACGCGGCGCCGCTGCTCGAGAAGGCGCGGCTGGACGCGACGGCGACGGGAGAGGCCGCCCTCGGCAAGCGCCTCGTCGTGAAGGTCCCCAGGTTCGGGGAGAAGCCGCTCTGGGCGGTGAAGGGCGCCAGGGCGTTCGTGAGGGCGGCCGACGTCGCGCCGTACCCGATCGCGGGCACCTCGATGTTCGTCCAGATCGAGCAGCTCACGATCGCCGGGCCGCAGGGCGCGACCGTGAAGGAGCTGCGCCTCGGGAGCCCGGTGTCCACCTTCGCGACCCCGGCGCTCGCCGCGCGCAAGGTCCTCGGCGTCGTGGACGACGGCGTGGTGATCGGGTTCTGCGACGCCGCGGGCGTGAGCGCGGACAAGCCGCCGGTCCAGGTGTTCACCCAGCGGGTCCTCGAGCTGGTGAAGGCCGGCGCGTTCGCCGACGCGGGCCGGTTCGTCGAGGCCGGGCTCGCGGCCTACCCCGGCGCGCAGAACCTCGCCCCCTGGGGCGAGCTCCTCGCGCGGGCCGCGGCGGACCCGCTCGCGTTCCCCCCGCCGGGCCAGCGCGCCGCGATCGTGCCGGAGCCGGCGCTCAAGAAGGGCGCGCCGGCGTTCGTCGCGCCGCTCGCCGCCGGGGCCCTCGCCGCGCCGAAGGGCGACGCGAAGCTCCTGACGGTGCTCCGGCAGAACACGCCGGTGAAGGTGCTGGAGATCGGCGGCGCGTTCGCGAAGGTACAGCTCGGCCCGTCGGGCCAGGTGGCCTGGGCGACGTTCGAGGGCACGCTGGCGCAGCTCCCGACGGCCGTGCCCCCGCAGTACCGCGCCCCGGAGACGGAGGAGGACGCGGCGGAGGTCACCCCTGCCGGCGCCTCCACCGCGTTCTTCGTCCGGGTGGTGGACCTGCAGGCCGCCGCCGCGACGGAGGAGAGCCTCGTCGCGCGGGCACAGGCGGCCCAGGCCGCCGGCACGCTGGACGAGGCGCTCGAGCTCCTCACGCGCGCGCTCGCCCTGGGCGACGCCGAGCAGGCGACGTACGACTCCCTCTTCGACGCCGCGGTCGCGGCGGGCGACCTCGAGCGCGGCGTGTGGGCGACGCTCGTGTTCCGCAAGTTCGTCGATCCGCTCCACGCGCTGCGCGGCGCCGCCGGCTGGTCGTCCCCGCTGATCGAGGAGGTCGCGCTGGTCCAGGGTTGCCGCGCGCCCCTGCTCCCGGGGGCCCGGGTCGAGGCCGTCGAGGTGGGCGGGCAGCTCCGGGCGCCCGCGCCGGGGCAGTGCCTGGCGCTCGCGAGCTCGCTCTCGGTCTGCGAGGACTGCAACCAGCACGATCTGGAGACGGCGCACGCGCAGCTGCGGGCGGCCCGCGGGGACAACGACCGCTTCCTCCAGAAGGCGGCCGAGCTCTACCCGCTCGGCCCCTTCCTGCGCATCACGGTCGCCAACACGAGCTTCACGGCCGGTCCGCCCCGCCGGCCGCTCTTCGTCAAGTACGGCACCACGCACTGGGTGCCGATCCTCGCGCTCGGCGCCTACGAGCGCGTCACCGTCTACGTGAAGGTGGACACCTACCGCGACGTCTACGGCGTGTCGCTGGGCGAGGACGACCCCGGCGAGCCGGGCGAGGGCGACGGCGGGGCGTTCCACGTCGTGTCGCCCGACGCGGCGATCGTCTGGGTCGGCGAGGCCGACGGCCAGTGCGAGGAGTGCCACCGCGACGGCGGGGACGAGGGCGCCGAGGAGGACGAGGGCGCCGACGGCGGCGACGAGGGCGCCGAGGACGAGGGCGGGGACGACGCCGACCCGCAGCAGGAGCTGGGGGACTGATCCGCCCCCGCGGAGGCGGCGCCCGGCGCCCCGGACGCAGGGAAAAGTCTCCGGGGGCGGAAGGGGTTGCGCGCCGCGTCCACCTGGGACCTTGCGGCGTCCGCCCGGCGGTGTATCGTCCTGACTGGAACCCGCCGTGATCGACCGACGCGCCCAGAGCTCGACCCGCTGCGCCTCCCCGGCGCGCGTGGGCGTACGCGTATCGATCCGGTAGCGCCGTCCTCCCCGACGGCGCCCGCGGGCGCCTCATCCGCCCGCAGCTCCCCGACCGCCGCACCGCACCCCCCGCGCGCCGCGCGGGCGCCGGCCCGGGATCCCCGGCCCGGCGCGCCTCCGAGAGGAGCAGCGTCCCATGTCCCATCCCTCGCCTCGTCCCACCGTCGCCGAGGCCCTCTGGCGCGCGCTCGAGGCCGAGGGCGTCGCGTACGCCTTCGGCATCCCGGGCGCGAACATCCTCCCCGTCTACGACGCCCACGCCCGGCTTTCACCACGGGTGACTCACGTGCTCGTCCGCCACGAGCAGGCGGCGGCCCACGCGGCCGAGGGCTACGCCCACGCGACCGGCGGGGTCGCCGTCTGCCTCGCCACCTCCGGCCCGGGCGCGACGAACCTCGTCACGGGCCTCGCCGACGCGAACCACGATCGCGTGCCGCTCGTCGCCGTGACCGGCAACGTCGCCACCGCCGCGCTGGGCACGGGCGCGTTCCAGGAGGCGGACATCGCCTCGATCACCGCGCCGGTCACGAAGTGGAGCACGGTCCTGCGCGATCCGCGCGACTTCGCCGCGACGATCGCCCGCGCGTTCCACCTCGCCCGCTCCGGACGGCCGGGGCCGGTGCTCGTGGACCTCCCGAAGGACGTCCAGCTCGCGGCCGTCGATCCCGGGTACGCGCCGATGCCCCCGGCGCCCTCCCCCCGGCCCGACCCCGCGGCCCTCGACGCCGCCGCGGCGCTCCTCGCCGGCGCGGCGCGCCCGCTGCTCTACCTGGGCGGCGGGGTCCGCAAGGCCGGCGCCTCCGCCGAGGCGCGCGCGCTCGCCGAGCGGCTCGGCGTCCCCTTCGTCACGAGCCTGCACGGGAAGGGGGCGGTGCCGGAGGACCACCCGCTGTGGCGCGGCATGATCGGCATGCACGGCCACGCCTGCGCCAACCGCGCGGTGCAGCGGGCCGACCTGGTCTTCGCCGCCGGCGCGCGGCTCTCCGACCGCGGCACCGGCGCGGCCGAGGAGTTCGCGCCGGGGGCGCGGCTCGTCCAGGCCGACCTCGACGCGGCGGCGCTCTCGCACCGGCTCCGCGCCGACGTGGCCCTCCACGGGGACCTCCGCGAGGTGCTGCGCGCCCTGCTGGCGCGGATCGAGGCCGCCGGGCCGGCGCGCGCGCGCGCGGCCTGGTGCGCGGGCGTGGCC
>JAEYZK010000353.1 GCA_023428085.1 Pseudomonadota bacterium
CCGCAGGAGCGCGGGCAGGCGCGCGCTCGCCTGGTTCGCGTGGCGCACCGCCTCGGCCGCGTGGCGCAGGGCGGCGTCGACGTCGTCCGAGCGTCCGGCCAGCGCGCCCGCGAGGCGGCGGAGGTCCAGGACCGTGCCGCGCACGGCGACCCGCGTGTCCGCGTCGAGCAGCGCGTTCGCGCTCCGCGCCGCCTGCCCGAGATCGTCGACGAGCGCCGCCACCCGATCCTCCAGCCGCCGCATCGTCGAGGGCTCCGCCCGGATGATCGGGTACGGCTCTCCGGGCGGCGGCGCGAGCGGCGGCGCGCCGTGGCCGCCGGACAGCTCGACGTTCGCCATCCCCGTGAGGCCCTGGGTCGTCAGGACGGCCACCGTGCCGCGGGTGATGGGCGTCCCGCGCGCGACCTCGAGCAGGACGCGCACGCGGTCGGGGTCGGCCGGATCCAGCGCCAGCTCCCGCACCGTCCCCACCGGGACCCCGCGGAACTTGACCTGCGCCCCGCGGCTCAGGCCGGACACCGACTCCTCGAACGCGACGACGTACCGGTCGCGGCGCCCGAGCGGGCCCCCGCCGGCGGCGAGCCACAGCGCCACGGCGACCGCCACCGCGCCGAGGCCGAGCACGAAGACGCCCACGAACACGTAGTTGGGCCGCGCCCTCATGCGTGCCCGCCTGCCGCGCCGCGGCGCGCGCCGGAGAAGTACGACCGGACCTCGGGCTCCTCCGACCTCGAGACCTCCTCCATCGTCCCGCTCGCCAGCACGCGCCCGCGGCCGAGGAAGGCGACCCGGTCCGCCGCGTTCCAGAGCAGCCCGAGGTCTCGCGTGACGACGAGGACGGTGAGCCCGAGCTGCTGGTTCAGGTGACGGATCAGGTCCTCGAAGGACCGCGCGCTCTCCGGGTCCAGCCCGGCGCTCGGCTCGTCGAGGAAGAGCAGCTCCGGGTCGAGCGCGATCGCGCGCGCGAGCGCCGCGCGCCTGCGCATGCCGCCGGAGAGCTGCGACGGGTACTTCGCGCCCGCGCCGTCCGGGAGCCCCACCAGCGCGAGCTTCATGGCCGCGAGGCTGGCGCGGAGCCTCCAGCCGAGGCGGGTGTGCTCGCGCAGCGGGAACTCCACGTTCTCGGCGACGGTCAGGGAGCTGAAGAGCGCCGCGCGCTCGAACACCACGCCGCAGCGCCGCCGCAGCGCGACGGCGGCCGCACCGCCCAGGCCCGTCACCTCCTGGCCGAGGACCTCGAGCGAGCCGGCGTCCGGCTGCTGCAGCCCCAGCGCCTGGCGCAGCAGCAGGGTCTTCCCGCAGCCGCTCGGCCCGGCGAGCGCGAAGACCTCGTGGCGCCGCACCTCCAGCGTGAGGCCGTCCTGGACCGCCGCGTCCGCGAGGGCGGTGTGGAGCGCGCGGGCCGCGATCGCGATGTCGGGAGCGGTCCGGGGGGGCGCGGCCATGATCAGATCCCGAGGGTCCGCGCGAGCACGTTCACGAGGACGTCCGCGACGATGACCAGGAACATCGACTGGACGAGGGCGGCGGTGGTCCGCCGCCCGACGCTCTCCGCGTCCTCGGCGACGTGCAGGCCCTGGTAGCAGCCGAGGGTCGCCACGATGGCGCCGAACACCGGCGCCTTCGCGAGGCCCAGCAGGTAGTCCTCGGGGTGGAGCGCGCGCGCGACGCGGCCGACGAAGTCGGCGGGATCGATCCCCAGCTCGAGGCGCGCCACCAGCATGCCCCCGGCGACGCCGAGGACGTCCGCCGCCACGGTGAGGAGCGGCAGCGCCAGGACGAGCGCGGCGATCCGCGGGAGCACCAGGACCTCGACGGGAGACACGCCGACCCCGCGCAGCGCGTCGATCTCGCCGGTGAGCCTCATCGCCCCGAGCTGCGCCGCGTAGGCCGATCCGGAGCGCGCCGCGGCGACGATGGCGACGAGGAGCGGAGCCAGGTCGCGCAGCATCGCCAGCCCGACGAGGTCCGCCACGAGGAGGCCCGCGCCCATCGGCCGGAAGAGCCCCGCCGCCTGGAACGCGATCACGGCGCCGACGGCGGACGAGAGCAGCGCCGTCATCGGGAGCGCCAGGAAGCCGGCGGTCTCGAGCTGCTGCCAGGTCTGCCGGCGGCGCTCCCGGAGCGGGCCGCGGAGCGCGCGCCCCGCGTCGAGGGCCGTCTCGCCGGCGAAGCGGACGAGGTGGCCGAGCTCGCTCGCCGTGCTCCAGGCCCTCCGCCCCACCGCCTCCACCAGCCGCGGGCGGCCCGCGCCGGGGAGGGCGCGGATCTCCGCGGTCGGGCCCACGATGCCGAGCAGCCCCTCGTGCTCCCGTCGCAGGCGCAGCGCCACCGCGCGCCCGTCGCGCTCCAGGGCCCGCGCCGTGCGGCAGAGCAGCCAGGCGCCCGCCGTGTCCATCGCCTCGACCCCCGTGGCGTCGATGACCACCGCCCCGGCCCCCGCCCAGGAGAGCCGGCGCAGCGGCGCCTCCACCCGCCCGACGCCGTTCACGGTCCAGGAGCCGCGGCAGTGGAGGGCGTCGCCCTGCACGCGGATGGCGGCGAGGTCGAGGCGTTTCGACGTCGATCGCATCGGCTCCCGCCGGCGTTGGTCCGCTCCACTGCTCGAACGGTAACGACGCAGGCGCGCGGCGGACAGCACGGGCACCCGGGGGAGGCCGCGCCGTGCGTGACGCCGGAGATCCGCGCTAGCCCGGGAGCGGAGAGGTCGGCCCGGCCCGCGGGTGGCCCAGCCCGCGCAGGAGGTGGTGGTGGGCCGCCACGGCGCGGCCGAGCGAGGCATGCGCGCGATACGGGATGCCGTACGCGCGGCAGGTCTCCCCGACCATGCGCGACAGGGCGGGGTAGTGCACGTGGCAGACGTCGGGGAACAGGTGGTGCTCGATCTGGAAGTTGAGGCCGCCCAGGTACCAGCCGAGGAGGCGGCTCTTCGGCGCGAAGTCGGCGGTGGCGCGCACCTGGTGCTCGGCCCAGCCCGTGGGCAGGTGCCGGTCCACGGTCCCGGCCGCGTGGAACCGGGCGTCGGGGAGCGCGTGGGCGAGCTGGAAGACGAGGGAGAGCACGAACCCGAGGACCATCGCGCCGAGGACGAACAGCACGGGGACCCAGACGCTCCGGAACACGAGCAGGGGGACGACGAGGGACCACGACACGAACGCAGCCTTCCCCGCGATCAGCGTCGCCAGCTCCCGACCGCGGGGCCGGGGGAAGGGCACGGCGCCGATGCGGCCGCCGAGGAGGTTGCGGAAGTCGTCCACGAACCACCACTTGACGAGCAGCAGGCCGTAGAGCGGCCACGCGTACACGTGCTGGTAGCGCTGGAAGCGCCGGAGCGGCTGGGTGGGCGAGAGCCGCAGGAAGGGGCCCGCGTCGATGTCGGTGTCGAGCCCGTCCACGTTGGCGAAGGTGTGGTGCTGCACGTTGTGCTTGCGCCGCCACAGGTACGAGCTCGCGCCGATGAAGTCGAGCGCCAGCCCCCAGGCGCGGTTGACCGTGGGTGAGCGAGAGTACGCGCCGTGGTTGGCGTCGTGCATGATCGAGAAGCCGATCCCGGCCATGGCGAGGGCGAGCGAGAGGGTCAGCGCCACGGCCAGCCAGCCCGACGAGCCTCCCCACGCGAGGAGCAGCCCGTAGGACGCCGCGAACCACGCCACGATGATCGCCGTCTTGGCGTGCATGGCGAGGCCGCCGGCGCGGGGACGGCCGGTGCGGTCGAAGTACGCGGCGGCGCCGGCCTTGAGCGAGGCGTGGAACCCCGTGTCGCGAGGAAACCGGACGCGGGGCGCAGGGGAGGCGGAGGCTGGGGCGGACATGCCTGGAACCTCTTCACGCGATGTCACGGCGGCGTCACCGGGGAGCGCGGTCGCCACGCGGCGGACGGATGCTTACCTTTGGTGAATGCAGCCAGCGATCGCGAAGCGTGCCGCACCAGGCGTCCCGGGGGGCGCACGATCCACGGGCGTGCTCCGCGCCGCCCGCAAGGTGGTCGTGGCCGTCGTCGGGGTGGCCGTGTTGATCGTCGGCGCCGCGCTCATCGTCCTGCCCGGCCCCGCGTTCCTCGTCATCCCGGCCGGCCTCGCGATCCTCGCGACCGAGTTCCCGTGGGCGCGGCGGCTGCTCGGGTACGCGAAGGAGCGCGCGGTGAGGCTCTACCACTCCGCGCGGCGTGTCGGTGGGCGGACGGCACGCGGCCACGGAGGCGCACCGCTCGAGCGGCCGCGCGCGCCTGCCGCGGAGAGGGGCTGATCGTGCGGGTGGTGCACTTCGCGCGCTCGGACGACCGTCCCCACGCCGAGGCGCTCTGCGGCGCGTGGGGATCGCTGGACTCCGACTGGACCGACGTCGCGCGGGGCGTGACCTGCACCGACTGTCGGACCGTGCTCCGCGACGAGCGCGCCGGTGCGGCGAACGCCGCCGACCGGCGCAGGTTCGACGAGCGGCGGCACGGGGACGGGTGGTAGGCGGGGAGGACATGCGAGGGGCTGGCCCCCCGGCGCCGACCGGCCCCCCGGGGGCACCCCGCTCATCGGGCCGTGGCCGCCCCTCGGCGCCCCCGCTACTCGATCTCTCCGAGGACCCGCTCGACCCCTCTGCCCGCGCCCCGCATGGCCTCCCCTCCCGCCACCCTCGACTCCTCCCTCCCGGCCGACCGCCTCTCCGCCGCGCGCGCCGACGCGGAGCGCTGGCTGCACCGGATCGAGGTCCTCCACGCCCGGTACCGCGCGGGGGAGATCCACGTCCGTCTCCCGCCGCGGTTCTCCGATCCGCGGCGGCCCCTGGCGGAGCTGGTGCAGAGCGACCTGGCCGCCAGCCAGGCCGCCCTCGACGCGGCCGCGGACGGACTGTTCTACTCGCTGCCGGTGGCGTTCGACCCGGCCGAGAGCGTCGGGCCGTACCTCGCCACCGTGGATCGCGCTCCGGACGGCGAGCCGTACCGGTTCCTCGACCTCGGCGCCCTCATCGCCTCGCACCCCTTCGGCGAGAACGACCCGTCGCTGGTCGCGGGCCTCCTCTCGGGCCTGCCGTACGCGGCCTCGCGCTACGCGCACTCCGAGTACCAGACCGTCCTCTCGCTCCGGCTCAAGGCCGCGCTCGGCCGCATCGCGCCGCCGGGCACGCCGCGCTTCTTCATCGTGAACACCGGCGCGGAGGCCGTCGAGAACGCGATGAAGGCGGTCCTCCTCAACCGGGTGAAGACCGCGGTCGGCGAGCGCGAGGGCGAGGCCGAGGCGCAGGGGTTCTTCGTCGTCTCGTTCGAGGGCGCGTTCCACGGCCGGACCCTCGGGAGCCTCGCGGTCACCCACCGCCGGAAGGCGCGCCTCGGCTTCCCCACGTTCGACTGGCCGCACGTGCTCTTCCCGGTCGAGGACCCGGCGTCGCCGGCGCGCACGCAGAAGCGCGACGACAAGACGCTCGAGCAGCTCTGGATCCTGCTCGCCACCGGGCGCGTGCCGGGCGCGCCGCGGCCGCTCGATCAGTTCCGCCGCCAGCTCGCCGCGTGCGACGAGCTCCTCGCGCAGCTCCCCGAGGAGCGCGCGGCCTGGCCTGCGCTGGTGAAGGGGTTCGTCGAGGATCAGCGGGCGCGGCTCGACCCGGCCGTCCTCCGGCGGGCGCAGCGCGTCGCCGGCGTGCTGGTGGAGCCGATCCAGGGCGAGGGAGGCCTGCGGTTCGCGTCCGGCTCGTTCTTCCGGCGGCTGCGGCTCCTCACGCGGATCTACGACGTGCCGCTGCTGCTCGACGAGGTGCAGACGGGGTGGGGGGCCACCGGCCGGCTCTGGGCGCACGAGCACTTCGACCTGCCCTCTCCGCCCGACGCGGTGATGTGGGCGAAGAAGGCGCAGAACGGCATCCTCTTCGTGAGCGAGGACCTCGCCACGTTCTTCCAGGAGGAGAAGAAGTTCAACACCACCTGGGAGGGAGACTCGGTCGGCATGCTGCGGCTGCTCGGGTGGCTCGACCGGCTCGACCTCGAGGAGGTCCGCCGCACCGGCGCGCGGGCGCGCGAGGGGCTCGAGGCGCTGGCCCGCGACTTCAAGGGGCTCCTCTCCGGCGTCCGCGGGCGCGGCTGCATGCTCGCGTTCGACGTGGTCCGGGCCGACTGGCGCGAGGGGTTGCGCGACCGCGCCTTCCGCCGCGGCCTGCTGCTCCTCCCCGCCGGCGAGCGGACGCTCCGGTTCTACCCGCGGTACGACATGACGCCGGCCGCCATCGACGAGGCGATCGCGCTCCTGCGCAGGGCGGTCGCGGACCTGCTCGGCGCGCCCGCCCCTGCGGGCGTCCAGACGGGCCCCGAGGTGCGCGGCGGGACCGTCGAGGTTCCGCTCGGGACGCTGCAGCTCGTGGACCTCACCGGCCCGGCCGCGGCGGAGCTCTTCCCGAAGGTGTATGCCCTCGAGGCCGAGCGGTACGGCTCGCGCGACGGCCGCCAGCCGCTCCTCCAGTATCCGCCCGAGACCCTGGAGGCGACCCTCGGCCACGCGCGGGCGGTCGGGCTCGGGCTGCGGGACCGGGTCACCGGCCGCCTCGTGGCGTACGCGATCGGCAGCCCGCTCGAGAACCATGACGAGCTCGGCGTCCGCGAGGACCCGAGCTTCGGCGACGGCGACACGCTCTACCTCCAGGCGACCGCGGTCTCGCCGCAGCTCAAGAACCAGGACGAGGTCGAGGCGATGATGCTCGACGCGTTCCGCGCGCGCGCCGAGTGGGCCGGCTTCGCCGCCGTCTCGATGCTGATCGAGGCGCCCGTGATCGAGGTCGGGCCGGCCTGGCTCCGCTCCGCCGCGGTCGTCCTGACGGTGGACGACTACCTGCGGAGCGGGGTGCGGGTGGTGTACCTGCGTGCGATGCTGGGACCGTAGGCGAGCGGCGGCCCCCTCCCCAACCGGGCCGCGCGCTCGGGACCCCCGACGTCGTACACGGGTCCCAGCGACCCGTGGACCGCGACGACCCCAAGAGAGAGCCGGCGGAGGACCTGGACGAGCTCGACGTGCTCCTCCGCGAGCTCGTGCGGCCGCCCAGGCCGTTCGGGCCGGACGTGGCGCTCCGGCCCGGCGACCCGCCCCGCTTCGCGGTGCGGCAGCTGCTCGGGAAGGGCAGCCACGGCGTGGTCTGGCTGGCGCGGGATCTCCTCACCGGCACGGACGTGGCGCTCAAGACGCTCAACCCGCACCTCGTCGGGCTGCTCGCGCAGCTCAAGACGGAGTTCCGCGCGCTCGCCGACCTCCGCCACGAGAACCTCGTCTCGTTCTACGAGATGTTCGTCACCCACGAGCACTGCTTCTTCACGATGGAGTACGTCCCGGGCGCGACGTTCCGCGACTGGGCCCGCGGGGACGGGACCGACGACGGGCGCCGCCTCCGCGCGGCCATGGCGCAGCTCGTGCGCGGGCTCTCCGCCCTCCACCGCGCCGGCAAGCTGCACCGGGACATCAAGCCGGCGAACGTCCTCATCACCGAGGACGACCGGCTCCGGCTCCTCGACTTCGGGCTCGTCACCGACATGGACGCGCGGGGGCGCACCCGGGGCGAGCGCGTCGGCACGCCGAAGTACATGTCGCCCGAGCAGGCGCTCGGGGTGCCGGCCACCGTCGCCTCCGACTTCTACGCGGTCGGCGTGATGCTCTACGAGGTGCTCGTCGGGCGCTCTCCCTTTGCCGACGCGATCCCGCGCGCCGACGGCGGCGGCCCGGCGGCGCCGCCCGACGCGCGGCCGCTCG
>JAEYZK010000354.1 GCA_023428085.1 Pseudomonadota bacterium
GCCCCGGAGCCGGGGCAGCGGCCGGACTCCTGGCCGCCGCCGGCGCCCCCCGCGCCAGCCCCTCCACCCGCGCGATCAGCTCCCCGATCGCCGCGCCCGGGGCGAGGAACACGCCCGCGAGGAGCGCCACCTCGAGCACGTACCGCGGCTGCTCGGAGGTCTTCACCTCGACGAGCGCCTTCTGGCACAGATCGAAGAGCCGCGTGAGCTGCGCCGGGTCGGCCCCGGCCGCCTGCGCCCGGACCTCCGCCAGCTCGGCGTCCGGGAGATCGATCGGCGCGTCCGGCACGAGCCGGGCGATGATCACGTTGCGCAGGTGGCGCACGAGCTCCTCGCCCACCCGCCGCACCTCGAGCCCGCGCTCGTGGAGCGCGCCCACCTCGGCGAGCACGGCCGCGCCGTCCCGGCGGACGAGCGCCGCGCAGATCCGCGACACGGCCGCCGCGTCCACCGCCCCGAGCGCCTCGGCCACCGCGGCGTCGTCGGGCGCCTCGCCCGCAGCCGCGCGCACCTGATCGAGGAGCGAGAGCGCGTCGCGCATCCCGCCCTCGGCCTGCCGGGCCACGAGGCCGAGCGCGGCCGGGGAGAGCTTCATCCCCTCCTCCGCCGCGACCGCCTGGAGCCGGTCGACGATCTGCTGGAGCGTCAACCGCCGGAAGTCGAACCGCTGGCACCGCGAGACGATGGTCTCCGGGACGCGGTGCACGTCGGTCGTCGCGAGGACGAACTTCACGTGCGGCGGCGGCTCCTCGAGCGTCTTCAGCAGGGCGTTGAACGCGCCCTGCGACAGCATGTGGACCTCGTCCACCACGAAGACCTTGTAGCGGTCGCGGGCCGGCCGGTACTTCACGCCCTCGACGATGTCGCGGACGTTGTCCACGCCGTTGTTCGAGGCGGCGTCGATCTCGACCACGTCCACCGCCCGGCCCTCGGCGATCTCCACGCACGGCGTGCAGGCGCCGCAGGGCTCGGCCGTCGGGCCCTTCTCGCAGTTGAGGGCCTTCGCCACGAGGCGCGCGGAGGTGGTCTTGCCCACGCCGCGCGGGCCGGTGAACAGGAAGGCGTGCGCGAGCTGGCCCGTCCGGAGCGCGTTGGAGAGCGTCCGCACCACGTGCTCCTGGCCGGACATCTCGCCGAAGCGCTGGGGCCGGTACTTGCGGGCGAGGACGAGGTAACTCATGGCGCGGGAGGGCTCGGTCAGGCGTCCCTGCGCGGGAACCCCGGAGCGGGCCGACTTCGATGCGAAGGACCTAAAGATACACGAGCCGGCCCACAATCCCCGGGCGCACGGAGAACCACCTACCGTTGCTCCCTTCCGGGCCTGGCGGGGTTCGACGGCCCCCACGTCGCCCGAGGATTCTGGGCCGGCTCACGCCAGCAGGACGCTGTCGAGCTGCTCAGCTCTCGACCGTCCTACACCTTCTATAAGACCGATGCTCGAGCAACGCTGCGGAGAGGGTGGGATTCGAACCCACGGTACCGTTACCGGTACACTTGATTTCCAGTCAAGCCAGTTCAACCGCTCCTGCACCTCTCCCGATCTACATGGGGGAACCTCAGCTCCCCACTGCTTCGCGTGGGGAGCTTCGGCTCCCCCAAACCCCCTGCTCGCTCCGGCCCAGCAAAGCTGGGCCTGCGCTCGCTGGGTCTACATCCACCACCCCGCTGCTTCGCGTGGGGAGCTTCGGCTCCCCCAAACCCCCTGCTCGCTCCGGCCCAGCAAAGCTGGGCCTGCGCTCGTTGGGTCTACATCCACCACCCCGCTGCTTCGCGTGGGGAGCTTCGGCTCCCCCAAACCCCCTGCTCGCTCCGGCCCAGCAAAGCTGGGCCTGCGCTCGCTGGGTCTACATCCACCACCCCACTGCTTCGCGTGGGGAGCTGCGGGACCGCGACTTCGAACAACTGCTGCGCCTGCGACTGCCGATACGAGCGGAGAGCGAGGGATTCGAACCCCCGGTACCGTTGCCGGTACACCTGATTTCGAGTCAGGCGCCTTCGACCAGGCTCGGCCAGCTCTCCGGACCGACGCGCGGATTTAACCGATCTCGCCGGACGTGCCAAGGGGGAAGGCTCCGGCACGCCGCTCCGCCGCCCGCGGCAGTACGTCCCGGTCGCTGGCGACGCTCAGGGCACCGCGCGCCGCGCCCGGAAGAACTCCTTCAGCAGCGCGGACGCATCCTCGGACCGCAGCCCCTGCTGGACCGGGAAGCGGTGGTTGAGGCGCGGGTCGTTGCAGAGGTCCTGGAGCGAGCCCGCGGCGCCCGCCTTGGGATCCGCGGCGGCGTAGACGAGCCGGTCGATCCGCGCGAGCACCATCGCGCCCGCGCACATCGCGCACGGCTCCAGCGTGACGACGAGCGTGACCCCGCTGAGCCGCCACCGGCCGAGCGTGCGCGCGGCCTCCTGGATGGCGAGGAGCTCCGCGTGGGCCGTCGGGTCGCAGGCGCCCTCGCGCGCGTTCCTGCCGCGGCCGACGACCTGGCCCTGGTGGAGCGCGACCGCGCCCACCGGCACCTCGCCGGCCTGTCCGGCGGCACGCGCGAGGCGGAGGGCCTCGTCCATGGCGTCTTCGAGGGTCATGGGTGATCTCTGTACCTCAATCGAGGACACGGCGGGAATGGACCGCCACCGCTCGCCCTTCGGGCCCGGGACGAGCGGCCTCTTCACCTGCCGCTCGCGTCGGCTTCACGGGCTCGGGCGAACGCCCAGCGGGATCAGCTCCGGATGGTCCGCGCACGCGAGGCCGCACGCGCGGCAGGTGTCGACCGCGCACTTCGGCGTGAGCTTCGCGCCGACCCCGCGGCGGAGCTCGCGCGCGAGGAACTTCTTCGTGAGCCCCTGGTCGATGAAGTCCCACGGCAGGGCCTCGCCCTCGCCCACCTCGCGCAGCACGAAGAAGTCCGGATCGTGGGGCCAACGCCCGAGCGCCTTGCGGACGTCGCCGCCCGTCTCGCGGTGGGCCAGCTCGAGCAGGTCCGCGCAGCGCCGGTCGCCGCGCGAGAGGAGCGTCTGCACGTAGGCCTCACGCGGCGAGAAGAAGTCCACGTCGATGCCGTGGGGCCGGAGCGTCCGCTCGAGGAGCTTCCGCTTCCCCTCGAGGCAGGACCGCTCGTGCATCGGGACCCACTGGAACGGCGTCCACGGCTTGGGCACGAACGGGTTCACCGAGAGCGAGATGCGGCCCATCCGCCCCCGGGCGCGCGCGAAGGGGAGCATCACCTCCGCGCGGATCCGGAGGGCGAGGTTGGCCATCCCCAGCACGTCCTCGTCGGTCTCCGTCGGCAGGCCGCAGAGGAAGTACATCTTCACGTGCTGCATGCCCTGCGAGAGCGCCGCCCGGGCGGCCTCGACGATCCGGTCGTCGGAGAAGTCCTTGTTCACGACCTTCCGCATCCGGTCGGTGCCCGCCTCCGGCGCGATGGTGATCGACCGCTCGCCGCCGTCCGCCATCCGCTTCGAGAGCCCCTCGGTGATCGCGTCCACCCGGAGCGACGACGGGCTGAAGGTGCCGCCCTCCGCGCCGATGAAGCACGTCAGCGGGTCGAGGCCCGTGTAGTCGCTCGTGTCCGGGCCCACGAGGCCGATCCGCTGCCCCGCCGCGATCCCCTTCCGCACCTCGCCGCGCAAGGTCTCGAGATCGACCTCGCGGTAGGGCCGCTGCACGAACCCCGCGGCGCAGAACCGGCACCCCCACAGGCACCCGCGGGCGACCTCCGTGAGGAACAGATCGCCGAACTGCGCGTCCGGGCTCTGCACCACGCGGGAGGTCGGGACGCCCGCGAGGTCCGGCAGGTACCGCCGCTCGACCCGCGCCGGGGCGCCGTCGGCCGGCGCGAACCGCGTCACCCACGCGCCCTGCGGATCGCGCGTGTCGGAGTAGGCGACGTCGTAGAGCGCGGGCACGTAGAGGCCCGGCAGCCCCGCGAGCCCGCGGAGCAGCGCCGCGCGGGCGGGCCGGGCGCGCGCCTCGCGCGCCAGGAAGGCGGTGAACGGCCCGACCAGCACCTCGCCCTCCCCGACGAGGAACGCGTCGAAGAAGGGCGCGACCGGCTCCGGGTTCATCTGCACCGCGATCCCGCCCGCGACGACGAGCGGGTGGCGCTCGTCCCGGTCGGCCGCGCGGAGCGGCAGGCCCGCCCGCTCGAGGAGCGCGAGGACGTTCGCGTAGTCCTCCTCGAACGAGAGCGAGAACGCGACCACGTCGAACGCCGAGAGCGCCCGCCCCGACTCGACCGTGCGCGGGGGCGCGCCGTCCTCCGGCAGGAACACCCGCTCGCAGAGCGTCCCGGGATCGTCGTTGAACAGCCGGTAGACGGCGTGCAGGCCGAGGTTGGCCATGCCCAGCCGGTAGGCGTTGGGGTAGGCGAGCGCCACCCCGAGCTTCCCGCCCGGGTCCTTGCGGATCGCGCCGCGCTCCTCCGCCATGGGCTCGACTCTCACGTGGGGGTGGGGTTTAAACGAACCACGGCCGCGTCGCCATGGCGAGTCCCCCGCCCCCAGGTGAGCCCGCGCCGCCCTCGCCTCCGCAAACCGCCTCTCCGGCGGTCCGCCACGCCCAGGCTGAACGCCCTTGATAGACTCGGGAGACCTCCATGCCCTCCCGCCCGTTCGCCCTCCTCCTCACCCTCGCGCTCGCCGTCGTCCCGTCTCCGCACCGCGCCGCCCCGCCCGACCCGAAGGCGGCGGAGGAGCTCGACGCCCTCCTCGACGGGCTGAAGCTCCCGGCCATCGGCCCCGCGCAGCGGCAGCTGCTCGCGCGCTGGGCGTCGGGCGACTACTGCGCGTGTGGCTGCCCGCACTCCGTCGGGACCTGCCTCCTGAAGCACGCTCCGTGCAAGCACTCGACGCGCATGGTCCGGCTCGCCGCCGGCGTCCTCGCCGCCGAGCCGAAGGCGACGCAGCAGTTCGTACAGGGGTACCTGACGCAGTACTACGCCTCGTTCGAGAGGCGCGCGCAGCTCGACGTGAAGGGCTGGGGCCCGCCGCTCGGCGCGGAGGACGCGCCGGTGACCCTGGTCGTCTTCTCGGACTTCACCTGCCCGTACTGCAAGGCCTCGCGCCCGGTGCTCGAGGCGTTCGTCGCCGCGCACCCCGGGCGCGTGAAGCTGTACTTCAAGCCGTACCCGATCCTCCGCCACCCCGGGGCGCTCGAGGCGGCGATGGCGGCGGAGTGGGCGCGCGCGCAGGGTGCGTTCTGGAAGCTGCACGACGCGCTGTTCGAGAGCGACGCCCACGACCTCGACGCCATCGAGGAGCTCGCGGAGGCCGCCGGCCTCGACGCTCCGGAGCTCCGCGACGCGCTCCTCGCCCGCACGATGGAGGCCCGGGTGCGCGCCTCGCAGACCGAGGCCAACGGGGTGGGCGTCCGCAGCACCCCCGCGCTCTTCCTGAACGGCCGGCGGCTGGAGCTGCCGGAGCTCTCGGCGGCCTGGCTCGCGTTCACGCTCGAGGACGAGGAGGAGTGGATCGCGAACCGGGGGAGGTGGGCGCGGGACTGAGCGGGCTGCCCCTCGCTCCCGGGGCCCCTCCCGTGGTTTAACGGACGCCCGATGCCGCTCCACCTCGACATCGATCCGCACGGCCGCATCGCGCCGCAGTCCGACGAGGCCCGGCGCGCCCTCGCGGACCGCGCCGGCCGGTTCCTCCTGCTCCCGTCCGCGGCCGATCTCCTCGTCGCGCGCCGGACGCCCGCGGCCGGCGGGAGCGCGACGCGCCCGCGGTGCATCCTGGCGGGAGACCTCGCCGGCTTCCCCATCGCCGACTTCGTCGCCTTCGTGCACCAGTCGCGCCTCTCGGGCGTGCTCACCGTCGCGTCGAACGGGGCCGAGCGCTCGCTCGCCTTCAAGGACGGCGAGGTGCGGAGGGCGACCTCGAGCGTCGCGGCCGAGCGCCTCGGCGACGTGGCGGTCCGGCTCGGGTTCGCGACCGACAAGCAGATCGCGGCGGTGGCCCAGCCCGGCAAGCCCGTCGGCAAGGCGCTCGTGGACGCGGGCGTCCTCACCGCCAACGACCTCTGGAAGTGCTTCCACGAGCAGGTCACGGCGGTGTTCCACGCCATCCTCCTCTCGCGCGACGGGACCTTCCAGCTCGTGGACGAGGACCTGCCGGACCGGACCGGGACGCAGCTCGCGGTCAACACCCAGTCGCTGCTGATGGACGGCATCCGGCGGATCGACGAGATGAGCCTCTTCGTCTCGCGCATCCCGGGGCCGCGCGCCTACGTGCGCCCGCGCGAGCCGCGGCGGATCATCACCCTCAAGCCGCCCGAGCAGGCCGTGGTCGCGCTCGTCGACGGCCGGAGCACGGTGGCCGAGATCGCCACGCGCGCCCACCTCTCCGAGTTCGACACGACCAAGATCCTGTACCACCTGGCCGAGGCGGGGTACGTCGAGGCCGTCGCCCAGCCCGTCGCCGAGGGCGGCGATCCGGCGGCGGCGCTCCGGGCGCTCGCCGCCGGCATGAACGAGCTCTACCGGTCGGTGGCGGCGGCCATCCCCGAGGCCGGCCGCGCCGGGTTCCGCGCCGGGGTGCGCGCGTTCCTCGCGGACGCGTCCCACGGCCTCTCCGCCGTCTGGAGCCGGGCGCCGCACGGCGACGACGGCGCCATCGACGTGGACACCATCCTCGGCAACCTCTCGGCGATGAAGGGCGGGGCCCTCTCCCGGCTCGAGCCGTCCGGAGACCCGGCGCGGCTCCTCCTCGCCGCGCTCCGCGAGCTCCTCTTCTTCCAGCTGTTCCTCGCCGGCGAGCGGCTCGCGCCCGAGGCCGACGAGGCGCTCGCGGCGGCGCTCCGGCCGAAGCTCGAGGCGCTGGAGGAGCTGGCCAGGGGGCGGTAGCGGCCGGGATCGTCACCGTCCCCGCGCCCGCGTCCACCACGCCCGTGAACGTCCCCGTCACGGTCCGCGGGCGGCGGCGGATTCGCGGTAGCATCGTCCGCATGCGCAGCGAGCTCTCCGTCCGCGCTCCCGAGCGCGCGACCGACGCGGCCGACGTCGTCGAGCTGGTCGCGATGACCTTCGGGCACTACTTCGCGGTCCGCCGCGACACGGCGGGCTTCTACCTGCTCGAGGGCCACTACGACTGGGCCGCCTCGGCGGTGGGCAGGTTGCGCGACCAGCTCGTCAGCCACTGGGGCGTGTGGGAGTACCGGATGCGGATCGGGCAGGCCACCGTCCGGTGCGGCGGCATCGGGGCGGTCGCCACCCACGCCGACCACCGCAAGAAGGGCTTCATGGCCCGGACCGCGGCCCACTCCATCGAGCGGATGCGCGCCCGCGGCTACGCGCTCTCCATCCTCTTCGGCATCGACGACTTCTACCACCGGTTCGGCTACGTCCCCGCGTGGCGGGAGTCGCGCTGGCACCTGCTGCGCAGCGACCTGCCCGGGCGCTCCGGGCGCCGGCCGCGCCTGCACCGCGTCCCCGCCGCGCCGAGCGCCGCGCTCGCCCGGCTGCACAACCGGTGGAACCGCGGCCTGACCGGCACCGCGGTGCGGCCGACGTTCACGAAGGGCTTCTTCATGGGCCCACGCGCTGCGCCCGAGGCGTGGATCTGGCGGGACGCCGCGGGCCGGGCGGCCGGGCACGTCCTCGCCTCGCAGGACGGGGGCGCGCTCGTGATCCTGGAGGCCACGGGGGCGCCGGACGTCGTGCTCGCCTGCGCCGGGGAGCTGGCGCTCCGCAAGGGCCTCCCGGAGCTGCGCTTCGAGACGCTCCCGTACCCCTCCGCGCTCGCCCGCCGCCTGCGCACCCTGAACTGCCGGTACGAGCAGCGGTACGCCCGGGACGGCGAGGCGATGGTCCGGCTCGTGGACCTGGAGGCGTGCCTGCGGGCCATGGAGCCGGAGCTCTCGCGCCGGCTCGCCTCGTCGCCGCTCGACGGCTACCGGGGGACCCTGCGGATCGAGGGCCCCGAGGGCGCGGCCGGCCTCGCCATCGATCGCGGGCGCGCGCGGGTGGTCCCGGCCGCCGCGGGGCGGACCTCGCTCCGCGCCGGGTGGCACCTCGCGCAGCTCCTCCTCGGGACGGACGAGCCGATGGAGACGTGCGAGGTCGGCAGGATCCGCCTCGCCGGCGACGCGCCGCGGCTCGTGCCCGCGCTCTTCCCCGCCCAGCACCCCCAGCTCCAGCTCGGCGATCGGTACTGATCGCAGTCGCCCCGTGAACGAGCCCGAGCCCGAGCCCGAGCCCGAGCCCGGCCTCTCCTCCCCCGCGCCCCCGGCCACCTCGCGAATCCCCATCCGACGCTCGGCCCCCGCGACTACACTCCGCCCCCGTGTCCCCCCTCGCCCCCGCCCCCCTCCCCTTCCTCACCGCCGATCTCCCCGGCTCCGGCGGCGCGCTCCGCGCCGCGCCCGAGGACTTCCGCGTGGACGAGATCCCGGCCTACCTGCCCTCCGGCAGCGGCCCGCACCTGTACCTGCTCGTCGAGAAGCGCGGCCGGACCACCCGCGACGCGCTCCGGACCCTCGCGCGGGCGCTCGGCGTCCAGGAGCGCGACGCCGGCTACGCCGGGCTCAAGGACCGCGACGCGGTGACGACGCAGTGGCTCTCGTTCCCCGTCGCGAAGGATCCGGACCCCGCCGCCCTGGCGGCGCCGGGACTGACCGTGAAGGCCGTCTCCCGCCACGCGAACAAGCTCCGGCCCGGCCACGCCCGCGGCAACCGGTTCGAGGTGACGGTCCGTGGCGGCGACCTCGCCCGCGCCCGCGCCTGCGCCGCGGCGCTCGAGGCGCGCGGGCTGCCGGGCTACTTCGGCCCGCAGCGGTTCGGGGCGGAGGGGGACAACGCGGAGGTCGGCCGCGCGCTCCTCCGCGGCGAGCGGTCGCCGCAGGCGCTCCGGGCCGGCCGCGATCGGTTCCTGCGCCGGCTCTGCATCTCGGCGTTCCAGTCGGAGCTCTTCAACCGGTGGCTCGCGGAGCGGATCGCCGACGGCCTGTTCGCGGCGGCGCTCCCGGGCGACGTCCTGAAGAAGCTCGACACCGGCGGCCTCTTCCTCTGCGAGGACCCCGGCGTGGACGGGCCGCGCGTCGCCCGCTTCGAGGTCACGCCCGCCGGGCCGATGTTCGGGCACAAGATGAAGCCCGCGGCCGGCGAGGCGGCGGCGCGCGAGGCGCGGATCCTGGCGGCGTCGGGCGTCGGCGCGGAGGACCTCGCGCGCGGCGGGGGCGAGGCGGAGGGGACGCGCCGCGCCGCGCGCCTCCCGGTGCAGGTGGCCCTCGAGCCCGCGGACGACGGCTACCGCGCCCGCTTCGAGCTGCCCCGCGGGACCTACGCGACCGTGGTCATGCGCGAGCTCATGAAGGCCGAGGGCGCCCTCCCCGAGGACGGCGAGTAGCGCGCGCGGACCGTCGGGGGCGGGCAGGCAGCGACCGGGCACCCGGGGCACGACCGGGCAGCCCGGCGCGCGTCGTGCGCCCGGCCGGGCCACTGTGCGTCCCGCCGACTTACCTTGCCCGGGAGAGTTCGGAAGGAGGCGTACATGGGAATCATCGCCTGGATCGTGTTCGGCTTCGTGGTGGGCCTCATCGCGCGGGCGATCGTGCCCGGGAAGCAGGGCCTGGGGTTCGTGATGACGACCGTGCTCGGCGTGGCGGGCTCGCTCATCGGCGGCCTCGTGGCGTCGGCGCTGTTCGGCGGAAGGACCACGGGGTTCTCGACCGCGGGGTTCATCGGCTCGCTGCTCGGCGCGATCGTGCTGCTCCTCATCTTCGGCGCCGTGATGTCGCCGCGCCGCAGGACCGCCTAGCGGGCGAAGTGCCGGGAGGGTGTCATCGCCCTCCCGGCACCGCGACGTCCGCTCCCGCGCGGGCCGCGGTGTCCCCGCGCGCGTCCCGAGATCGCTCGACGCCGCGCGGACCGCGCTTCCTCCGACGCCTGGAGTAGTATCGGCGCACGGGAGGAGCTGCGGTGGCCGAGCTCGTGGTCCTGACCGGCGCGCGGGCGGGGGCGGTGTTCGAGCTCCCCGACATGCCGACCGTGGTCGGCCGGTCGCCGGAGGCGCACTTCCAGCTCGACGATCCCTGGATCTCGAGCATGCACGCCATGTTCGAGCGCCGGGGCGCCGACCTCTGGGTCGTCGATCTCGAGTCCCGCAACGGCACCTTCCTCGGCGACGAGCGCGTGCAGGAGGCACTCCTCCCGTCCGGCGCCGTCCTCCGCTTCGGCCGCACCCAGGTCCAGGTCCACCGCGAGCGCTCGCGCCCGCGCGACCCGCCGACGCCCCGCCCGTCGAGCGCGACGCCGCTCCCTCCCTCCCGTCCGACGAGCCGCCTCGACGCGCCGGCGATCACCGGGCCGCACGGCGTGCTCCAGGCGCGCCCGCCCGCGGACCCGCTGCCGCTCGCGGCCCGGACCGTCGCCCTGCTGCGGCTCGCGCTCCACCTCCCGCCCGAGCTCACCGCGCCGGAGCCGGACCTCGTGCACGC
>JAEYZK010000399.1 GCA_023428085.1 Pseudomonadota bacterium
GCCCCGCACCCCGCGCGGCCGGCGCGCGGCCGGGGCTGCACCGGGGGCCGCCGCGGCGCGCGGCGCCGCTCCCCCCCTGATCGAGCTCGAGGACGTCACGGTCCGCTACGGCGCGACGACGATCCTCGAGCGCGTGAGCTTCACCATGCGGCCCGGCGAGCACTGGGCCCTCTCCGGCCCCAACGGCGCCGGGAAGTCCACCCTGCTGAGCCTGGTCCTGGCCGACAACCCGCAGGCCTACGCCAACCGGGTCCGCCTGTTCGGCCGGCGGCGTGGCTCGGGCGAGAGCATCTGGGAGGTGAAGGCGCGCATCGGCGCGGTGTCGCCGGAGCTCCACGCGCACTACCCCGCCGGCACGCGCGTGCTGGACGCCGTCTGCTCGGGCCTCACGGGGACGCTCGGCATGTACCGCGCGTGCACCGAGGAGGAGGCGGCGCGGGCGCGCGCCTGGCTCGCGCGGTTCGGGCTCGCCGGCGCCGAGCAGCGCGCCCTGGTCGAGCTCTCCTTCGGCGCGCAGCGGCTCGTGCTCGTCGCGCGGGCCCTCGCCGGCGATCCCGAGCTCCTCGTCCTGGACGAGCCGTGCCAGGGCCTCGACGCCGAGGGCCGGCGCCGCGTCGTCGCGGCCGTGGACGCTGCGGCGGCGGCGGCGCGCGCGGGCGTGCTGTTCGTCACGCACCGCCCGGACGAGCTCCCGCGGTGCATCACGCACGCGCTCGAGCTCGCGCGCGGGCGCGTCGTGCGCGCCGGGCCCCGGTGAGCGTCCCCGCGCGAGGGCGGCTGGCGGGAGGGCGAGCCCTCGGTGGTAAGCTCGCCGGTGCATGACGCACGGCGGCGCCCGAATATCTGGAGCATGGGAGCCATGAACCCGGTCCTGCCGGAGGTCTCGGCGCTCCTCGACGGCGCGGTGGCGGCGCGCGTGGCGCCGGCGGTCCAGGCGTGCGTGATCCACGACGGCGCCGTCGTGCACGCGACCGCGCACGGGACGCTGCCGGACGGCGCGCCGGTGACGAACGACGTCCGGTTCGACGTCGCCAGCGTCTCGAAGCTCGTGACGACGGTCCTCGCGGCGGTGCTGGCCCAGCGCCGGGTGCTCGACCTCGACGCCCCGGTGGGCGAGGCGCTGCCGGAGTTCACCGGGAAGGACGCCGTCACCGCGCGGCACCTCCTCGCGCACACGAGCGGGCTCGCCGCGTGGCAGCCGCTGTTCGCGCGCTCCGTGGCCGATCCGGTCGCGGGCGCGCTGTTCCCGCCGGCGGGGCTGGAGGGCCCGCGGCGGGCGGCGGCGGCGGAGCGGTCGCGCGCGCTCGTCCTCGGCGCCGTGCTCTCGGCGCCGCTCGCCGCCAGGACCGGCGAGCGGGTCTACAGCGATCTCGGGTTCATCGCGCTGGGCCGGCTCCTCGAGACGGTCGGCGAGGCGAGCCTCGCGGAGCTGACGGAGCGGCTCGTGCTCGCGCCGCTCGGGCTGCTCCGGACCGGGTACGTCGATCTCGCGGCGCCCGACGCCGCCGCGCGCCTCGAGGGGGAGCGGTTCGTGCCGACCGGCGGGACGCGGCCCCGCGAGCCCGCCGCGGGGCAGGAGGGGACGTTCGACGTCCCGCCGCAGGTGCCCGCGGTGGATCCCGGCCAGGTGGACGACGACAACGCCTACGCGCTCGGCGGCATCGCCGGCCACGCCGGGATCTTCTCGACGGCGAAGGACCTCGCGCGCCTCGGGCAGGGGATCCTCGAGGAGCTCGAGGGCGCGAGCCGGCTCGGCGCCGCCGCGGCGCTCGAGGCGTTCACGCGCCCGAGCCCGAGCCGCGCCGGGCCCGCGCGCGGGCTCGGGTTCGATCTCCCCGCGGTCGCGGGCTCGTCGGCCGGCACGAAGCTCGGCAAGGCCGGCCCGCGCGGCGCCGTCGGGCACCTCGGGTTCACCGGCTGCTCGCTCTGGATCGACCTGGACCGGCGGATCTCCGCGGCGTTGCTCACGAACCGCGTGTTCTTCGGGCGGCGCAACGTGGACGGGATCCAGCGGCTCCGGCCGGAGTTCCACGATCGCGTGGTCGAGGCGCTGGAGGGCGGAGCCGGCCTGGCGCGCCTGTGATGGAGTAGGAGAGGGCGCACACCGCGTCCCAAGGTCACGGGACAGCGCCCTTTCGGCCTACACCCCAAGGGGGCTATCAAGGGGACTCCTCTCGCCCCGGAGCCCCGCCGATGCGCCTCCCCCTCACCCTCCTGGCCGCCTGCGCGTGCCTTCCGCTCTCGGTGAATGCGGCCACGGTCTCCACGGCCGGCGCCAGCGTGAAGATCCTCCGCCAGCAGGCGCCCACCGCCGGCCGCGCGGTCGCCATCTCCGCCGCGCGGAACGAGTTCGAGGCCTTCCAGATCCTCGTCACGGGGCCGGCCACGGGCGTGACCGCGACCGCGACGGCGCTCTCGAACGGCACGACGGCCATCGGCCCGGTGCGCCTGTTCCGCGAGGAGCTCATCCGCATGGTGAACCTGTCCGCGCCCGACGCGATCGTCCCCGCGGGCGGCTGGGTCCCGGACGCGCTCGTCCCCGACGTCGACGAGGTCGTCGGCGAGAAGCGGAACGCGTTCGTCGCCTTCCACGTCGCCGCCGGCGAGACCCGGGCCATCTGGGCCGAGGTCCGCGTCCCCGCCTCGGCGCCCGCCGGGACGTACTCCGGCTCCGTCACGGTGCGGTTCGCGGAGGGGGCGGCGACGGTCCCGGTGACGCTCACCGTGCACGACTTCACGCTGCCGGCGAAGGCGTCGCTGAAGAGCGCGTTCACGCTGGCGTACGGCACGCTCCCGGCCGGCCACGGGATCTCCACCGCGGCCTCGGTCTTCCCGCCGCTCCGCGCGCGGTACGGGCAGCTCGCCCTCGACCACCGCGTCTCGATCGCCCCGCACCGCGACGGCGACACGTCGCTCGCGCACTTCGAGGCGGCCTACGGCCCGCTCGTCGGCGGCACCGCCGCCACCCAGCAGCCGGGCGCGGCCCTCACCAGCGTCGAGTTCGTGGCCGGGTCCACCAACACCGCCGGGATGAAGTCCTGGTACGACGCCTTCGTCGCGAAGGGCTGGGGCGGCGATCGGCTCCTCCAGTACACCTGCGACGAGCCGCCGGCGACCTGCGCCTGGACCGACATCCCCACCCGGCTCCGCGCCGCGAAGGCGGCGAACCCCGCGTTCCGCACCCTCGTCACGAGCTCGCTCGGCCAGATCCAGGCGGCGGAGGCGAAGTACGGCATCGCCATCCTGAAGGACCTCGACCTCATCGTCCCGGTGATCAACCACCTCTGGGACCGGCCGGGCGAGGTCTACGCCGGCCCGCAGTACCAGAAGTACGCGGGCTTCGTCGCGAGCGGGCCGCGCAAGGAGCTCTGGGTGTACCAGAGCTGCATGAGCCACGGCTGCGGCGGCGCGAGCAGCCACTTCACGGGCTGGCCGAGCTACATGATCGACGCGAGCGCCGTCCGGAACCGGGCCATGCAGTGGCTCGCGTTCCTCTACGGGGCCACCGGCGAGCTCTACTACGAGACGACCATGGCGTACACGCACGACGCCTGGTCCAACCAGTGGGACTTCAGCGGGAACGGCGACGGGACGCTGTTCTACCCCGGCACGCCGGCCCGCATCGGCGGCGCCACGCACGTCCCGGTGGCGTCGATCCGGCTCAAGATGATCCGCGAGGGCATGGAGGACTTCGAGTACCTGAAGCTCCTCTCGGACCTCGGCGACCGGGCCATGGCGCAGCGCGAGGCCTCGACCCTGTTCCCCACCGCGTACCAGACGGCGCAGAGCCCCGAGGCGCTCATGGCCGCCCGCGCGCGGATCGCCCAGCGGATCCTGGCGCTCAAGAACGGCGCCGCGGCGCTCTCCACGGGCGCGCGGTACACGCCGGGCATCGTCTTCACCGGCGATCCGGCGGAGCTGCCGGTGGCGCCCCTCGCCCTCTCCGGCGCGGCCGCGGGATCGGACAACACGGCGGACGTCCGGCTGTCGTACGACGACGACTTCCTGTACGCGAGCTTCGCCGTGAAGGACGCGGCCGTGGTCGTGAACCAGGGCGGGCGCGACGGCGAGGTCTGGGACGGCGACGCCGTCGAGCTGCTCCTCGACGTCAAGAACGACAAGGCCGTCGCGCTCGGCGGGAGCCACCATCACCTCCTGGTGAACGCCAGCGGCGACCTCACCGACGAGCGGGGGAGCGCCGGCGCCTGGGACCGCAGCTGGACCTCGGGCGCGGTGTCCACGGTGGCCCGCACCGCGTCCGGCTGGGCGGCCGAGCTGAAGATCCCCTGGGCGTCGCTCGGGGTCGCGCCGTGCGCCGGCGCGACGATCGGCCTCGACTTCGCGATCGAGGACGTCGATCAGCCCGGGGCCTCGCCGAAGCCGTTCGACTGGGCCCAGCTCACGCGGTTCGCGCAGCCGAGCCGCTGGGGGACCCTGGTGCTCTCGGGGCTCGTCGCGGGGGACCGCGTCCCCGTGCAGCGCGCGCCCTCCGCGGTCGCGATCGACGGTGACCTCTCGGAGTTCGCCCGGGCGCCGGCGGTGGACCTCGACGCCGCGGCCGCGAAGGCGGGCTCCGACAACGAGGTCGCCGCCCGGCTGCTCCACGACGCGACGAACCTCTACGTCGGCTTCACGGTGAGCGACGCCACGCTGCGGATCGACCAGGGCGGGCGCGACGGCGAGGTCTGGAACGGCGACGGGGTGGAGCTCCTGCTCGACCCGAAGCTCACGCGCAGCGCGACGCCGGACGCCGACGACCGGCACCTCCTGGTGAACGCGAGCGGCGAGCTCACCGACGAGAAGGGGAACGCCGGGGTCTGGGATCGCGCCTGGACCTCCGGGGCCACCGTCGCGGTGGGCGGCGCTCCCGGCCGGTACACGGTCGAGCTGGCCGTCCCCTGGACGGCGCTGGGCGTCGCCGCGCCCGCGGCCGGCGCCGAGCTGGGCCTCGACCTCGCCGGGAACGACCTCGACCCGGACGCGGCGCTCCGGCAGTTCGACTGGGCGGGGCTGACCCGGTTCGCGCAGCCTGCGCTCTGGAAGCGGGCGCGGTTCGAGGCCCGTCCGCCGGCGTGCGCCGGCTTCTGAACGGCGGGGCGCAGGCCCCGTCCGTGGCCGGCTGGTCTCCGGGCCGGGCCTGCGCGAGAATCCCGGGATGCGGAGCGCCCTCGTGTCGCTCGCCGCGCTCGCGGCGATCCCTGCCGTCGCGCACGGCGCGACCTACCGCGTCGGCACCAGCGCCGCGGCGCAGTACCGCCAGCTCGGCGCGCTGCCTGCGCTCCGCCCCGGCGACGTCGTGGAGGTCGAGGGCGGCGCCTCGTACGCCGGCGGGATCCGCTTCACGGCCGCGGGCACCGCGGCCGCGCCCATCGTCGTGCGCGGCGTCGGCGCCACCCGCCCGCGCATCGCCGGCGGCGTGAACACGATCGAGGCGGCGGCGAACCACCACGTCTTCGAGGGCCTCGATCTCTCGGGCGGGTCCTCGCGGTGCTTCTACCACCACGCGCACGACATCACGCTGCGTGACAGCGTCGTCCACGACTGCCCCGCGCACGGCATCCTCGGCGCGGACAATGACTCCGGGTCGCTCCTGCTCGAGCGGGTGGAGGTCCGGCGCTGCGGGGGAGGGGACCGCCTGCACCAGATCTACATGGCGACCGACGAGGAGGCCTACCCTGGCGCGGTGTTCCGGATGCAGGGCTGCTGGATCCACGACGCGGCCGGCGGGAACAACGTCAAGTCGCGCGCCGAGCGGAACGAGATCCACGGGAACTGGATCGAGGGGGCGTACTACCACGAGCTCGAGCTCATCGGGCCCGATCCCGCCGGCGGCGTCGCGGAGGGGAGGGCGCGCGAGGACTCCGACGTGGTCGGGAACGTCCTCGTGAAGCGCGGCGGCAACGAGGGGTTCGCGGTGGTCCGGTTCGGCGGCGACGGCACCGGGCAGAGCTGGGGCCGGTACCGGTTCGCGTTCAACACCGTGCTCGTCGCGAGCTCGTCCGCGGCGGTGTTCCGCCTCTTCCACGGGATCGAGAGCGTGGAGATGCACGGGAACGTCTTCGCGCAGCGCGGCGGCGGCGCCGTGAACCTGGTGCGCGAGGCCGAGGGTGAGGTCCGCTGGGCCGCCGGCCGGGCGGTGGCCGGCACGAACAACTGGGTGCCCACGGGATCGACGAACGTCCCGCCCGAGTGGACCGGTACGCGGACGGGCGCCGATCCCGGGCTGGTCGAGGCCGGCGATCTCGCCGCCCTCGACCTCCGGCCCGCGGACGCGGCGAGCCCGCTCGTGGACAGCGCCGTCGCCCCGCCGCCCGCGTTCACGGCGCACCCCTTCCCCCAACCGCTCGGGACGCCGCTCGTCTCGCCGGTCCACGGCGTCGGGACCGTCGCGCGCGTCCTCGCCGGCGCGATCGATCGCGGCGCGTACGAGCTCGGCGCGCCGCCGGATCCGGGCGGCGGCGGAGACCCAGGCGGCGGCGATCCGGGGCCCGGCGGCGGAGACGGGGTCGGCGGCGGCTGCGGGG
>JAEYZK010000411.1 GCA_023428085.1 Pseudomonadota bacterium
GCCGCCCGCGGCCTCGCGGGCAAGGTGCCCGTCACCGGGCTCGACGCCGAGCTCGCGGCCGCCGCGCGCGTCGTGCAGGGCACGCAGACCATGACGGTCTTCAAGGACGTGCGGGAGCTGGCGAAGAGGGCCGTGGAGACCGCGATCGCGCTCATCACGGGCGCGCCGGTGGACACGGGCGGCGCCACGGTGTCCAACGGCCGCCGGCAGGTCCCGGCGGTGCTGCTCGACCCGCAGCCGGTCACCCGCGAGAACGTGGACGCCGTGCTCATCGACTCCGGGTACCTGGACCGCAACGCCGTGTACCGGGGCGCCTGAGCGGCGGCTGTAGAGAAACGACGCGCCTGCGCACGCCTTGCGCGCCGCTCCACGCAGCGTCCGCGCCTGGTGCGCCCTCGCGCGCCCGCGCCTCCTCGCCGCAGGGCCCGCGCGAGACTGGCGCCGCCGCGTCTGGTATTCCGACGCGCGCGGGCGGCCTCCGCCCGCACCCCAGCCACCCACCAGAAGGAGCAAGCATGGCCGGCAGGCGCATGGCGACGATGGACGGCAACGAGGCCGCGGCCTCGGTCGCGCACAGGCTCAGCGAGGTGATCGCGATCTACCCGATCACGCCCTCGTCGCCGATGGGCGAGTTCTCCGACGAGTGGTCGGCCAAGGGCCAGAAGAACGTCTGGGGAACGGTCCCCACGGTGGCGGAGATGCAGTCCGAGGGCGGCGCGGCGGGCGCCGTGCACGGCGCGCTGCAGGCCGGGTCGCTCACCACGACCTTCACCGCCTCGCAGGGCCTGCTGCTCATGATCCCGAACATGTACAAGATCGCGGGCGAGCTCACCTCGTTCGCGATGCACGTGACCGCGCGCACCGTCGCGACGCACGCGCTCTCGATCTTCGGCGATCACTCGGACGTCATGGCGTGCCGGCAGACCGGCTTCGCCATGCTCGCCTCCAACTCCGTGCAGGAGGCGCACGACCTCGCCGCGGTGGCGCACGTCGCGACCCTCAAGACCCGCGTCCCCTTCCTCCACTTCTTCGACGGGTTCCGCACCTCGCACGAGGTGGCCAAGATCGAGCTCCTCTCGGACGACGACCTCCGCGCGCTCGTGCCGGACGCGCTCGTGAAGCAGCACCGCGATCGCTGCCTCACCCCGGACCGCCCGGTGCTCCGCGGCACCGCCCAGAACCCCGACGTCTTCTTCCAGGCGCGCGAGGCCTGCAACGGCTTCTACGACGCCGCGCCCGCGGTCGTGCAGCAGGTGATGGACGCCTACGCCGCCCTCACCGGCCGCGCGTACAAGCTGTTCGAGTACGTCGGCCACCCGCAGGCCGAGCGCGTGATCGTGGTGATGGGCTCGGGCGCCGAGGTGGCGCACGAGACCGTCGAGTGGCTCCTCGCGAAGGGCGAGAAGGTCGGCCTCCTCAAGGTCCGCCTCTTCCGGCCGTTCTCGGTCGGCCACTTCCTCGGCGCGCTCCCCGCGAGCGTGAGGTCCATCGCCGTCCTCGACCGGACGAAGGAGCCCGGCGCCGTGGGCGAGCCGCTGTACCAGGACGTCGTCACCGCGCTCCGCGAGGACAAGGCCTGGGCGAAGAAGGACCTCACGGTCGTCGGCGGCCGCTTCGGCCTCTCCTCGAAGGAGTTCACGCCGGCGATGGTGAAGGCCGTCTACGACGAGCTCGCGACGCCCGAGCCGAAGCGGCACTTCACCGTCGGCATCAACGACGACGTCACGCACCTCTCGATCAAGTTCGACCCGGCCTTCTCGGTCGAGCCGGCCGACGTGCACCGCGCCCTCTTCTTCGGCCTCGGCGCGGACGGCACCGTCGGCGCGAACAAGAACACGATCAAGATCATCGGCGAGGACACGCCCAACTACGCCCAGGGCTACTTCTTCTACGACTCGAAGAAGTCGGGCACGCTCACCACGAGCCACCTCCGGTTCGGCCCCCGGCCCATCCGCTCGGCGTACCTCGTGGACAAGGCGAGTTTCGTCGCCTGCCACCAGTTCGTCTTCCTCGACAAGTACGAGATGCTGGAGCAGGCCGTGCACGGCGCGACCTTCCTCCTCAACGCGCCGTATCCGGCCGACCAGGTCTGGGACAAGCTGCCCCGCGAGGTCCAGCAGCAGATCGTGGACAAGCAGCTCCGCTTCTTCGTGATCGACGCCTACAAGGTCGCGAAGGAGAACGGCATGGGGGTGCGCATCAACACCATCATGCAGACCTGCTTCTTCGCCATCTCCGGCGTGCTGCCGCGGGACCAGGCCATCGCCCACATCAAGAAGGCGATCGAGAAGACCTACGGGCGCAAGGGCCCCGACGTCGTGCGCAAGAACTTCGAGGCGGTGGACGCGACCCTCGCCCACCTCCACGAGGTGAAGGTCCCGACCGCGATCACGGGCGCGCCGCGCTCGCCGGTCGTCGCCGACAACGCCCCCGACTTCGTGAAGCGGGTCACCGCGATCATGCTCGCCAACAAGGGCGACCTGCTCCCGGTCTCGGCGTTCCCCGTGGACGGGACCTGGCCGACCGCCACGACGCAGTACGAGAAGCGGGCCATCGCCCTCGAGATCCCGGTCTGGGAGACGGGCCCGTGCATCCAGTGCAACAAGTGCGCGCTCATCTGCCCGCACGCCGCCATCCGGACCAAGTTCTACCCGGCCGAGGCGGCCGCGAGCGCGCCGGCGACCTTCAAGGCGATGGACTTCAAGTCGCCCGACGTGAAGGGCGCGAAGTACACGGTCCAGGTCGCGCCCGAGGACTGCACCGGCTGCGGCCTCTGCGTGGACATCTGCCCGGGCGTCTCCAAGAAGGAGCCGCAGAAGCGGGCCCTGGCGATGGCCGCGGTGGAGCCGCTGCGCAAGCCCGAGGCGAAGAACTTCGAGTTCTTCCTCGGCCTGCCCAACGCCGACCGCACCAAGGTGAAGCTCGACGTGAAGGGCTCGCAGTTCCTCGAGCCGCTCTTCGAGTTCTCGGGCGCCTGCACGGGCTGCGGTGAGACCCCCTACATCAAGCTCCTCACCCAGCTCTACGGCGATCGCATGCTGGTCGCGAACGCCACCGGCTGCACGTCGATCTTCGGCGGCAACCTCCCCACGACGCCGTACTGCAAGAACGCGGACGGGCGCGGCCCGGCCTGGTCCAACTCGCTGTTCGAGGACAACGCCGAGTTCGGCTACGGCATGCGCCTGGCGGTGGATCAGCAGGAGCAGTACGCGAGGGAGCTGCTCCAGGCCCAGGCCCCGGTCGTCGGGGACGCGCTCGTGAAGGAGCTGCTCGCGGCCGACCAGTCGTCCGAGGCCGGCATCGCCGCGCAGCGCGAGCGGGTGCAGGCGCTCAAGGCCAAGCTCGCCGCCGCCGGCACCACCGAGGCGAAGCGGCTCCTCGACCTCGCCGACCAGCTCGTGAAGAAGAGCGTCTGGATCATCGGCGGCGACGGCTGGGCCTACGACATCGGGTACGGCGGCCTCGATCACGTCCTCGCCTCCGGGCGGAACGTGAACATCCTGGTGCTCGACACGGAGGTCTACTCCAACACCGGCGGCCAGGCCTCCAAGTCCACGCCGCTCGGCGCCTCGGCGAAGTTCGCCACCGCCGGCAAGGCCACGGGCAAGAAGGACCTCGCCATGCTCGCGATGAGCTACGGCAACGTGTTCGTCGCCAAGGTGGCGATCGGCGCCAAGGACGCGCAGACGGTCAACGCCATCCGCGAGGCGGAGAGCTACCCGGGCGTCTCGCTCGTGATCGCCTACGCCCACTGCCTGCAGCAGGGCATCGGCACCGAGATCGGCCTCGAGCAGCAGGGCCTGGCGGTGGACTCCGGCCACTGGCCGCTCTTCCGCTTCGACCCGCGCCGCGCGGAGGCCGGCGAGAGCCCGCTCAAGCTCGACAGCCCGGCACCGAAGATCGACCTCAAGGAGTACGTGGAGCGCGAGACCCGCTACCGCTCGGTGAAGGCCATGAACGCGGAGCGGTACGAGCAGCTCATCGCCGAGGCGCAGAAGCAGGTGCGCGAGCGGTACGCGCTGTACGAGCTCTTCGCCAAGGGCACCCCGCCCAAGGCGTGAGGAGGAGCCGACCTCCCGTGGACGAGCCCGAGCCCGAGCCGAGCCCGACCTGATCGGGCTCCGCGCGGCCCCGAGGCGGTCCACACCCGAGCCCGGTCCGAGCGCAGCTCGGGCCGGGCTCGGCCCTTTTCGGCCCGGGCCTCGGCGGCTGGTCGCGACGCCGTGAACCCGCTAGGCTTCCAGGACAACAGCGCCCGCGAGCCCCGCACACGTGGCCACCCATCCCTACACCCGTCCGCTCGCAGGCATCGCCGCCGTGGTCCTCCTCCTCTCGTGCGGAGAGGCCATCGTCGGCGAGGCCCGTTCGACCGGACCGGGGCAACCCTCGCGGCTGCGCGCCGCGTCGCTGAACCGCCAGGTCGGGGTTCCGGACGAGCCGGCCGCCTCCCCACCGACCGTGGTGGTCACCGACGCGCGCGGCACGCCCATCGCCGGCGTGCCGATCGAGTTCGAGGTCGCGGCCGGGGGCGGCGCGGTCGATCCGCCGAGCGGCGTGAGCGGCGCCGACGGTCGGCTCCAGGCCGAGTGGCGGCTGGGCCCGGGCGGGAGCCAGGAGCTGCGGGCGCGGATCGCAGGGAGCCTGTCGAGCGGGGCCGTGCCCTTCACCGCGGTCCTCGCGTCGAGCGGCGGCTATCACATCGACCTCCGCCTCCTCTCGTCCGCGACCGACGCACAGTGGAGCGCCTTCAACGCCGCGGCCGCGCGGATCGAGGAGTCCATCGTCGGCGCGCTCTCCACGGTCGACCTCTCGGGCCGCGGCTGCGACGGCACCCGCCTGTCCGGGGCGGTGCAGGGGTTGCAGATCCTCGTGCGGCTCGAGGCCATCGACGGGCCCGGCAGGATCCTCGGCCGGGCCGGACCCTGCATCGTCCGGAGCTCGAGCGGGCTCCCCGCCGTGGGCGTGATGCAGTTCGACGCGGCCGACCTCGCCCAGCTCGAGGCCGGCGGCACGCTGCGCAACACCATCCTCCACGAGATGCTCCACGTCGTGGGGTTCGGGTTCTGGGAGCCGCCGCTCCTCGCCGGCGCCGGCACCCTGGCCTCCTCGTTCACCGGAGCGAACGCGCTCGCCGCAGCCACGGGCACCAACGGCGCGCCCTCCAGCTGGACCTCCGTCCCGGTCGAGAACTGCGAGGGCTTCCGGCCGACGCAGTGCGGCGCGGGCACGCGGGACTCCCACTGGCGCGAGTCGGTGTTCAGGAACGAGCTCATGACCGGCTACCTGAGCGGCACGACGCAGCCGCTCTCGCGCACGACGATCGCGTCGCTCGCGGATCTGGGGTACACGGTGGATCCCGAGGCCGCGGACCCGTTCGACCTCGGCCTCGCGTCCCTGCTATCCTCCGAGCCCGCTCCCGAGGCGCTCCCGCTCGGCGACGACATCCTCCGCTTCCCCATCGAGCTCGTCCCATGACCCGCATCGTCGCCCGCTCCGCCGCTGCGCTCGCCGCCCTCCTCGCGCTGTCCTGCGGGCCCAGGTCCCCGCCCGCCGACGCGACGTACACGCTCGAGATCCGGTACCGGCCCTCCGTGGCGGCGCTGTCGGAGAGCCAGCGCACCACCCTGACCACCGGGGTGGACCGGGCGGCCGACCGGATCCGCGCCATGATCACCGCCGGGCTCGTCCCCACCCGCGTCTCCGGGTTCGACTGCGAAGGCACGCTCGAGACCGTCCGGATCGACGAGAAGGTGCACGGCCTCGTCGTGCTCGTCAGCTACGACACCCTCCCCTACCCCAACACCGTCGGCACCCTCGCCTCCTCGGGTCCGTGCATCGTCCGCAAGCGCGACCGGTACCCCCTCGTCGCGGTCGTGCAGTTCAACGCCGCCTCCTCCATCTCGACCGCTCTCTCGGCGGGCGACGTGGACTTCGTCCAGGTCGTGGCGCTCCACGAGCTGTTCCACGCGCTCGGCTTCGGGACGATCTGGACCGACTACCGCGGGCTCGTGACGGGAGCCTCGACGGGCGATCCGCTGTTCCGCGGCGCGCGGGCGGTGGCCGCGGCGAAGGGGCTCGACGGGGCGCCCTCCACGCTCACTGGCATCCCCGTCGAGAACGGGGGGAGCCAGGGGACCATCGGCGCGCACTGGCGGGAGCTCGATCTCGACGACGAGCTCATGACCGGCTACGTCGATCCGGGGAGCGAGAACCCGCTCAGCCACGCGTCGATCGCCTCGCTCGCCGACCTCGGCTACGAGGTGGACGTGAGCCAGGCCGACCAGGCGCCGGCCTTCGTCTGGCCCGGAGCCGCCGCCCTCCGCGCGCCCTCCCCGAGCGCCGGGATCTCGTACGGTGACGACGTCCTCCGGACGGTGCCCGTCGAGGTGGACGAGCTCGTGCCCTGATCTTCACCTCGGGCCTGCCTCGGAATCAGGCAGCCCCCGGGCCCGCCCCGCGCAACGCCCCGTCGAGAGGGACGCCCGGCTGCGGCTTGGCCGTTGCATCACCCCCGCCCGCACCCCCGCTCGCCGCGCCCGCGCGAAAGCCGCGCGGGCGCGGCGGCCTTCGAGCTCCCACCACCGCGGCCGGGCGCGCCCGGCGGGCCATGAGGTGAACCGTGAAGAAGGTCGAGGCCATCATCAAGCCGTTCAAGCTGGACGAGGTGAAGCAGGCGCTCACGGAGGTCGGTGCCACCGGCCTCACGGTCACGGAGGTGAAGGGCTTCGGCCGGCAGAAGGGCCACACGGAGGTCTACCGCGGCGCCGAGTACCGGGTGGAGTTCCTGCCCAAGGTGAAGATCGAGGTCGTCGTCCCCGAGTCCCTGGTGGCGCGCACCGTGGACGCGATCGTGCGGGCCGCCCGCACGGAGCGGATCGGCGACGGGAAGGTGTTCGTGCTCCCCGTCGAGGAGGCGATCCGGATCCGCACCGCCGAGCGCGGCGACGACGCGCTCTGATTCCGGTCTGGGGGGCGCCCGCGCCCGCGGGCCCCCTCGCGCCGTGCGCCCACCGCGCCGGCCTACGCCGCCAGCTCCGGCGCCGTCTCGCCGCGCAGCCGTCCGAACCGCCACCGCAGCAGCGGCGGCGTGAGCACGGTGGTGAGCAGCACCATCCCCACCACCGCCGCGAACTCGCTCGGCCCGAGCACCGGGGCCCCGTTCACCTTCAGCGTGAGCCCCATGCCCGCGAAGATGAGGCCGACCTCGCCCCGGGGGATCATGCCGAGCCCGACCGCGAGGCGATCGGCGCCGCGCGTGACCACCGCGAGCGCGCACGCCTGCTTGCCGACCACCGCCGCCGCGGTCAGCGCGACGAGGAGCAGGACGGACCCGCCGGCGACCGCCCGGAGATCGACCTGCAGGCCCATGCGGACGAAGAACACCGGGACCAGCACGGTCGAGAGCGGCAGGAGCAGGTCCTCGATCCGGTCGCCGTCCGGCAGCAGCCGATCGAACGGGACCCCCTCGAGGACGAGGCCGGCGGCGAACGCGCCGACGATCGGCGCCAGGCCGGCCGCGTGGGCGAGCCAGGAGAGCCCGAAGCAGACCACCAGCGCGAGCGTGAACACGGCGCCGTGCACCTCGAGGCGCGCGCCCTGCCGGAAGAGCCACGGCGCCAGGGCGCGCCCGAGGATCAGCGCGCCGGCGAGGAAACCCACCGCCTTCGCGCTCACCACGGCGAGCGTGCCCAGCGTCCCGCTCCCGGCGTCCGCGCCGGCCCCGGCGCTCGCCGCGAGCCCCACCATCACCGCCAGCACCACGAGGCCCATGACGTCGTCGATCACCGCGGCGCCCAGGACGATCTGGCCCTCCGCGGTCCGCACCTTGCCCATGTCGCGGAGCACGCGCGCCGTGATCCCCACGCTCGTCGCGCAGAGCGTCGCCCCGAGGAAGAGCGGCACGAAGGGGTGGGCGGCCGGGAGCAACCACCGGCCCACCAGCCAGCCGAGGAGCATGGGCACGATGACGCCGACGAGCGCGACCAGGAAGGCCGAGAGCCCGACCTTCACCAGGTGGGCGAGCCGGGTGTCGAGGCCCACCTCGAAGAGGAGCAGGATCACGCCCAGCTCGGCGAGCGCCTCGACGACCCCGTCGTGCGCCACCCAGGCGAACCCGCCGACGCCGACCAGCGGCAGGGCGCCGAGGAGCACGCCGGCGAGGAGCTCGCCGAGGACGGCCGGCTGGCCGAGCCGCTCGGCGAGGGAGCCGCCGAGCTTGGCGGCGGCGAGGAGCGCGACGAGGGCGACGAGGAGGTGGCCGATCATGGGATCCCTGGAGCGGAGCGCGCGGGCCCGGCGAACGACGGCGAGGGCGGAGCGGTCGCTCCACCCTCGCCGGGACGGGGACGGCTGTCTTGGTCAGTTGGGCGTCGGGCTCGGGCTCGTCACCGCCGTGGGCCGGTAGCCGCCCGCGGCGTACCCCGGCCCGCCGATGAGGCTGCTGCCCTGGAAGTCGGGGTATGCGGTGTTCCCGTGCTCGCCGATGTCGAGCCCCTCGATCTCCTCCTCCTCGGTGACGCGGATCCCGCCGGTGAGGAGCTTGGTGGCCCACCAGAACACGGCCGAGAGGGCGACCACGATGCCGCCCACCACCACCACGCCGAGGAGCTGCGGGCCGAGCTGCGCGAAGCCGCCGCCCAGGAAGAGGCCGGGCTTCGCCACGGCCGCGGACGGCGCCACGCTGGGATCGGCGAACAGCCCCAGGGCGATGGTCCCGAACACGCCGTTGGCGAGGTGGACCGCGGTGGCGCCGACCGGATCGTCGATGCGGACGCGATCGAAGAAGAGCACCGCGGCGACGACGAGCACGCCGGCGACGAGGCCGATGATGACCGCGCTCGACACGCTCACGAACGCGCACGGGGCGGTGATCGCCACGAGGCCTGCGAGGCAGCCGTTCAGGGTGATGCCGAGGTCCGGCTTCTTCAGGAACACCCACGCCGCGATCATCGAGGAGAGCGTGCCGGCGGCCGCGGCGATGTTCGTCGTCGTGGCCACGTGGGCGATCGACGCGCCGTCGGCGGCCATGGTGGAGCCCGGGTTGAACCCGAACCAGCCGAACCAGAGGACGAACACGCCGATGGCGGCAGACGTCATGTTGTGGCCCGGGATCACGTTGACGCGATTGCCGGGGCCGTACTTCCCGAGCCGCGGCCCGAGGAAGAGGATGCCCACGAGCGCCGCCCAGCCGCCGATCGAGTGCACCACCGTGGAGCCGGCGAAGTCGAGGAAGCCCAGGCTCGCGAGCCAGCCGCCGCCCCAGATCATGTGGCCGCCGATCGGGTAGATCACCGCGATCAGGAAGAGCGTGAACACGAGGAAGGACTTGAACTTGATCCGCTCCGCCACCGCGCCGGAGACGATGGTGGCGGCCGTGCCGGCGAAGACGAGCTGGAAGAAGAACTTCGCCCAGAACGGCACGCCGGTCCAGTTGAGCGCGTGGTAGACGCCCTGGTACCCGTCGCCCGTCGCCGGGCTGTTGTCGGCCCCCGCGGCGAAGAACAGCCCGTTCGTCCCGAAGAGCGGGTTCCCGTCGCCGTACATGAGGCCGAAGCCGACCACCAGGAAGGCGATCGACGCGACCGCGAACACGACGAAGTTCTTGAAGAGGATGTTGACCGTGTTCTTCGCCCGGCAGAAGCCCGACTCCACGAGGGCGAACCCGAGGTTCATGAAGAACACGAGGAAGGCGGCCACCATCACCCAGAGGGTGTCGAGCGCGACCTTCTGGCCGGCGATCGCGTCGGCCATCTCCTTGGTGAAGGCCGGCGCCGCGGCGGCTTCGTCGGCGCGGGCCCCGAAGGCGAGCGCCGCGGCGGCGATCCCGAAGGGGAGGAAGTATCGAAGTGATCTGGCCATCGGCGTCTCCTTCAGCTGGTCGAAGATCAGGCGGGTGCGCGTCTCGCCCCGCATGGCGGTCCATTCGCTCCGCGGCGTCCGTCGCGGGATGCAGGGCAGCGTTGCAGTCCGCGTGCCGCGTTCGGGCCGCGCGGTGCTCGCCGCGAGAAAAGGCGGTCGCTCCGCGGCGCGAGGCCCCCGGACCCGCACCTGCCCGGCGGGGGGCCTCGTTGGAGCCTGCTCCGCGTGCCCGTTGCCCGTGCACCGAGGTGCGATACTCATGGGCAGACGGTCAGGAGGTCGCGCCATGAAGAAGGTCGTCTGGGGAGTGCTCAGCACCGCCAAGATCGGGACCGCGAAGGTCATCCCCGCCCTGCAGCGCTCCGCGCTCCTGGAGGTCCGGGCCATCGCGTCCCGGTCCTTCGAGACCGCGCGGGACGCCGCCCGGGCGCTCTCGATCCCGCGGGCCTACGGCTCGTACCAGGAGCTCCTCGCCGACCCGGAGATCGAGGCGATCTACAACCCGCTCCCGAACCACCTCCACGTCCCGCTGACGCTCGAGGCGGCCCGCGCCGGCAAGCACGTGCTCTGCGAGAAGCCCATCGCCCTCTCGGCGGCCGAGGCGGAGCAGCTCCGCGCGTGCCGCGTGCACGTGATGGAGGCGTTCATGGTCCGCTTCCACCCGCAGTGGCTGCACGCCCGGGAGCTCGTCCGCGGCGGGCGCATCGGCGCGCTCCGCGCGGTCCAGGTCCTCTTCTCGTACTTCAACGACGACCCGGAGAACATCCGGAACCAGCCGGACATCGGCGGGGGCGGGCTGTTCGACATCGGCTGCTACGCGATCGTCGCCGGCCGGTTCTTCTTCGGGGCCGATCCCGTGCGCGCGGTCGCGCTCGTGGACCGCGATCCCGCGCTCCGCACCGACCGGCTGGCGAGCGCGCTCGTGGACTTCGGCGCGGGCCGGCACCTCGACTTCACCGTCTCGACGCAGCTCACGCCCTACCAGCGCGTGCAGCTCTGCGGCACGAAGGGGCGCATCGAGATCCTCATCCCGTTCAACGCCCCGCCCAACGCCGCCACGAGGATCCTCGTGGACGACGGCTCGGCGCTCGACGGCAGCGGGGTCGCGGTCGAGACCCTCCCGCCCTGCGACCAGTACACGCTGCAGGGCGAGGCCTTCTCGCGCGCGGTGCGCGGCGAGCTCCCCCTCCCCTACGGCGTGGACGACGCGGTGGTCAACCTGAAGGTCCTCGACGCGATCTTCCGGTCGGAGCGCTCCGGCCGGTTCGAGGACGTGTGATCTGAACGGGGGGCCGGGTGACGCTCGGCCCCCCCGTTCAGATCACCCCGCTCGCTCACGGAGCCACTACGGCGCGGCGCCGGTCGCGCCGCCCGCGCCGGTGCCCATGCCGGACGTGCCGCCCGCGCCGGTGCCGTCCATGTCGCTGCCGCCGCCCATGGTCGAGCCGCCCGTGTCGCCGTCGGTGGTCGTGCCGCCGCCCGTGCCGCCGCCGCCCGCGCCGCCGGTGTCGCTGCTGCCGCCCGCGCCGCCGCCCGCATCACCCGCGCCGGTGCCGCCCTCGCCCCCACCCTTCGGGCACGCGAGCGTACCCGAGGCGAGCAGCGCGGCGAGCGCAGCCCGGAGCCACCACTTCCTGATCGAGACCATTCGTTCTCCCCTCCGTGAAGGACGTCCGGAGGGAAGCTAAGTCCCACGACACCGCGCGCGGCACCCCCTCCTTCGACCGCCGCTGTGGGGCCGGCCGGACGGGCGCCGTGCGGCGTGGTGGGCAGCCCAGCCCCGTGCGGAGCTTCACCTCGGCTGGACGGGCTCGGGGACCGGCGGCAGCTCGGCGCGCGCGAGGGCGGCCCGCGCGGCGCGCAGCCAGCCCGCGTTGCGCGCCACGACGTCCTCGCGCGTCGTCGCGTACGGCTCGTCTGGCTGCACGGGGCGGTTCTCGAACGCGTACTCCTCGAAGAACTTCTCGACCGTCGCCCGCCGCGGACCCACGATCGCGTCGGTCTGCACGCCCATGGCGGCGTTCGGGATCGAGACGCCGATCGACCCGCTCGCGTCGGCCCAGCGGGCGCTCTGGCCCTTCGTCTCCTGCTGGCTCGCGCCGGCGCCCTCCGTCGGTCCGCCCACGAGGCGGGCGCGGTGGGCGCGCTTCAGGATGGCGGAGAGCCGATCGCAGGCGCTCATGCAGCCAGGGCCGGTGAGCACCACGACGCGGCCCGCGAAGCCGAGCTCGGCGCTGGGGGCGAGCGGGGGCTCGAGGAACGCCGGCGTGAACTCCGTCCGCGCGCGGCGCGCGTCGCGGATGGCCATGAGGATCTGCTCCGGCTCGGACGGGACGCGCCCGGACGCCTGCTGCGAGGCGGCGCCCAGCATGGCCGACGGCGCCCGCGCCTCGTACACCTTCTCGTTCTGCGTGGTGGCGCGGAGCACGAGCGCCCCGCCGGGCGAGATGCTGGCGCGCGGCGTGAGCAGGCCCGCGAGCGCGGACGAGTGCGAGAGGTACCCGCCCTCGTTCTGGCGGAGGTCGAGGACGAGGTCCTGGCCGCGATCGGCGCAGCCGCGCAGGAAGTCCCGCAGGACCTCCATGAACGGCCGCTTGCCGCCCGGGCCGGAGAGCCCCTGGGTGTGGAACGAGAGGAGCTGCGCGTAGCAGACCGCGGGGCCGTCGCTCGCGGCCTCGCCGAGGCGCGCCGCGAGCTGGTTGCCGTCGCCCCGGTACACCTGGAGCCGCTCGGCGTCGGCGGGCGCGACGATCGGGTCGCCGCGCAGCAGGCCCTCCGTGACGCCGCCCTCCCGCAGCCAGGCGCCGCGGTTCGCGGTGCGCCAGTCGATCCGGTCGCTGGTGACGAGGCCGGTGCGCTTCACCCAGCCCGCGGCGAGCGGGTGGTTCGCCGCGCGCGGCGCGACGAACCAGGGGAGGACCACGGGCCGCAGCGCCGCGCCCGCCGCGACGGTGAACGTCGCCTCGCGCCGGTCGGGGTAGCGGAAGTCACGGCGGGTGAGGGCGTCCACCGCGCGCTCGATCCGCGCGCCCGGGGAGCTCCCCGGGATGGCCTCCGCCAGGTCGGCGAGGACGTCCACCACGGGCCGCCCGTCGATCGCGACCACCTCGTCCCCGACCTCGAGGCGCTGATCCGGGCTCCGCGCGCTCTCCTCCTCGAGCCACCGGGCCACGCCGGGGTCGCGGTGGGAGACGTACGCCTTCCCGTCCGCGGCCAGCGTCAGCCGGACGCCCAGGGAGACGACCGGCAGCGATCGGGGCATCGCCATGAACAGGTGACCGTCCTCGAACGCCGCGACGCACCGGCGGAAGCGATCCACGAACCGCAGCGGCTCGTCCTCGCGGACGATCGAGCGCTCGGTCGCGATGCAGGCGTCGAGGTGCCGGCGCGCGTCGAAGGGCGGCCGCCCCTCGGCCGAGAGCAGCTTCTGCTTCTGGTGGAAGAAGACGTAGCGCGCCTCCAGGGCGTCGCGGAGCTCGCAGACGAGCCGGACGCGCTCGACGCGGCCGCTCAGCGGGCCACGCGCGCGCGGCTCGTCCTCGAGCGACCGGTCGCGGCACCCGTCCGCCGGGTCGGCCGGCGCCCCGTCGGATGTTTCCGTGGCGGCGCCGGTGCCGGCGAGGGCGCGATCTGCGGAGGAGCAACCTGCGGCCGTCAGGAGGAGGAGTAGGAGAGATGTCCTCATGGTAGGTCGGAGTGCTACCGGACAAGGGAGCGTCCGGAGTCCACCCGACGAACGGCTCGCATGGGGACGAGAATTCCTGCGAGGCGATGACTACAGGCGCCCACCACGGGCGGGGGAGCGGGGGGTTGGTACCAGCCGGGGACGGGGAACGCGAGCAGCGAGAAGCCGGGTGCGGGACCCGAACCCGGTCCTTCCCCTACGGCTCGGAACCGTCTCGCTACCGGCGCTCCGCCACCACCAAGCTCCGGATCACGCCGCCTTCCGCCGCCCCTTCCCCGCCGCCGCCCGCGATGGCGCGGCGGAGACCCCGACGGCCTCCCATCCCTTGCGGACGGCGCGGGCCGCCGCGTCGCCGAAGAGGCGATCGGCGGCGGCGATGGTCGCGAGGGCGGCGTCGGAGAACTGCGCCCGGCGCGAGAGGAGATCGGTGAGGGCGAGGTACCAGATCCGGCCGGCCTTCTCCCACGCGTACCCGCCGAGCTCCATCGCCGCGACGTAGAACGCGTGGTTGGGGATGCCCGAGTAGACGTGCACCCCGCCGTTGTCGTCGGGGTAGTCGTCCGGGGAGTACGCGCGGAGGTGGCCGACCTGCGGGTCCTCGCCGAGGAGCGCGTTCTTGTACGCCGTGCCCGGCGCCTTGAGCGAGCGGACCGCTTGCTTCGGGTACTTCACGAGGAGCCCCTCGCCGATCCGCCAGCTCGCCTCCTTCGCGGTCTGCCTGCGGGCCCGCTGGAGCACGAGCGCGCCGAAGACGTCGGAGAACGACTCGTGCAGCGCGCCCGGCTGGTCCTCGTAGTCGAACGCGGCCTCGTACCCGATGACGCCGTGGGTCAGCTCGT
>JAEYZK010000436.1 GCA_023428085.1 Pseudomonadota bacterium
CCTCGAGCGCGCGGGCGACCTCGCCCGGATCCGGCGCCCTCCCCTCCGCGCCCGCGGCGACGGCGCCGGCGCAGCCGCAGGACCGCCGGCGCACGAGCGGCCCGGCGACCGGGAGGATCTCCGGGACCGGCTCCCCGCGCAGGCGGCGCAGGAGCAGCTCCACGGCCCGCGCCCCCATCTCCCCGAGCGGCTGGGCCGCGGTGGTGAGCGGCGGCTCCGCCCCCGCCGCGTCGGCGATGTCGTCGAACCCGACGACCTTCACGTCCTCGGGCACGCGCACGCCCCGCGCCTGGAGCGCGCGCATGGCGTAGAGGGCCATGTAGTCGTTGGCCGCGAACAGGCCGTCGAAGGCGGCGCGCCGCGCGTCGAGGAGCTCGCCGACGGCGGCCAGGCCGGACGCGCGCGAGAAGTCGCCCGGGACGACGAGCCCGGGGTCGAACGCCAGCCCGGCGGCCGCGAGCGCGTCGCGGTAGCCGTCGAGCCGCGCCCGGCTCTCCGGACGCGGCGGGCCGGCCACATGGGCGATCCGCCGGCAGCCGTGCACCTCGACGAGGTGACCCACGGCCGCGCGCGCGGCCGCGCGATCCTCGAAGACGACCGTGGGCAGGCCCGGGAGCGGGCGGCTCACGCTCACCCTGGGCGCCGGGGAGAGCGCTTCGAGGCGCGCCCGCAGCCCGTCGTCGCCGACGTGGTAGCCGAGCGCGCCGTTCACGAGCAGGAGCCCGTCGATCCCGAACCGCGGGACGAGCTCGTACACGAGGTTCTTCCCCTCGAGCTCGGCGCCCGCGACCGGCGTCGAGAAGGCGCCGCCCACGAAGCAGAAGAGGTTCGCGTCGTGCGCCGCGCACGCCTCCCTGAACGCCAGCCAGAGGCGCTCCTGGTACCCGTCGAACAGGTTGTCGAGGAGCAGCGCGAGGGTGGGGCGGCGCATGTCCGTGGCCGGGAGCAGCGTCATCAGTATAGCGCGCGGGCCGAGGGCGCCGGCGCGCGCGAGCGCGCGAGCGTGGGACCGCACGGCGCCGACGGGCTCCGCGCACCTACAGCGGCGACGCGGCCCGTCCCGCGATCGAGGGCTTCACGCCGCCCGCGCCGCCCGGATCGCCTCGGCGAGCCCCTCGGCCGTGATCGCCGGGTCCGCCAGCAGCGCCGCCGCCCAGGGCGCCGCCTCGTCCACCCCGCAGAACGTCTTCACCTGCAGTCCACTCGCGTGCCGGCGGTGCACGCGCGAGCTGATCGCGCGGACCGTGGCGGCGACGAACCCCTGCGCCTCGAGCAGCGTCGCCGTGCCGGCGAGCGCCGCCGGCGGATCGGCCGCCGCCCGCGCCATCGCCGCGCGCGTCTCCTCGTCCGGCGGCCCGGGCAGCTGGCGCGACACCACCACCAGCATCACCACGGCGCCGGGCCGCTCGCGCACCCACGCCCGGAGGAGCGCCTGGGAGCGATCGACGCCGGCGGCGCGGAGCGGCCCGCGCCAGACGAGCACCATGACCCGGCGCCAGACGGCGATCGCGTAGGACTCGGTCTTCTCCAGGACCTCGACGGCCACGGGACCCTCCCGCGCTCCCCGGGGGAGTGCTCACCCCGGGTGCAACCCCCTGGACGTACCCGATCGGAACGACGAGCGCGAGTTTGCGGCGCGCCCCTCCGCGTCCTCACGCGCGCGCACCGCCGATCGCGCCGCCCAGGCCGGCGGGGGTGATCTCCGGATCGTCCAGGACCTCGGCGGCCCAGGCCGCGCCCTCGTCCACCGTCCGGAACACCTTCGGCGACAGCGGCCCCGCGTGCTTCTGGTGGATGCGCGAGACGATCGCGAACACGGTCGCCGCGACGAACCCCTGCGCCTCGAGGAGCGTGCCGACCCCCCGGAGCGCCGGCGAGGGGTTCGCCATGGCGCGGGCCATGGCGGCGCGCGTCTCGTCGTCCGGAGGTCCGGGGGGCCGGCGGGGGACCACGACGAACATCGCGGCGCCGCCGGGCTGCTGCTCGCCCCACTGCCGGAAGAGCGCCTGCGACCGCTCGACGCCCACCGCGTTGGGCTGCCCGCGCCAGATGAGGAGCATCAGGCGGCGCCAGGTCGCGACGACGTAGACGTCGGTCCGCTCCAGGACCTCGAGCGCCATCCGGGGGAGGATGCCTCATTTCGGGAGCCGAGGAAATCCGCGGACCAGGGATTTCCCCCGGATGTCGGGAATCGTGCGCGGCGGCGGCATCGTGACAGACCCCTGCACTACCCTGTCGCCATGGACGTTCCCTCCCTGGTCCTCCTCGCGATCGGCGTCGCCCTCGGCGCGGCCGGCGGGTGGCTCGCCCGCGGCGGCCTGGCCCGGCTCGCCGAGGAACGCGCGGCGCGGATCGCCGACCTCGAGGCGCGGCTCCAGGCCCGCGAGGCCGAGGCGGCCCAGGCGCGGGCAGCGGCGGCGCTCGCGGACCGGAACGCGGCCGAGGCCGAGGCGCGGCGCGACGCGGAGCGGGCGGCGGCCGAGGAGAAGCTCGCGCTCGTCGAGGACGCGCGCTCCCGGCTGACCGATGCCTTCAAGGCGCTCTCGGCGGAGGCGCTGCGGGAGTCGAGCGCCTCGTTCCTCGCGCTCGCGCGGACGAGCCTCGAGAAGTACCAGGAGGGCGCGCGCGGGGATCTCGAGAAGCGGGAGCGCTCGATCGCGGAGCTCCTCACCCCGGTGAAGGAAGGGCTGGGGAAGCTCGACGGGCAGCTCCGCGAGCTGGAGAAGGCGCGCGAGGGCGCGTACGGGGCCCTCACCGCGCAGCTCCGCGGGATGGCCGAGGCGCAGGGGGAGCTCCGCGCGGAGGCGGGGAACCTCGTCCGCGCCCTCCGCGCGCCGCAGGTCCGCGGGCGCTGGGGCGAGCTCCAGCTCAAGCGCGTGGTCGAGCTCGCCGGCATGATCGACCACTGCGACTTCCACGAGCAGCAGACCGTCGAGGGCGACGCCGGGCGGCTCCGGCCCGATCTCGTCGTCCACCTGCCCGGTGGCCGCGAGGTCGTCGTGGACGCGAAGGCGCCGCTCGCGGCCTACCTCGAGGCGATGGAGGCGAAGGACGACGCGACGCGGACGGCGAAGCTCGCCGACCACGCGCGCCAGATCCGGACCCACGTCGCCTCGCTCTCGAAGAAGAGCTACTGGGAGCAGTTCCAGCCCACGCCCGAGTTCGCGATCCTCTTCCTCCCGGGCGAGAACTTCTACTCGGCGGCGCTCGAGGCCGACCCGTCGCTCCTCGAGACCGCGGCCGAGCGGCGGATCTTCCTCGCCACGCCGACGACGCTCATCGCCCTCCTCAAGGCGGTCGCCTACGGGTGGCAGAAGGAGGCCGCGGCCGAGAACGCCGAGAAGGTGTCGGCGCTGGGGCGCGAGCTGTACAAGCGGATCGCCGATCTCGGCGGCCACTTCGCGCGGCTGGGCCGGAGCCTCACGCAGACGGTGGACGCCTACAACAAGGCGGTCGGCTCGCTCGAGGCGCGCGTGCTCCCGCAGACGCGCAAGTTCGAGGAGCTCGCGGCCGCGCCCGAGGGGCTGGCGCTGCCGGACCTCGCTCCGGTCGAGCCGCTGCCCCGTCCGCTCGTCGCCCCGGAGCTGGCAGCTGCTGCCTCGGACCGCTGACCCTCGCAGCGTGCTACGCTCCCGTCCGTCCTTCGACTCCGGCCCTGCTGCGCAGGGCCTACGCTCAGGACGGACGGACCATCTGGGTGCGGCGCGCGGTGGAGTGTCCCGCTCGCCCTGAGCGTAGCAGCCGCGAGCGGCTGCGAAGTCGAAGGGCGAGCGAATCATGGACTCCGCTCCCCGCCTCGGCCGCCGCTTCACGATCACCGGCACGGTGCAGGGCGTCGGCTTCCGCCCGTTCGTCTACCGGCTGGCGCGCGAGCTGGGGCTCGCCGGCTTCGTCCGGAACGACGCCGCGGGGGTGACCGTGGAGGCCTTCGGCGCCGCCGCCGCGCTCGACGCGTGCGAGCGGCGCCTGGCCTCCGACGCGCCGCCCGCCGCGCGCGTCGCGGCGGTCCAGGCGTCGCCGCTCCCCGACGCGCCGCTCCGCACCACTTTCGAGATCGTGGAGAGCGGCGGCGCGCCCGAGAAGCGCGCGGCGATCCCGCCCGATCTGGCCACCTGCCCCGCCTGCCTCGGCGAGCTGCGCGACCCGGCCGATCGCCGCCACCGCTATCCATTCACCAATTGCACGGAGTGCGGCCCGCGGTTCACGATCGCGCTCGGGATCCCTTACGACCGGCCCGCCACCACCATGGCCGGGTTCCGCATGTGTCCGGCGTGCGCCCGCGAGTACGCGGACCCCGGCGATCGCCGCTTCCACGCCCAGCCCAACGCGTGCCCGACCTGCGGCCCCCGCGTCGCGCTCCTCGACGCGGAGGGCGCGCCGCTGCCCGTCCCCGACCCGATCGCCCACGCCGCCGCGGCCCTCCAGGCGGGGATGGTCGTGGCGGTGAAGGGGATCGGCGGCTGGCACCTCGCCTGCGACGCCACCTCCCCCGAGGCGGTCCGCGGCCTGCGCGCCCGCAAGCGGCGCGAGGAGAAGCCGCTCGCGGTCATGGTCCGCGACCTCGGCAAGGCGCGCGCGCGCGCGGAGCTCTCGCCCGCCGAGGAGCGGCTGCTCCTCGCGCCGGAGCGGCCCATCGTGCTCTGCCGGCGGCGGGCCGACGCGCCCCTCGCGCCCGAGGTCGCGCCCGGCACGGCGCTCGTCGGCCTCCTCCTCCCGTACGCGCCGCTCCACCACCTGCTCCTCGCCGACGCCGGGCGGCCCCTGGTGATGACGAGCGGCAACCTCTCCGACGAACCGATCGCCATCGACGACGCGGACGCGCTCCGGCGGCTCCGCGGCATCGCGCAGCGGTTCCTCGTCCACGACCGCCCCATCGCCGCGCGCTGCGACGACGCGGTGGCGCGCGTCGTGGCGGGCCGGGCCATGGTGACGCGCCGGGCCCGCGGGTACGTCCCGCGGCCGGTCCGCGTCGTGCCCGGGTTCGCGCGACCGGTGCTCGCGGCCGGCGCGCAGCTCAAGAACGCCTGCTGCCTCGCCCGCGGAGAGGAGGCGACGCTCGGCCCCCACGTCGGCGACCTCGACGGGCTGGAGACGTTCGACGCCTTCGAGGCCGCGGTGGCCCGCCTCGAGACCTTCCTCTCCTTCCGGCCCGAGGCCGTCGCCTGCGATCTCCACCCGCAGTACCTCTCGACGCGCTGGGCGCGGCGGCGGGCCGACGCCCTCGGCGTGCCGCTCGTCGAGGTGCAGCACCACCACGCGCACGCCGCGGCCGCCATGGCCGAGCACGGCCTCCCCGGCCCCGCGCTCGCGCTCGCCTGGGACGGCACCGGGCTCGGGACCGACGGCGCGGCCTGGGGCGGCGAGCTGCTCCTCGTCGAGGCGGGACGGGCCCGGTTCGAGCGGCTCGCCACGCTCCGGCCCCTGCCGCTCGCGGGTGGCGACCAGGCGATCCGCGAGCCGTGGCGGCTCGCGCTCGCGGCGGTCCGGGACGCGTTTGGCGACCTCGGGGGGCTGGCGGAGCTGCCGCTCTTCGACGGCGTGCCCGGGCACCTCGCCGCCAACGTCGCCCAGCTCCTGCAGGCGGGGGTCCACTGCCCGCCCGCCCACGGGGCGGGCCGGGCGTTCGACGCCGCGGCCGCGCTGGCGCTGGGCCGCGCGGAGGCGCGGTTCGAGGGGCAGCTCGCGATGGCGCTCGAGGGAGCGCTCGATCCGGCCGCCGCGGGCGTCTACCCGTTCGCGATCGCGGCGGGGGAGCGCGGCGCGCCCGGGGATGTGCTCGACCTCCGCCCGCTCTGGCGCGCCCTCGTCCGCGACGTCGCCGGGCGGGCGCCCGCCGGAGCGATCTCCGCCCGGTTCCACCGCGCGCTGGTCACCGCGGGGGCCGAGCTCGTGCGCCGCGCGGTCCGCCGGACCGGGCGGCTGCCGCTCGTGCTCACCGGCGGGTGCTTCCAGAACGCCGCGCTCGTCGAGGGGCTCCGGGAGGCGCTCGCGGGCGAGGTCGAGGTATACCAGCACGAGACGGTCCCGCCGGGCGACGGCGGGATCGCCCTCGGGCAGGCGGTGGTGGCCGACGCCGTGCTGCGCGCCGGGTGAAGGAGAGCGGGCCCATGTGCCTCGGAGTGCCGGGCAAGGTGATCGCGATCGACGGCCTCCGGGCCTCGGTGGACTTCTTCGGCGTCACGAGGGAGCTCCGGCTCGACGTGGTGGACGAGCCGGTGCAGGTCGGCGACTACGTGCTCAACCACGTCGGCTACGCGATCCGGCGCATCCCGCCCGACGAGGTCGAGGAGACGCTGGCGCTGTTCGAGGACGTGCTCGCGAGCGAAGGGCCAGGCGGAGGAGCCTCGCCCGGAGCGAGCGGGGGGCCTGGGGGGGCCGAGCCTCTCCCGGCCCCGCCGGCAAGATCACCGAAGGAGAAGCCCTAGGCCATGGCCGGCGCCGACCTCGCCCGCGAGCTCAAGTTCCGCGACCCGGCGAAGGCGCGGGCGCTCGCGGACGCGCTTTGGCGGAACGTGGAGGCCGCAGGCCGGCCGCTCACGATCATGCACGTCTGCGGGAGCCACGAGCAGGCCATCGCGCGGTTCGGCCTGCGCGCGGTCCTCCCGCCGGGCCTCCGGCTCGTCATGGGCCCGGGCTGCCCGGTCTGCGTGACGGACGCGCCCGAGGTGGACGAGGCCGTCGCCCTCGCCCGCCAGGGTGTCCGCGTGTGCACGTACGGTGACATGCTCCGGCTCCCCGGGACGGCGCGCTCGCTCGCCGACGCCCAGGCAGAGGGGGCACGGGTGGACGTGGTCTACTCCGTGGACCAGGCGATGGAGCGCGCCCGCCGCGGCCCCGGCGAGGAGGTCGTCTTCCTCGCGTCCGGGTTCGAGACGACGGCGGTCGCGACGGCCGCCGCGGCGCGCGCGGCGCCGCCGGACAACTTCTCGATCCTCTCCGTCCACAAGTGGGTCCCGGCGGCGATGGACGTCGTGGCCGCGGCGCGGGAGCGGCGGATCGACGGCTACCTCGCCGCGGGCCACGCCGCGATCGTCACCGGCTGGGCCATCTTCGAGCCGTTCGCGCGCCGGACCGGCGCGCCCGTGGCCGTCGCCGGGTTCGAACCGCTCGACCTGCTCGCGGCGCTCGTCCAGGTCACCGCGCTCGTGCGCGACGGGCGCGCCGAGGTCGCGAACGTCTATCCGCGGTGCGTGACGCGCGAGGGGAACCTGCCCGCGCAGCGTGCGCTGCGGGAGGTGTTCGAGCAGGCCGACGGTCGCTGGCGCGGCATCGGCGCCGTGCCCGGCGGCAACCTCGCGCTCGCGCCCGCCTTCGCGCGGCTCGACGCCCGGCGCCGGTTCTCCGTCGACACCGCCGCGGTGCGCGACGACGGCGCCGCCGAGGCGGCGAAGGGCTGCCTCTGCGGGCCCATCATGCTGGGCCTCGCCACGCCCGCCGACTGTCGCCTGTTCGGCGCGGCGTGCGCGCCGGAGTCGCCGGTGGGCGCGTGCATGGTCTCGACCGAGGGGCAGTGCCGCATCTGGCACACGTACGGCGGGCTGCCGGAGCTCCGCGAGGCGGGCGCGTCGTGACGGCCGCGCGGCGAACGGCGCGCATCGCCCTCGCGCACGGCGCCGGCGGCCGGGCCATGCGGCAGCTCATCGAGGAGGTCTTCCTCCCGCTCGCGTCGCCGGTGGATGGGGTCGGGCTCGCCGCCCTCGACGACGGCGCCGCGCTCCGGGTCGGCGATCGCTGGCTCGTCCTCACCACCGACTCGCACGTCGTCCAGCCGATCTTCTTCCCCGGCGGCGACATCGGGCGCCTCGCCGTCTCCGGGACGGTGAACGACCTCGCGATGATGGGGGCGACCGAGCCGCTGGGCCTCACCTGCGCCGTCATCCTCGAGGACGGCTTCCCGCGCGAGCAGCTCGAGGTGGTGGTGGACTCGATGCGCGCCGCCGCCCTGGAGGCCGGCGCGCCCATCGTCACCGGCGACACGAAGGTCATGGGGAAGGGGCAGCTCGACGGGATCGTCGTCAACACCGCCGGCGTCGGGTTCACGGACCGCGTGGTGAGCGACGCCGGCCTCGCGCCCGGCGACGTCCTCCTCGTCACCGGCACGATCGGCGACCACGGGATGGCGGTCCTGGCGAAGCGGCACGACCTGCGGCTCGAGGGCGACCTCCGGAGCGACGTGGCGCCCGTGAACGGCCTCGTGCGCGAGGCGCTGCTCGCGGGCGGCGACGACGTGGTGGCGATGAAGGATCCCACCCGCGGCGGCGTCGCCGGCGTGCTCCACGAGCTCGCGGCCAAAGCCAAGGTGGGGATCGTGGTGGACGAGCCGGCGGTCCCCGTCCGCGCCGAGGTCCGGGCGGCCGCCGCGCTCGTCGGCATCGACCCGCTCGCGGTCGCGAACGAGGGGAAGGCGGTGCTGGGCGTGCGCGCCCGCTCCGCCGACCGCGTCCTCGCCGCGCTGCGGCTGCACCCGCTCGGCGCCGACGCGGCCATCGTCGGCCGCGCGGTCGCGGAGCGGCCCGGGACGGTGATCCTCGAGACCGGGTTCGGACGGCGGATCCTGGCCGAACCCGAGGGCGAACTGCTGCCGAGGATATGCTGATGGAGGCGAACCCCCGTACGGGTCCGCAGCCGCTCGCCCTTCGACGAGCCCAGGGCTGAGAGCTTCATGCACGAGTACTCCCTCATCCAGGCGCTGATCGCGCGGGTCGGCGACGAGGCGCGCCGCCGCGGCGCGACGCGCGTGCACGCGATCCGCGTGAGCCTGGGCGCGCTCTCCGGCGTCGAGCCGGACCTGTTCGCGAGCGCGTGGGAGCTCGCGCGCGCCGGCTCGCCCTGCGCCGAGGCGGAGCTGCGGCTCGCGCGGATCGAGGCCGTCTGGTCGTGCCCGCGGTGCAGGAAGGTCTTCGTCCCCGGCGACGCGCTCCGGTGCGCCGACTGCCGGGAGCCCGCCGCCCTCAACGACGGGGCGGACGCGTTGACGCTCGATCAGCTCGAGCTGGAGGTGCCCTGATGTGCAAGACCTGTGGGTGCGGCGATCCGGAGCTCGTCCCGGTGGAGCTGCACGAGAGGATCCTGGCGGAGAACGACAGGACGGCGCGCCACAACCGGGAGCACTTCGTCGGAGCGGGCGTGCTGGCGGTGAACGTGATGGGGAGCCCGGGCTCGGGCAAGACCGCGCTCCTCGAGGCGACCGCGCGCACCGCCGCGGCGGCCAAGAAGGCCTGGCGCCTCGGCGCCGTCAGCGCCGACCTCGCCACCGATCACGACGCGCGGCGGCTCGTCGCCGCCGGCATCCCCTCGCGCTCCATCACGACCGGCCAGGCCTGCCACCTCGACGCCGAGCTCGTCCACCGGGCGCTCCACGACGTCCCCTGGCGGGAGACCGACGTCTTCTTCATCGAGAACGTCGGGAACCTCGTCTGCCCCGCGATCTACGACCTCGGCCAGGCGGCGAACGTGGCGGTGCTCTCCGTGACGGAGGGCGAGGACAAGCCGCTCAAGTACCCGGTGATGTTCCAGGCCGTGGACCTGGTCGTCGTGACGAAGTGCGATCTCGTCCCACACCTCGACGTGGACCTCGCGAAGCTGCACGACGCGCTCGCGCGCGTCATGCCTGCGCCGCGGGCGATCGAGCTCTCCGCGAAGACCGGCAAGGGCGTCGACGCGTGGATCGCCTGGCTCGAGGAGCAGCGGGCGCCGTTCGCGGGGGCGGTGGGCGGGCACGGGCACGGGGGGCACGAGCACGGGTGAGGTGGAGCGTGGCCGCGAACCCCAGGGTCCGCTGACGCGCGGAGTCGAACCCGCCCTTTGACGCACCGTGCGATCCCGCCGTCGTGAGGTACCCATCGGGTTTCCCCCACACTGCGGGTGACGGCCTCGCACGATCGGCGTAGTCGTGGTTCCTCCACCCCGCCGTCCTGGGAGGCCTCATGACCTCGTTCGTCCGGTTCCTCGCCGCAGCGCTCGTGGCGTCCACGCTCGCCGCCTGCGGAGGCCCCGAAGAGCTCGCTTCGTCCGAGGACGCCTCGAGCGACCTCGTCGGCGCGCCCTGCGCGTCCTCCGCCCAGTGCGGCGCGGGGGAGGTGTGCACGACGGAGGACGGCGTCTGCAACCCGCCGCCGGGCTGCAGGCCGGGCATGGCCTGCCCCGCGGTCTGCTACGGCACGTGCCGGCTCAAGGTCCGGCCGCCCGCCCCGAACCGCTGCCGCACGAACGCGGATTGCCGGACCTTCTCGGACTACTGCGTCGGGTGCAATTGCCGGGCGCTCTCCGTCTGTCAACCGGACCCGAAGTGCCCGACGCCGGGCGTGCAGTGCTTCGTCGATCCTTGCCACGGCAAGGAGGCGTACTGCAACGCCGGCGCGTGCGCCCTCCGCCCCGCCCTGCAGCCGTGTCCGGTCGAGAAGTGCGGCCCGCCGGTCGGGGCGCCGAACTACGTCTGCCCCGACGGCAGGACCGTCGCCGGCCCCACGGGCCGGTGCCTGCTCCAGCCGACCGGGGCGTGCGCGTGGGAGATCGCGACCTGCCCGAACCGCGCGATCTGCACGACGTACTGATCCGGCGACGCCGAGGTGGCCGGCGAACATGCGGGGAGTCTTCCCGGCAGGTCCGCCGGCCGCCGGCGTCCGCGTCAGAGAGCCAGCAGGGTCGACACCTCGACCTGGCTCGCGCGGGTGGTCTCGCCGTCGTTCGTCTCCGTCACGTAGCGCGTGTACTCGACGCCGGCGCGCCACCGGGACGTGAGGTTCACGATCGCGCCACCCGAGAGCTGGAGGTTCCGCTGCACCGCGGCGGCGCCGATCAGGTCCTCGTCCACGATCTCGATGCCCGCGCCGGCGAGGAGCTGGAGCCCCTTGACCGGAACGACCTGGAGCTGCGCCCAGCCGCCCTTCGTCGGGACCGACTTCACCGAGGTGAAGTCGGGGCTCGTGCCGGCCGTCAGCACGCCGGGGGCGATCGAGCTCTCCACGTCCAGGTTCTCCCCGGCGAAGGCGCCGCCGACGAGCGCCACGGGCCCGACCTCGACCTTGAGGTCCACGGCGACCGCCCGCGTCTCGACCGTCTCGTCGGAGTCGTCGGCGAGGATCCACTTCTCCTCCCCGTACTTCGCGCCGACGCCCAGGTCCACCTTCACCTTCGACGCGCCGCGGAGCAGGAACGCCACCCGCGCCTCGGCGTGCGGCAGGACCGCGCGAGCGCCGGGGTTCGGCGAGAGGGTGTTCTTGTCGTACGGGCTGAGCGCGGCCACCGCCCAGCCGACGGCGACGTCCCGCCCGAGCTCACCGGAGAGCCGGAGCTGCGGCGCGCGGCGGTGGAGGTAGCCGGCGCCGCTGAACCGCGGCGTGCCGCACGGAGAAGCCCGCCGCCTCCTCGTCCTCGTCACCGGCCGCGGTGCGCGGGAAGTCGGAGGCGTTGAAGGTGCCTGCGTTCCACCAGGAGTTGAGGACGAGCCACCCCCCGAGCTCGAAGGTCACGGGCGGCGGCTTCGCCGGCGCGGAGGGCGGCGCGGCCTCGGGCTTCGCCTCGGCGGACGGCGCCTCGGGCTTCTCGGCGGGCTTGTCGGCGGTCTGCGCCGACGCCGCGAGCGGGGCGAGCGAGAGCAGCATCGCGAGGACGGTCTTGCGGCTCGTCACGGGACACCTCCTGGACGGACGCGCGGGCTCCCGCGCTCCGGGCGGGGTTGGGCGGGGCAAACGTCTGACTCCGTGCGGGGAGCATACCAACCCGGTGTAGATCCCGGAGGCGACTTCGCGGTCGATGCAGGCGGTGCGGTGCGTCAGCCGACGTGCGCCCGCGCGTTCAGCCGCAGGGCACCGGGCCCGGAGCCTAGCGCGCGCGCCCGCCGTGCTCCGCGATCATCGCCTCGAGCCGCGCCAGCGCCTTGTCGATCTGCTCCATCGACGGACCGAACGAGAACCGCACGTACGAGCGGAAGCGCGAGGCGTGGCGGGCGCGCCGCTTGCCCGGGTTCACGTCGAAGAACTCGCCCGGCACGACGATGACCTTCCGCTCGAGCGCGGCCCGGAAGAACCCCATCCCGTCGTGGAGCGGCGGCGGCAGGTGCTGGACGTTGCCCCAGCAGTAGAAGGTGCCGTCCGGCGCGCGGTCGAAGCGGACGCCGAGCGCCTCGAGCCCGTGCAGCATCCGCCGCCGCTTCTCGCCGAAGACCTGGTGGATGGCCTCGGTCTCGGCGCGGACCGTCTCGTCGGCGAGGAGCGGGATGGCCGCGCGCTGGAGCGGCTTCGAGCCGCCGCCGTCGAGGAAGGAGCCCGCGCTCGCCACCGCGTCCACGACCGCGCGCGGCGCGACGGTCCAGGTCATGCGCCAGCCCGGGTACCGCCAGTTCTTGGTGAAGCCGTCGAAGAGGACGACGGGATCCCGATCCACGTCCTCGACGTAGCGCGCCGCGCTCTCCACCGGCAGCCGGCCCGGCACGCCCGTCCAGACGTAGTGCGAGTAGAACTCGTCGAGGAGGAACGCGCAGTCGAGCTCGCGGGCGAGCTCCACCCAGCGCGCGAGCTCCTCGCCCTGGACGAGCTTGCCGGTCGGGTTGCACGGGTTCGAGAGGAGCACCGCCGAGAGGCCGCGCCCCGTCACCTCGCGCCGGAGGTCCTCCACCGTGAAGGCGTAGCCGCGCTCGCCCTCGAGCAGGATGGGGATGGGCGTGAAGGTCCGGAAGAGATCGAGCAGCTCCTCGTAGGCCGTGTAGTCGGGGAGGAAGTGGCCGAGGTTCACCTGGCCGAGGCTCGCCACCGCGCGCGTGAGGGAGGTGCGGCCCCCGCCGCTCACCGACACGTTCTCGGCGGTGTACTGCGAGGGAAGCCCGCGCCGGTAGAGCCGGTTGTAGAGCCCGGCGATCTCCTCGCGCAGCTCCCAGATGCCCTGGACCGGAGCGTACTCCTGGTCATCTACCTCGATCGGCACGGCGTGCACGCGGGGCGGCGCGCCGGGCAAGGGCCCGGTCTCGGGCATGCCCTGGCCGAGGTTGCACCAGTCGAGGTCCGTGGTCCGGAAGCCGAGGCGGGTGGCCTCCGTGGTGGTGAAGATGACCCCGGTCCGGGGCACCGGGCGGAAGGCGGAGAGCTTGCCGGGCGAGCTGATCTCTTCGTTCACGATCCGTCGAGCGTAGCACGGGCGCGTGCGCGGCGCCGCGGGCGGGCCGCGGCGGAGCGCGCGCTGCGGCGCACCCGGCGCGGGGCGCGTCTGCGGGTCGCGGGGCCGGAGCGGAGCGGCCCGGTATGTATCCTCGTGAACGAGCCCGCTCCCGCGCCCGCGCCCGCGGAGAGACCCGGGCCCGCGAGCATTCACCCTCGGAGGGAACGATCATGCGGCTCTCGAACGTCAAGGCTCTCGCGGCCGGCATCGGCGTCGGCGCGGTGGGCGTCGCAGCCTTCCGCGGCGCGCGCGGGCGGAGGCAGCGGGCCCGGGCGCTGCTCGAGGAGCCGCTCCCGCGCGTGGTGATCGTCGGCGCGGGGTTCGCGGGCCTCACGGCCGCGCGGGAGCTCCGCGAGGCGCGGGTGCGGGTGACGGTCGTCGATCGGCGCAACCACCACCTGTTCCAGCCGCTGCTCTACCAGGTGGCCACGGCGGCGCTCAACCCGGCCGACATCTCCGCGCCGATCCGGAACGTGCTCCGCGGCCAGCTCAACGCGCAGGTGGTCCTGGGCGAGGTGATCGGGGTCGACCTCGTCGCCCGCCGGGTGCGGCTCGCCGACGGCGCCTCCCTCCCGTACGACCACCTCATCGTCGGGACGGGCGCCACCCACTCGTACTTCGGGCGCGACGAGTGGGCCCCGCTGGCGCCGGGCCTCAAGACCATCGAGGACGCGCTCGAGATCCGCCGGCGCGTGCTGCTCGCCTTCGAGCGCGCCGAGCGCGAGCCGGATCCCGCCGCGCGGCGGGCGCTCCTCACGTTCGTCGTGGTCGGCGCCGGCCCCACCGGCGTGGAGCTCGCCGGTGCGCTCGCCGAGATCGCCCGCCACACGCTCGCGGCCGACTTCCGCCACATCGAGCCGGAGAGCACCCGGGTCGTGCTCCTCGAGGCGCTCCCGGACGTGCTCCCGCCCTACGCTCCGCCGCTCCAGGAGTCCGCCCGCCGCCAGCTCGAGCGGCTCGGCGTCGAGGTGCGCACCGGCGCGAAGGTGACCGCCATCGACGACGACGGCGTCACCGCGGGCCGCGAGCGGATCTCTGCACGGACGGTGCTGTGGGGCGCGGGAGTCTCCGCGTCGCCGCTGGGGCGCCTGCTGGGCGTGCAGGTCGATCGCGCCGGGCGCGTCGAGGTGCTCCCCGCGCTCAGCATCCCCGGCCACCCCGAGGTCGCGGTCGCGGGCGACCTCGCCGCGATCCGGCAGGAGGACGGGAGCCTCGTCCCGGGGGTCGCGCCGGCCGCGATCCAGGCGGGGCGCCACGCCGCGCGCAACGTGAAGCGCGCGCTCGCCGGCGAGCCTCCCCTGCCCTTCCGCTACGTGGACAAGGGCATGCTGGCGACGATCGGCCGGGCCGCGGGCGTCGCGGACGTCCGGGGCCTGCGGTTCTCGGGCCTCACCGCCTGGCTGCTCTGGCTCTTCGTCCACATCTTCTTCCTCATCGGGTTCCGCAACCGCGTGGCGGTGATCCTCCAGTGGGCCTGGTCGTACCTGACGTGGCGGCGCGGGGCGCGGCTGATCACCGACACCGCAGAGCAGTGGCGGCTCATCGCCGATCGACGCGCCGCCGCCCCTCCCGACGCCGGCCCGCTGCCCGAGACGACCGCGACCGCCTCCCCCCCGTGAACGAGCGCGCACCCGCGCCCGAGCCCGGCCTCGGGGTCCCCACGGGGGGAGCGAGCGTGTACGCTCCCCCCGATGCCCTCCCTCGACGCGTACCTCTACGGCCGGTTGTCAGTTGTCAGTTGTCAGTTGTCGGTTGTCGGTTGTCGGTTGTCGGTTGTCGGTTGTCGGCCGGCCACTGACCACTGACCACTGACCACTGATCACTGACCACTGATCAGCGCGGCCGCGATCCGCTCCCGCACGGCGTCCCGCAGCTTCGACGCGTCCTCCATCACGAGACCGGCCGAGGCGACCGGCGCGAGCATCCGCGCCGTCCCGCGGCAGGGCCGGACCCAGGGGCTGCCCTTCGGGTAGCCGGCCGCGGTCCCGCTGACGGCGATCGGCAGCACCGGCACGCCGGCCTCGATCGCCAGCCGGAACGCCCCGGACTTGAAGCTGCCGAGCGTGCCCGTCCGGCTGCGCGTCCCCTCGGGGAAGATCATCACGCTCATGCCGCGGGCGAGGTACGCCTTCGCCTTGCGCAGCGCCGCCGAGCCGCTCCCCGCGTCGCCGCGGCGGACGGGGATGTCGCCGGAGAGGAGGAACATCCAGCCGATCCACGGGAGCTTGAAGAGCGACTCCTTCGCCATCCACTTCATCTCCCGGGGCACGCGCGAGATGAGGAGGATGTCGAGCATCGACTGGTGGTTCGCGACCACCACGTACGGCCCCTTCCCCGGCCAGCTTCCCTCGAGCCGGAGCCGCCAGGTGAGGAAGCAGGCGGAGATCGCCACCGCCATCAGGCGCAGGAAACGCCCCGGGACGGTGCGGTTCCGGTCGAACGGCCAGGTCACGAGCAGGAGCAGCGCCTCGACGGGGAGCGCCACGAGGATGATGACGACGCCGGCCAGGTACCCCAGGGCGGCGGCGGGGGCGTGCATTCTCACGGGCGCGGATGATACACGGACGTGGCCCCGCGCGGGCCCCCAGGCGCAGGCGCGATGACGCTGGCGCGGCCGGCGGTCCGCCCCCACAATCGGTACGTGCCCGAGCTCCCTGACATCGACGTCTACGTGGAGGCGCTGGCCGCGCGGGTGCTGCGCCAGCCGCTCCAGCGCGTGCGCGTGACGAGCCCGTTCCTGCTCCGCTCCGCGGACCCGCCGCTCGCCGAGGCCGAGGGCCGGCAGGTGATCGCGGTGCGCCGCCTCGGGAAGCGCGTGGTGCTGGCGCTCGACGGCGAGCTGTTCGTCGCGATCCACCTCATGATCGCCGGGCGCCTGCACTGGAAGGAGCCGGGCGCGCGGCCTCCGGGGCGCGTCGGGCTCGCCGCGTTCGACTTCCCGCCCGGCACGCTCGTGCTCACGGAGGCCGGCACGAAGCGCCGCGCCGCCCTCCACCTCGTGCGCGGGGAGGCTGCGCTGCGCGCGCTCGACAAGGGCGGCGTGGAGCCGCTCGAGGCCGACCTGCCGGCCTTCGCCGCCGCGCTCCGGCGCGAGAACCACACCCTCAAGCGCTCGATGACCGACCCCGGGGTCTTCGCCGGGATCGGCAACGCGTACTCGGACGAGATCCTCCACCGGGCCCGCCTCTCGCCGGTGAAGCTCACCCAGCGCCTCGAAGACGCGGAGCTCGCGCGCCTCTTCGACGCCACGCGGACCGTGCTCGTCGAGTGGACCGAGCGCCTCCGCCGCGAGGCGGGCGCCTCGTTCCCCGAGGGCGTCACCGCGTTCCGGCCGGAGATGGCCGTCCACGGCAAGTACCGCCAGCCCTGCCCGGTGTGCGGCACCGCCGTCCAGCGGATCGTCCGCGCGGAGAACGAGGTGGACTACTGCCCGCGCTGCCAGACCGACGGGCAGATCCTCTCCGACCGCTCGCTCGCGCGGCTGCTCAAGGACGACTGGCCGAAGACCATCGACGACCTCGAGAAGAACCCCGCGCTCGGCGCGCGGCCGGCGCCGGCGCCGGCGAAGGCGCGCAAGGGCGCGAAGCCCGCGCGGCGCGCGTCGACCCGGCGGTGACGCGGCTGCTCCCGGGACGACGCTCCAGGTGCGAGCGGCGCAGCGCACGCCCGTCCGCTCCACCGGTGTGCTCCCGCCGACCCCACGCCCGCCGGTCGCGCACACCGGACCACTGAAACCCGCATCCATCAGGCAAAATAGCGACGTCCGGCCGGAAGCCTGACCGGAGCTCCTCGGTTCCTGTCCACGAGACCCAACCGAGGCGCCTGGGGAGGAGAGCGGAAGAGCTCCCAGGGGAGGCGCCCCTCGAACCGCGAGGAGCGCGCCAGTGCAGCGTCCCAGTCCACGTACGTCCGTCACCCGCTCGACTGCCCGCCTGCTGCCCGTCCTGGCAGCGCTGCTGCTGGCCCCGGCCGCAGCGCAGGGCGCCCAGGTCTGGACCGCGAGCTCGCTCGAGAAGGTCCGGCCGGCGACGCCTGCACGCACCACGCGTGAAGCCTCGATCTCGGCCGCGCGGAACGAGCACGAGGCGTTCCAGATCGTCGTCACCGGGCCGGCCACGGGCGTCCGGGCCACCGCCGCCGACCTCGTCGGCCCGGCGAGCCTCTCCGACATCCGGCTGTTCCGCGCGGCGCTGATCAACCTGCGCAACCCGTCCGCCCTGGACGGTGGCACCGGCTGGTGGCCCGACGCGCTCGTGCCCGACGTGGACGAGCTCGTGGGCGAGCGGCGGAACGCGTTCCCGTTCGACGTGCCCGCCGGCGAGAGCCGGGCGATCTGGGTCGAGGTGCACGTGCCGAAGGGCGCGCCCGCCGGCACGTACGAGGGCAGCGTGCGCGTCACCTGGAGCGGCGGCGAGGCGACCGTGCCGGTCTCGCTCCGCGTCTGGCCGTTCGCCTTGCCCTCGACGGCGTCGCTCAAGAGCGCGTTCGGGTTCTCCTGGGGCGGCATCCCCGGCGCGCACGGGCTCTCCGCGGGCGACGCGTTCTCGCGCCTCCGCGCCCGCTACGGCGAGCTCGGCCTCTCGCACCGCGTCAGCCTCTCGAAGGTGGACGTCGGCGTCTTCACGCCCGAGCACATGGGCCAGTGGTTCGGCCCGGCCCTCGACGGCAGCGCGCCCGGCGATCTCGCCGGCGCGAAGCTGACCGCGTTCGAGCTCGTCGGGAACGCGAACGACTGGTCCCGGTACTTCGCGGGCCGCGGCTGGAGCGATCGCCTCTTCCAGTACACCTGCGACGAGCCCCCGCTCACCTGCCAGTGGTCGGACATCCCGAACCGCGCCCGCGTCGCGCGCGCCGCGAGCCCTGCCATCCGCACCCTCGTCACCACCACGCTCCAGGAGGCCGAGGAGCACGGCGTCGCCGACGACATCGACATCATGGTGCCGGTCGTGAACTTCATGCACGACCGCTCCGGCCGCTTCGCCGGGAGCCAGCGCGCGAAGTACGACGGCTTCCTGGCCGGCGCCGCGCGACGGGAGCTGTGGACGTACCAGAGCTGCATGAGCCACGACTGCGGCGGGACCGTGGACTTCTCCAACCCCACCGCGACGGATCGGTACTACACCGGCTGGCCGAGCTACATGATCGACGCCTCCGCGGTCCGGAACCGCGCGATGCAGTGGATCGCCTTCCAGCTGCGCGTCACCGGCGAGCTGTACTACGAGACGGTGATGGCCTACTCGCACGATCCGTGGAACAACCAGTGGGACTTCAGCGGGAACGGCGACGGCACGCTCTTCTACCCGGGCACGCCCGCGAAGATCGGCGGGGCGACGCACGTCCCGGTGGCGTCGATCCGGCTGAAGCAGATCCGCGAGGGCATGGAGGACTACGAGTACCTGAAGCTCGTCTCCGACCTCGGCGATCCCCGCCTCGCGCGCGACGTCGCGGCGGAGCTCTTCCCCGCGCCCTACGAGACCGAGGTCGCGCCGGCGCGGCTCCTGGACGCGCGCGCGAAGCTCGCGCGGCGGATCGTCGAGCTCGGGGGCGGGACGGATCCCGGCCCGGGGACGGATCCCGGGGGCCACCCCGGCCCGGGCCCGGTCATCCCCCCGACCACGCCGGACGGGATGCCGGTCGGCGCGGGCGGATGCTCGACCGGCGCCGGGGGCCTGGGCGGCCTCTTCGCCCTCCTCGCCCCCGCGGCGCTCGTCCTGCGGCGGCGGCGGCGGCGCTAGGCCGCGGCGGCGGGGCGGGGGGCCAGCCCCCGCTTCACAAACTCACGCGGAGCGAGACCCCGACGTCGACCAGCGGTGCACCGGCGGGGAACGCGCTCCCGCCGGCCTCCGCGACCGCGGCCAGCTCCTCGGGGAGGGTGAGCCGGAGCTCGCCGCCCTTCGGCCCGAAGTGGCCGGCCACGAAGGTCTCCACCGAGAGGTAGGTGAGGACGCGGACGGACGCGTCGAACCGGGCGACCCAGGTCCGGTCGGAGAGGTTGCCGAGCGCGGAGAGCATCAGGGTGGTGTCGTTCCAGCGTCCGGGCTGCGGGAGGAGGAGGTTCACCGCGGCGTAGTGCTTGCCGAGGTAGAACGCCCGGAACGCCCCCGGATCCTGCTGCACGAGGACGGGCTGGCCGCCGGAGACGCCGAGCCGGGGCGCGCCGAAGAGGAGGAACGGGTAGACGTCGGGGTCGTCGTAGCCGAGGTCGTTGTAGAAGTACTCCGCGCCGACGGTGAGCGCGTCCTGGTCGGAGTACCTCCACGCCCAGGTCCCGCCCGCCACCACCTGCGGCGTGAGGCGCCGCGGGTCCTCGCGGCGCCAGTCGAGCGGCCCGGCGCCGCTCCGCCGCCAGCGCGGGCCGTCGCCGCCCGACCGGAGGGCGGCCTCGGCGTACAGGTCGAAGTCGCCGAGCCCCGTCGAGAGGTCCACGCCGTAGCGCGGGTGGTGCCCGTCCTGCGCGACCGCGTCGAGGCCGAGCTCGGCGGGGCCGAGCACCAGCTCCGCCCGCCCGCCGCCGCCGAGCCGCCCGAGGCGGTTCGTGGGGTTCGCGCCGTCGCCGGACAGATCCTCGAGCACGCCGACCGCGTAGAAGTTCCAGCCGCGCCGCTCCCAGGGCACGTGCAGCCGGACGAGCGTCGTGCCGGTGCGGACGTCGAAGGTGGCGAGCGGATCGCGCTTCACCGGGTGGAGGTAGTCGGTCGGGTTCCAGAACCGGCCCACGCCCCACTTCACGTGCTGCCGGCCGGCGGTGACGAAGGCGCGCTGCCCGACGTCGAACTTCACCCAGAGCTGATCGAGCACGACCCCGGGGTTGTCGCGCGTCGGGGCCTCGAGCCCGACGAAGCTCGTCCCGGGCGTCGTCCCCTCCGCGGCGAGGGTCGGGTCGTAGCTCATCCGGCCCAGCACGAACCCGCGCACGCGGTCGTTGGGGCGCGCGTCGAGGTAGACGTCGAGGAGGTTGGGCGAGGAGAACGGCCAGTCGGCGGGCGCGGCGTCCTCCACCGCGGCGAGCTGGGCGCGGAGCTGGAGCTGGCCGCCGACGTCGAGCCAGTCCTCCCGCTCGCGCGGGATGAGCGTCCCCGGCGGCGGCGGCGCCTGCGGCGCGCTCTCGGAGCCGAACAGCTCCGCCTCGGTCTCGCCGTGCGGCCCGGCGGCGCCGCCGGCGGTGGGCGGCGCGGGCGGC
>JAEYZK010000015.1 GCA_023428085.1 Pseudomonadota bacterium
GCTCGCGACCGATCCGCGCGCGACGGAGGCGCTGCACCGGGCGTTCGGCCCCCTCGCGCGCGAGGTGCGCTCGACGCTCCGCGCCTGGCGGACGCGCGTCGGCCCGCGCCGCGTGACCCGCCTCCACCTCGCGGGCGAGCTGGGCCGCCTCCCGGGGATGCCCGAGCTGCTCGCGCCCGAGGTGGACGGCCCGGTCCAGCCGCTCGTGCTGGAGGGGCCCTCCGCCGTCATCCCGGCCGAGGACGCGCCGGGGTACGCGCTCGCCCTCGCGCTCGCGCTCCACGGCCACCAGGGCGCGCGCGCGCCGCGGCTCAACCTGCGCCGCGGCGAGCACGCGTACACGCGCGACTTCGAGCACCTCCGCGGCCGCGTCGCGAAGCTCGCCTGGGCGGCCGCCGCGGTGGTCCTGCTCGCGGTCGCGTCGGCCGGCGTGAAGGTGGCCGCCCTCTCGCGCCAGGAGGCGCTGCTCGAGCGCTCGCGGTGCGAGGCGGAGCAGAAGCTCCTCGGCAAGTGCTACCCGAGCTGGGAGGAGGCGGAGTCCGTCCTCAAGGGCCGCGGCGCGGGCGGCGGCGCGCTCCCCAAGGTGAGCGCGGTGGACCTCCTCGTGGACGTGGCGAACCGCATCCCCGCGGACGTGAAGGTCAAGTTCGACAAGATCGACCTGGCCCGCGAGAAGCTCCACCTCGAGGGCAGCACCGACAGCGCCGAGAACGTGGACCGCATGGTCAACGCCCTCAAGTCGTCGGCGTGCTTCCAGGACGCGAAGCCGGGCGCCTCGCGGCGCCGCGCCGACAGCAAGTTCGAGTTCTCCATCGACGCGGGGCTCACCTGCCTCGAGTCCGGGGCCCCGCCCGCCGGGGCCGGGAGGGGGTGAGGCATGGAACCGATCCTGCGCCGGATCCGGCAGCTCCGCGGCGATCTCGCCGCGTGGATGGGCAAGCTCTCGCAGCGCGAGCGGGTCATGGTCTCGAGCGCCGCCGCGGCGGTGTTCGTGTTCGTGACCTCGCTCACCTCGCTCTCGATCTCGAGCAGCATCAGCGAGCGTGAGCAGCGCATCGAGAGCCGGACCCGGTACCTGACCACGCTCTCCAAGTTCGCCGTCGGCTTCCGCGAGCGGCAGGCGGAGCGGCAGGCGCTGGAGCAGCGGCTCAAGGGGCCGCCGGTGCAGCTGCTGAGCTTCATCTCGCAGCAGGGCCAGCAGCAGCAGATCGAGGTCGGCGATCTCCGCCCGGCCCCGGTCCCCGACCCGCCGCAGGGGCTCACCGAGGAGGCCGTGGAGGTGAACGTCGCCCGCGTCGAGCTCGCCAAGCTCACCCGCTTCCTCCAGGCGCTGGAGCGCGGCCAGGGGGTCGTCCGGGTCCGCCGCCTGCGGCTCACGACCCGCGGCGACGACCCGCGCCAGGTGGACGCGACGTTCACCGTGTCCGCCTACGGGATGAAGGGCTGACGGAGGCATCATGGCGCCCGCCTGGATGAAGAACCGGACCAACCTCCTCTACGGCGGCTTCGCCGTCCTCGCGTTCCTGCTCTCGCTCCGCTGGACGTTCCCGTCCGAGGCCGTGAAGGAGCGGCTCATCTACGAGGCCGGCGCGGCCGGCTGGCAGATCGACGTCCAGGACGTCAGCCCCGGCGGCCTGTTCGGCGTCCGCATGGAGGGCGTGACCCTCACCGACGCCGCGGGCATGAAGATGCCGCTGGACGAGCTCGACGCCTCGCTCCGCGCGCTCCCGCTCCTCGTCGGGAGGCGGACCCTCGACTTCCGGGCGGCGCTCTACGGCGGGACCATCGAGGGCGAGGCCGACCTCTCGGGCGCGACGCGGGACCTCGCGGTCCGCGTCGAGGGCGTGAACCTCATGCCGATCCTGCCGCTCCGGAAGGCGAGCGGCATCGACTTCGTCGGCGTCCTGAACGGGAGCGTGGACCTGACGTACCCGAGCGCGAACCCCGAGAAGGCCTCCGGCACGATCGACCTCGCGATCGAGAAGGGCGGCGTCGCCGGGGGCGCGGTGCCCGTCTCCGGGTTCCAGGATGGGTTCACCCTCTTCCCCATCGCGCTCGGGACCGTCCGCGCCGCCGGCACGGCCAAGGACGGCGTGCTGGACCTGACGCGGATCGGGGCCTCGGGCGGCGACGTCGAGCTCGAGGGCGAGGCGGTCAAGGTGATGCTGCAGCCGCGGATCGCCTACTCGCCGATCGGCGGGCGCGCGCGGATCCGGTTCCAGCCCGCGCTCTGGCAGAAGCCCGCGGCGGCCAGCAAGAAGCCGGTGTTCGAGGCGATGATGATGAACGCCCGGACGCCGAACGGCGCGTACCAGTACCAGCTCTTCGGGTCCCTCGCGCTGCCCCGCCTCGCGGCCGCGCCGACCGGCGGGGAGGCGCCGCCGCCGAACCTGCCGCCGCCCGGCGGGCCGACGCGGGGGCGGTAGCCGGGAGGGGGCCCCGACGGCTCCGCCGGCGGGCGGGGGCGCAGCCTCCGTCAAACGTTGCGCAGCCCCGTCAGACCTTGAACCGGTTCACCCGCTCGGAGAGCGCCCGGGCCCGCGAGCCGATCTGATCCGCCACGCCCGAGAGGCCGTGCACCGCGGACTCGTGCTCGCCCGCGGTGTGCGAGAGGGCCTCGAGCGCCTTCTTCAGGGCCTGGGTGGCGGCGTTGTGGTTCTCCACCGCCTCCGTGATCTCCTGGATCATGTTCTCGAGGCGGGCGACGCTGTCGAGCTGCCGGCGGCCCAGCATGGCCTGCTCCTCGAGCGTGCGCGCCACGCGGTCCGCCATCCCGGTGACGCCGCGCGAGACCGAGTGGACGCCCCCGACGCTCCGGCCGACGAGCTGCACGGCCGAGGAGATCGCGCGCGAGCCCTCGGCGACCATCTCGACGAGGTTCGCCACCTCGCGCGTCGAGGCCGCGTGCGCCTGGACGGCGGTGCGGATGCCGGCGGCGGTCTCGCGCCCGTGCGCCGTGGACCGGCGGATCTCGGAGAGCGCCTCGACCGAGTTGCGGGCGAGCTGCACGCCCTCGACCGCGAGCGCATCGCCGCGGTCGATGAGCGAGGCCGTGCCCTCCACGTCCTCGCGCACCGAGTGGATGATGTCGCCGATCGACTTCGTGGACCGGGCGATCTGGGCGGCCAGCTCGCGGATCTGGTCGGCGACCACCGCGAAGGCCTTGCCGTGCTCGCCCGCCTGCGAGGCGATGATCGAGGCGTTGAGCGAGAGCAGGTTCGTGCGCCCGGCGACCTCGGAGATGAAGTCCACGACCTGGTCGATGTCGTCCGACCGGCGGCCGAGGGCGGCGATGCGGCTGTGCGCGTCCGCCACGGCGCCGCGCAGCGTCTCGATCCCGTGGACCGTCCCCTCCAGCACCATCCCCGCCCGCTCCGCCGCCTCCGCGATCGCCGACGCGGTGCCCTCGCTCTCGGTCGCGGCCCGCTCCAGGCCCGCCACCGACGCCTTCACCTCGGCGAGGGTCCCGCCCGACCGCGCCGCCAGGCTCTCGAGCGCGGTGAGCCGGGTCTCCGCGTCGCGCCCCGCCGCGCCCAGGCTCTCCACCTCGGCGAGCGCTCCGGTCATGCCGCGTTCGAGCTCGCCCGCCTTGCGCTGGACCTCCTCGAACGCCTGCGCCATCTCGGTGACGACGCGGCTCGTGCCGGCGACGTAGTCGGCGAGCCCGCCCACGCCGCGGGCGACCTGGGCCACCGAGCTCTCCATCGCCTGCACCGCCGACTGCACCGACCGCACGCCCTCGTGCTGCTCGAGCGCGCCGCGGCGGACCCGCTCGCCGATCGCGCCGGCCTCCATCGCCCCCGCGGAGACGTTCTCGCTCGCGGTCTGCACCTCGCGCACGAGGCCGGTGAGCCCCTGCGCCATCCGGCGGAACTGGGCCGCGAGGCGCCCCACCTCGTCGGCCGAGACCGACGCCGGGCTGGCCGTGAGGTCGCCCTCCGCGATCCGGTCCGCGGCCGTGCCCAGCTCGCGGAAGGGGATCGTGAGCGCCACCGAGGCGAGCCAGGCCAGCAGCCCCGCGCCGAGGAACGCCACGACGGCGGCGAGCAGGAGGGAGCGCCAGAACGGCGGGAGCCGGGCGAGGATCTCCTCCTCCTGCAGGTGGATCTCGGCGAACCCGCCGGCGAACGCGCGCGTGACCACGAAGCCCTGGGTGGTCATGGAGATGCCGAGGCGCGCGGGCCTCCCCGGCGCGCGATCGGAGAGGCCGCCGGCGAGGGCGAGCACGGACCCCTCCTCCGTCACGAGCGCCACCTTCCCGCCCGTGTCACGGGCCAGCACCAGCGCGACCTCCGCCGGCGGTCGGCTCCCGGGCCGGCCCAGGGCCGCGTCGGCGAGCTGGACGGTCGCGCGCGCGGTCTCCTGCACGACGGCGTCCCGGTGCTGGAGGTAGGCCACGGAGGCGACGAGCAGCACCGCGATGGCGTTCATGCCGACGCCGAGCGTGAGGATCTTCGCCCGCATGCTCCCGGGCGGGCGGTCGTCGGTGGCGAGCTCGAGCCGCGCGACCAGGGCCGGCAACCCCGCGGCCAGGACCGAGTACCCGACCATCGCGGCGAGGAGCGCCAGGCCGAAGCCGAGCGAGAAGGAGGCCACGGCGACGTCGGGGGGGAGGCGCAGCCCCATGAACGCGTAGACCACGGTCAGCCCCGTCCCGACCGACCCCACGAGGAGGAGGAGGCGGGCGACGAGGTCGGGGAGCTGCATCGCGTTCGCGATGGCGGCGCGGGCGAGCTCGAGATCGATCGGGCCCGCGGGCGCGTCGAGCGCCTTCGCGAAGGGGCGGCCGAGGAACCGCAGCCCGAGGAACAGGCTCGCGGTCAGGAGGGCCCAGCAGCCGAAGGCCCCGAGGGCGATCGCGCCGCCCTGCCCGGGCTCGAGCGCGAGCGCGCCGCGGATCATGAGGACGCCGAAGAGGAAGACGAAGGCTTCGGCGACGGAGGCTCTGCGGGCGAGGGCGTGGAGAGGGCGCATCAGCCCGGAAGTCTACCGCTTTCCCGGGCCCGGAGCGGGTACCCCGCGAGCTTGCATGTAGTGTCATGCAAGGCCGCGATTTTGATCGAGAAAATGGCCGCGCGCCCGGCCGGGCGCAAGGGCGAAAACCCCCCATTGATCAAGGGCTTCGCTTGAACGCCGGATCCGGCTCGTGATATCGGCTTGGCCATGCGCATCCGGCGGCTGGACATCGTCGGCTTCAAGTCCTTCATGGACAAGACGGTCATCGCCTTCGACGAGGGCGTGACGGGGGTCGTGGGCCCGAACGGCTGCGGCAAGTCGAACGTGGCCGACGCGATCCGCTGGGTGCTCGGCGAGCAGTCGGCGCGCCAGCTCCGCGGCCGCTCGATGGAGGACGTGATCTTCAACGGCTCGGAGTCGAAGGCGCCGCTGTCGATGGCGGAGGTGCTGCTCACCTTCGAGAACGACCGCCCGAGCGAGCTCCCCGCCGCGTACCAGGGCTTCGGCGAGATCACCGTCGGGCGCCGCCTCTTCCGCACCGGCGAGTCCGAGTACCTCGTCAACGGCGTGCAGGCCCGCCTGCTCGACGTGAACGACATCTTCTTCGGCTCCGGCATCGGCCGGACCGCCTACTCGATCATCGAGCAGGGCCGCATCGGCCAGATCGTCTCCGCGCGCCCCGAGGACCGGCGCGCCGTCATCGAGGAGGCGGCCGGCATCACGAAGTACAAGCGCCGCCGCGAGGCCGCCGAGCGGAAGCTCGAGGCGACCCAGCAGAACCTCCTGCGCGTCGCCGACATCGTCCAGGAGCTCGGCAAGCAGCTCGAGTCGCTCAACCGCCAGGCCCGCAAGGCGGAGAAGTACAAGGCCCTCCGGGCGCAGATCCGCGAGCTCGAGCTCCGCACCGCCGCCGCCCGCTACCTCGAGCTCACCGCCACCCGCCGCGCCGCCGAGGAACGCCACGCCACCCTGCGCGCCGAGGAGGCGGAGCTCGCCGCCCGCCTCGCCGAGCTCGACGCCGCGCTCGAGACCGACCGGACGGCGACCGCCGAGAGCGAGGCCCGGCTCGCCGAGATCTCCGCGCGCGAGCACGAGCTCGCGAGCACGGTCCGCGTCTCCGAGGTGTCGATCGAGGCCGCGGCGCGCGAGCTCCAGCAGATCGCGGACCGCACCCAGGCGCAGGCGGCGGAGGTCGAGGCGCTGAAGCTCCAGGCGGAGGCGCTCGCCGCCGAGCGCGAGGCCCTGCAGCGCCAGCGCGAGGACCTCTCCTCGCTCGTCGTCGCGGACGAGGGGCGGCTCACGGACGCGCAGTCGTCGCTCCAGGAGGCGGCGCGCGAGCAGGCCGCCCTCTCCGGCGAGGCCGAGCGGGCCCGCGCGGCCGCGGCGGCCGCCCGGTCCGAGGCGAGCGCGCACCGCAGCCAGCTCGCCCAGATCGACCGCCAGCGCGCCGATCTCAAGGCGCGCCTCGAGCGGAGCCGCGGCGAGGCCGAGGAGCTCGGCCGGAAGGCCGCCGAGCTCGACGCCGCCCGCTCCGCGTACGTCGAGAAGCTGGGCAAGACCCGCCAGCTCATGCTCCGGCTCGACGAGCAGCGGGGCGCGCAGGAGGAGCTGCTCGAGCGGACCCGCGCCGAGTTCATCCAGAACGAGGCGAAGCTCATCACGCTCCGCGAGGAGCTGGCCGAGAAGCGCTCCCGCCTGCACAGCCTCCTCGAGATCGTCCGGAACTACGAGGGGTACGGCCGCGGCGTGCGCAGCCTGATGACCCGCGCGAGCGCCGCCCCCGGCGGCGACGGCCGCGACCGCGGCGTCTTCGGCCTCGTCGCCGACGTGGTCTCGACGCCGGCCGAGTACGAGAACGCCGTCGAGGCGCTGCTCGGCGAGCGGCTCCAGTACGTGATCGTCGAGAGCCACGCGCAGGGCGTCGAGGCGATCGACTACCTCAAGTCCGCCGCCGAGGGGCGCGCCTCGCTCATCCCGATGTCGCGCCTCCGCGCCGACCCGGCGCGGCCGGGGTCGGGGTCGGGCGAGGCGCCCGCCGACGCCGCCGCCGAGGTCGCGCTGGAGATCCCCGCCCACCCCGGCGTGGTGCGACCCTGCCTCGACGTCGTCACCTACGACCCGGCCTACGAGAAGGTGGTGAGGTTCCTCCTCGCCGACGCGCTGATCGTGCGCGACCTCCCCTCGGCGCTCGAGATCTGGCAGGAGCGCGCCGGGAAGGCGGGGCGCACGCTGGTGACGCTCGACGGCGAGGTGCTCGACGCGCACGGCGTCGTCACCGGCGGCCCGCTCGAGGGCGAGGGCCACGGCGCGCTGCAGCGGCGCCGCGAGGTGCAGGAGCTCGAGGAGACGGTCCGGGGGTTCGAGGCCGAGTTCCAGCTCGCCAACGAGCGGCACCGCACGCTGCAGGCGCGCCTCCTCCAGCTCGAGGCGGCGCTGAAGAGCCTCGACAAGGACGGGCGCGAGAAGGAGCTCGCCCTCCTCGACCAGGAGAAGGATCTGGCGCGCGTCGGCGAGGAGCTCGCGCGCGTCGGCGACCGCGGCGCGGAGCTCCAGGGCGACCAGCGGCAGCTCGAGGAGGCCCTGGCGGCGCTGGTGCGCGAGGAGGAGGAGCACCGGCTCGCCGCGGCGGCCGCCGAGGCCGAGCAGTCCCGCGCGGAGGAGCGCGTCCGCGAGTCGGTGGAGTGGGTCGAGGCGTGGAAGGCGCGCGCCGACGTGCTCACCGCCGAGCTCATGAACATCAAGGTGAAGGCCGCGGCCGACGCCGAGCGGCGCGAGGGCATCGGCGCCGCCATGAAGCGGGCCGACGACGCGCGGCGCGAGGTCGAGGAGCGCCGGGCGCGCCTGTTCGCGGCGCTCTCCGAGGCGAACGCGCGGGCCGCCGAGCTCCGCGGCCGCCTGGACGGGACCCGCGTGGACGTGACCCGCGTGACCGAGGAGCTCGCCCAGGTGCGGGCCGCGCTCGGCGACGCCCGCGC
>JAEYZK010000029.1 GCA_023428085.1 Pseudomonadota bacterium
GACGAGGGCCGCCGCGACGAGCAGCGGCGCGCGCGCGTCGAGGAGGCGCCGCGCGACGGCCAGCTCCTCCTCCGTCGCCTCGCCGGCGAGCCGCGCCACCTCCTCGCCCAGCCGCTCGTCGTCGACCGCGCGGATCTCCTCCGCGGTCGGGAGCGGCGCCCACTCGGCCTGGATCCGCGCGGCGCGCAGGAGCCGCTCCAGCCGGAACCGCTCCGCCGGCGCCGCGAGCAGCACGGCGAGGCCCTTGTTGCCGGCGCGCCCGGTGCGCCCGCTGCGGTGCTGGAGCGCCTCGGGATCGCGCGGCAGGTCGGCGTGGAGGACGAGCTCGATGCCGGGCAGGTCGAGCCCGCGCGCGGCGACGTCGGTCGCGACCAGCACGCGGGCGCGGCCGTCCCGGAGCGCCTTGAGCGCGCGCAGGCGCTCCGCCTGGCCGAGCTCGCCCGAGATCGCGACCGCCTCGAAGCCGCGCTCGGCGAGGCTCGCGCCGGTGTGGTGCGCCGCCTCGCGCGTCGCCCGGAACACGAGGGCGCTGCGGGGCTCGAGCCGCCGGAGCACGTTCACGACGGCGTGCTCGCGCTCGCGCTCCGCGACCACGTGTGCACGGAAGGTGATGTCGCCGTGGGCCTCCTCGGGCGGCGTCGCGGCCACGCGGGCCGGCTCGCGCGTGTAGCGGCGCGCGAGCTCCAGGATGGGCCGGGGGAGGGTGGCCGAGAAGAGGACCGTCCGGCGCTCCTCGGGCGCCGCCGCGAGGATCGCCTCGAGCTCCTCGCGGAAGCCCATGTCGAGCATCTCGTCCGCCTCGTCCAGCACCACGGCGGCCGCGGCCGAGAGATCGAGGTTGCGGCGATCGAGGTGATCGCGCAGCCGGCCCGGCGTGCCGACGACGACGTGCGCGCCGCCGGCGAGCTGCCGCGCCTCGCGCCGCGGATCCATGCCGCCCACGCAGGCGGCGACGCGGCCCGCTGCGTCGGCGAGGAGCCAGGACAGCTCGCGATGGACCTGGAGCGCCAGCTCGCGGGTCGGCGCGACCACGAGGCCGAGCGGTGGACCGGCCGCCGGAAAGCCGGTCGCCTCGCCGAGGAGCGCCTCGGCGAGCACGAGCCCGAAGGCGACGGTCTTGCCCGACCCGGTCCGGGACGAGACGAGGAGATCCCGGCCCCGGACCTCGGGCGCGAGCACCGCCGCCTGGACCGGGGTGGGGACGCCGTAGCCGCGCGCCGCGAGGGCGCTCTGGAGCGCCGGATGGGCGCCGATCGTGGAGAAGTCGGTCACCGGCGCAATGTACCGAAGAGCTCCTCTCCGCGGCGGTCGAACCTTCGAGACGCCCGTTCAGCGCGACGGAGCGCCCCGGTCCGGAGGCACGACGCCGGGGGGCGGGTCGGGGCAGCGCATGCTCCCGGTGGGCACGAGGCGCGCGTAGTGCTCCCACAGCTCGGGCAGTGCGTCGTCGGGCGCCTGCGAGAGCTCCGCCAGCCGGTCGGGCCTCGCGAGCTGCTCGGCGCTCAGCCTCGCGTACCCGCGCCGGACGGCGTCCGGCTTCGGTCGCCGGAACGAGCGCACGCGCCACTCGTAGCCGAGCAGCTCGTTCTTGAAGAGCGCGTTCACGTCGCAGAGCAGCGCATACTTGAGCCCGTTCAACCTGCTCAGGCCGCTGTACGAGGGCGGGGGATCCCGCTGCCCCCAGCGGGCCGAGAGCCAGCACGCCCCCGCGAGCGCGACCGTCTCCGGCCCGATCGCCACCCGCCGGCGCTCCGGATCCACGAAGCGCCAGCGCCCCTCTCGCGCGTCCCACGCCTCGCAGAGCCAGTGCGGGACCCGTGCGCCGGGGACGATGTACGTCACGAACCCCGTCCGCGTCCGCACCGGGGCCGCCGCGTGGCGCCGCAGCGCCGTGTACAGGAGGGCGTGGTGATCGCAGCTCAGGACGAGCCGCTCCCCCGGGCGCGTCGCCACCGGCAGGCGGCGTTCCCGGAGCCATGGAGCGAGCCTCGGGTCGGAGAGGATCGAGTCGGCCGTCGAGTGGAGCGCGTGCTCGAGGCCGAGCCGGGACCGGTCGAAGCGGACCTTCGCACGCCGCGCGTCCACCGGATGGATGAGGATCGACTTCAGGAAGGCGAACGCATCCTCGGGCGCCGGCCCGAGCTGGGCGCAGATCCACTCGAGCGCCGCGCTCTGCGTGAACGCGTTGGGGCGGGCGAAGTAGGCGAGGATCGCAGGCGCCGGCACGCTCCCAGGGTAGCGCCTGGTGACGAACGCGTCCGCGCGTGCGCGCCGATCGTGGAGAAGCTGGTCACCGGGGCAACGTGCCGAAGCGCCTCGCCGCGGCTGTCGGACCCTCCTGCTATACGTCCGTTCAGTGCGAAGGAGGCCCTGACGATGAATGCCATGGCACGTGCCTATGACAACGACCCGGCCCTCGCGAAGCTCCACGAGCTGACCGAGCGGATCCGCCGCCGCGCGGCTGAGGCCCGGGAGCGGGCGATGGCCCGCAACCGGCGGCTCTCCGGCGCCCGCCCGCGGGAGCTCCAGCTCACGCTCGAGCTCCCCGTCCCGCGACCGCCGGCCGCTGGGGGCCGGAGCGGACCCCGGAGCGGGTCCGGGAGCGGGCCCCGGATGCTGCGGGCGGGGTGAGCCCTCCCCGAGCGATCCCCCGCGCGGTCACGGCGCTGGAGCGGCGAGCGAGGGCCGCTCCTCGCCGAGCGCCGCCAGCAGGTCGATCGCGTCGTGGACCGCCGCGCCGCCGAGATCGTTGTTGAAGTAGACGAAGGCGTCGCGTCCCGGTTGCGCCCAGTCGAGGAGCTCCGCCGCGCACGTGCGGAGGTACGCGGGCCCGTACCGACCGTGGTAGTTGCCGGTCGTGCCGTGAAAGCGGACGTACCGGAACCGTCCGGTGAGGCGGGGCGGCCGGAGCTCGACCCGGTCGTGCTCGCAGAACGCGGCGCCGTGCCGATCGAGCACCGCGCAGGTCTCCTCCGCGTACCAGGCTGGATCGCGGAACTCGACGGCGTGCCGGCCGGGCGGAAGGCGCGAGAGGAAGCGATCGAGTCGCTCGAGGTCGGGGGTGAACTGCGGAGGGAGCTGCCAGAGGATGGGGCCCAGGGTCGGACCGAGGTGCCGGACCGGCCCGAAGAATCGATCGAGCCCTTCACCCACCTCGCGCAGGCGCTTCAGGTGCGTCAGGTACCGGGAGCCTTTGACGGCGAACACGAAGCCGCTGGGCACCCCCGCGCGCCAGCGCTCCGCCGCGGCTGCGGTGGGCAGCCGGTAGAACGTCGCGTTCAGCTCGACCGTGTCGAAGTACTCCGTGTACCGGCCGAGCCAGGCGTGGACGGGAACCCCCCGCGGGTACAGGACGCCGCGCCAGTGCCGGTACTGATACCCGCTCGTCCCCACGCGGATGGCCATTCCACGGGGAACCTCCTCATCGGGAGCCGCGGCCCGCAACTCCGGAGACAGCGCCCGTGGAGATCCACCGCCCGGCGAGGCGCGCCATGGCCCGCTCACGCCGGACGAGCGGGACGTACCCGGAGCAACGCGCCCCCGGAGGCCCCTCCGGGCAGCTCCGGCACGCGGCGCGGTCCGGACCGCGCCGCCGGTAGCGCAGGATGCCCCAGGCGGTGGCACCGAGGGCGATCGCGGCTGCGCCGAACCGGGCCGGCGCGGGCGCGGCGAGCGCCTGGCCCAGGGCGCCCCCGGCGACCGCGAGGGGAAGGAAGCGGGTGAAGAGCTTCGGCGTGCGGCCAGCGCGGGCCTCGTCGCGTCCGGCGGCGGCGCTGCCGGGGGACGCGAGGGACGGGATGGCG
>JAEYZK010000047.1 GCA_023428085.1 Pseudomonadota bacterium
GTCGTCGTCTCCGTCCCGCTGGGCCGCGCCCGCCGGATCGAGCGCGGGTACGACCAGGCGGCGCTCCTCGCGGACGCGCTCGCGCGTGCGGCCGGGGCCCGCCGCCTGCGGGGCGTCCTCCGCCGCACGCGCGAGACCCCGCCCCAGGTCGGGCGCTCCCGGGCCGAGCGCGCGGCCAACGTGACCGCCGCCTTCGCCGCGGATCGATCGGTCGCAGGGCTCGAGCTCACGCTCGTGGACGACGTCGTGACGACGGGTGCGACCGCGGCGGCGGCCGCTGCGGCCCTGCGCGAAGCCGGCGCCAAGCGCGTCGTCGTCGTCGCGATCGCGCGCGCCGAATAGCCCTCGGCCGCACGCCCACCGCACCGTCCGTCGCGTTCCCTCGGGCGCGGCGAACCGTCCCCGAACCGACCCGACTTTGTTCGGAGCGCGAATTCTTTGTTCGGACACGCTGCGTCCGGCCGCGCTCGCACCGTTCTGAACCGTTACAGACCGCCCAACCGCCGCCCGCATCCTCGGCCAGACTTTGTACGGTATGTTCGCTTTTGTTCGTGCACTCGAAGATTGCGCCCGTGCCGCAGCAACGGCAGAGTGCGGCTCCTCGGTAGGTGCGACGCCCGCCCGCAGCCCCGGAGCGATCGCACGGAGCGACCCTGTTGGGCTCTCGTCGTGAGATACGCATGTCCGCGGCAACGCTGCGCTTTCCCGGAGGGACGCAGGCCCAGGGGGCCGCACCTGCGCTGAATAGCGCGGCCGCCCGTACGTCCTCTCGACGTGCAGCAGGCTCGTTCCCGCTTTCCCGGTTTCTTGTCGTCGGGCGCGCTGCTCGCCCGATTCCCCGCACATGCTGGACCGCTTCCTGACGGCGACCCAGCGGTGCTCTCGCAGTACGCCGATGTCGTTCGGTGCTGTTCACAAACGGAGGAGATGACATGAAGCGTTGCTTCCGCTGGGCGCTCGCGTTGCTCGTCGCCGCCATGGCCGTCACGGCCAACGCGGAGACCACCATCACCGTCGCGTCCTTCCCGAGCTTCGACGAGTCGACGAAGGCCGCCATCCCGCTCTGGGAGAAGAGCCACCCGGATATCAAGATCAAGCTCCAGTCGCTCGCGTTCGGCGATCACCACAACGCGATGATCACCGCCCTCGCCTCCGGCACGAACCTGCCGGACGTCATGGCGGTCGAGATCGGCTTCATCGGCCGGTTCGCCGAGTCGGGCGGCCTCGAGGACCTCGGCGCGGCGCCGTACAACGGCAAGCCGCTGCTCAGCCAGCTCCTCAAGTTCACCCGCAGCCAGGCCACCTCCGGTCAGGGCATCCTGGCCGCGATGCCGGCCGACGTCGGCCCGGGCACGCTGTTCTACCGGAAGGACATCCTCGACAAGGCTGGCGTGACCGAGAAGGAGCTCACGAAGTCCTGGGAGTCCTACATCAACGCCGGCAAGAAGATTAAGGAGAAGACCGGCGCGTTCCTGCTCGCGCACGCGAACGACATCTACGGCATCTACATCCGCTCCAACCTGAAGGACGGCGAGGGCCAGTTCTTCGGCAAGGAGACGGCGGACGGCAAGATCAAGGTCCTCGTGAACACCCCGCGGTTCAAGAAGGCCTTCCAGCTCGCCAAGATGGCGCGCGAGGCCGGCGTGGACGCGAAGGTCGGCGCCTGGTCCAACGAGTGGTCCGAGGGCTTCAAGCGCGGCACGATCGCCACCCAGGCGATCGGCGCGTGGCTCGCCGGCCACCTGAACAACTGGCTCGCCCCCGACACCAAGGGCCTGTGGCGCGCGTCGCAGCTCCCCAACGGCGCGTTCGCGACCTGGGGCGGCTCGTTCTACGCGATCCCGAAGAAGGCCGAGCACAAGGCCGAGGCGTGGGAGTTCATCAAGTTCATGTGCTTCGACAAGGCCCAGCAGCTGAACGCGCTCAAGGCCCTCGACGCGTGGCCGGCCCTCATCTCCGCCCAGAACGACCCCTTCCTCGACCAGCCGATGCCGTTCCTCGGCGGCCAGAAGGCCCGTCAGCTCTGGAAGGTCGCCGCCGCCAAGGCGCCGGCCATCACGGTGCACAAGCTCGACCCGGTCGCGACCGACATCGTGAACGCCGAGCTCGAGCAGGTCCTGGAGAAGAACAAGGACATCAACCAGGCCCTCGCGGACGCGCAGCAGCAGATCGAGCGCCGCATCCGCCGCCAGTAACCTGATCGCGGCACAGTCGATTCGGAACGGGGGCGCTGGCCCGGCCCCCGTTCCGAATTTCCTTGTCTCACAAGGGCCAAAAGCGGTAACCGGGGTTATCCATGGCGACAACGGCAGCAACCCAGGCGGCGCCGCCTGCTCCCTCGCCCTCGGGCGGGCGCGGCTCGGCCGAGCAGGCGCACGAGCTCGTCCGCGCCCGGAAGCGGCGCATGTGGCAGATCGTCTGGCACGTCCTGTTCGTGGCAGGCGGGCTGTTCATCGGCTGGTACATCGCGCGGCCGGGGTCCGTGGCCCCGCCCATGCTGCGTGGGCTCGGGATCGGCTTCATCCTCGGGCTCCTCTTCGCCTGGCTGGTGCCCTGGCTCGTGCAGGACAAGAAGACCGCTCCGTACGTCTTCGTGAGCCCCTTCTTCATCCTGTTCTTCACGTTCGGCGTCTTCCCCATCCTGTTCTCGCTCTACCTGTCGTTCCAGCGCTGGGACCCGACCACGGGCCTCGCCGGCATGTCGTTCGCCGGGTGGGAGCGGTTCGACGCGGGGTGGATCAGCTGGCTGCCGTTCCCCGGCAACTATCACTACGCGGTCACCGACCGGAACTTCGGCAAGGCCGCCTGGAACACGCTCTACATCGCCGTGGCCTCGGGCGTCCCGCAGCACATCATCGGGATGCCGCTCGCCTACTTCTTCCACACCTCCTACAAGCGGTTCAGGAACATGATCACCGGCGCCTGGTTCCTGCCGTTCATCACCTCGTCGGTCGCCATCTCGCTCATCTTCAGCTCGCTGTTCTCGCAGCACTTCGGCGTGCTCAACGCCGCGCTCGACGCGCTGGCGCAGATCCCCGGCCTCGGCTGGATCCCGCACGGCTCCGAGGGGCACATCAACTGGCTGGGACGGGCGCCGAACGTGAAGCCGGCCATCTCGTTCGTGGTCTGGTGGCGCTACGTCGGCTGGAACACGGTGCTCTACCTCTCCGCCCTCCAGGCCATCTCCAACGAGCTGTTCGAGGCCGCGGAGATGGACGGCGCCACCCGGTGGCAGACGTTCTCGCGGGTGGTCCTGCCGCTGCTCCGCCCGATGATGCTCTTCGCGGTCACCCTGACGATCATCGGCAACTTCCAGCTGTTCGAGGAGCCGTTCATCATCACCGGCACCGCCGCGGGCGGCGTCGAGTACGCGGGCATGACGGCCGCGATGTTCATGTACCGGTACATGATCGAGTATCCGGACGAGTACGGGACCGCGTGCGCGATCTCCTGGATGCTCTTCATCGTGATCGCGCTGCTCACCTGGCTGAACCAGCTGATCTTCTCCCGGTACCGTGAAGCGGAGGGTGTGTCGTGAGCACTCGCAAGTACACCCCCGGCCTCATCGCCGCGTACGTCCTGATCGGCCTCGGGGCGCTGATGATGGTGGCGCCCTTCTACTTCATGTTCGTCTTCGCGACGCGGCCGCAGAGCGAGATCCTCGACATGCCGCCCCCGATGATGTTCGGGTGGGCGCTCGAGCTGAACTGGAACCTGCTGAAGCAGCGGCTCCCGAACTTCTGGGGCCACTTCGGCTACTCGGTCTACGTCGCCGTGGTGCAGACGGGCCTGCAGCTCTTCTTCTGCTCGCTCGCGGGCTACGCGTTCGCGATGTACAGCTTCAAGTTCAAGAAGCAGCTGTTCGCGGTCATCCTCTCCACCATGCTCATCCCGCCGTTCCTGGGGATGATCCCGACCTTCCTCGTCATGAAGTGGGTCGGCCTGCTGGACACGCACGTCGCCCTCTGGCTCCCGGGCGCGGTCGGCGCGCTGGGCATCTTCCTCATGCGCCAGTACATCTCCTCGGCCGTGCCGAAGGAGCTGATCGAGGCGGCGCGCGCCGACGGGTGCTCCGAGTTCCGCATCTACTGGAACGTGGTGCTGCCGCTCCTCGGGCCGGCGCTCGGCACGCTGGGGCTCATCACGTTCATCGGCTCGTGGAACAACTTCCTCGGCCCGCTCATCGTCCTGCAGACGCACGAGAAGTTCACGCTGCCGCTCGCGCTCCGGACGATGCAGGACCCGCAGAACACGCCCTGGGGCGCGGTCATGCTCGGCGCCTCGGCGGCGGTGCTGCCGCTCCTCATCCTGTTCGTCTTCTCGTCTCGCAGGCTCATCGCCGGCCTCACCGCCGGCGCGATCAAGGGGTAGCTCGTTCGGCGGCGCGTCCCGGGGCGCGCCGCCGCATCCAGGCACGTCGTAGCGACGGCAGAAATACGGGGTGAATCTGTGGCTAGCGTCAGGCTCAACGGAATCGACAAGACCTTCGGCGAAGGGCCCAAGGTGCTCCATGGCGTGAACCTCGAGATCAAGGACGGCGAGTTCGTCGTCTTCGTCGGTCCGTCCGGCTGCGGCAAGTCCACGCTGCTCCGGATCATCGCCGGCCTCGAGGAGGCGACCGCGGGCGAGATCTACATCGGCGACGAGCTCGCCAACGACATCCCGCCCGCCAAGCGCGGGACGGCGATGGTGTTCCAGAGCTACGCCCTCTATCCGCACATGACCGTCGCGGAGAACATGGGCTTCAGCCTCAAGCTCGCCGGCCGCCCGAAGGCGGAGATCAAGCAGTCCGTCCAGCGCGCCGCGGAGATCCTCCAGATCGTCCCGCTCCTGGAGCGCACCCCCCGCCAGCTCTCCGGCGGCCAGCGGCAGCGCGTCGCCATCGGCCGCGCCATCGTGCGCAAGCCGAAGGTGTTCCTCTTCGACGAGCCGCTCTCCAACCTCGACGCCGCGCTCCGCGTCCAGATGCGCATCGAGCTCTCCAAGCTCCACGACGAGCTCGGCTCGACGATGATCTACGTGACCCACGACCAGGTCGAGGCGATGACCCTCGGCGACCGGATCGTGGTCCTCAACGGCGGCATCGTCGAGCAGGTCGGCTCGCCCCTCGACCTGTACGACAACCCGGCCAACCTCTTCGTCGCGACGTTCCTCGGCTCGCCCAAGATGAACCTCCTCAAGGCCCAGACCACCGGCCGCAAGGGGAACGAGCTCACGCTGCGCATCGGCGACGCCGGCCAGGTCGCCATCAACGCGAAGGGCGACGTCGCCATCCCGGAGGGCGAGCTCACCCTGGGGATGCGCCCCGAGCACCTCGAGCTCTGCAAGCCCGAGGAGGGCCTGCGCGGCAAGGTCGACCTCATCGAGGAGCTCGGCGACTCGACCGTCATCTACAGCGAGCTCGCCGGCACGGGCCAGATCATCGCCGCGAAGCTCCAGGGCCACCAGCGGAACGGCCTCAAGGCGGGCGACTCCATGGGCGTGAAGCCGCTCCGTCACACGAGCAACCTCTTCGACGGGAACGGCAAGGCCATCGCGATCAAGTAGCCTGCCGCCCGAAGGTGTTCGCCGCGCCCGTGCCCGTGAGGGCCGGGCGCGGTCCATTTTCGGCTCGGGCGCGGAGGGGGGGCCGTCCAAGGGGTAGGAGAAATCGTTCGGAGCGGACAGGCGTTAGACTGGCGAGCCCATGGTCCGCCCCGCCCTCGCCCTGGCCGCCCTCGTCTCCCTCCTCCCCGCGCCGGCCCGCGGCTTGCCCGCCGCGCTGCCCGCCCCGGGACCCGGCGCCGGCGACCCCCTCGCCGCGCAGTTCGCCGCCGCCGCGGCCGCCGCCTGGCGCGACCGGGCGTCGCCGGACGCCCTGGCGCCCCTCCTCACGCTCGAGGCCCTGGAGGCCGAGCACCCGGAGCTCGGCAAGCTCGCGGCCGTGTACGCGACGCTGGAGGGCGACGGCGCGACCCACCCCGAGGTCCGCGCCGCGGCGCGGTTCCGGCTCTCCCGCGTCGAGCGCGCCCAGGGGAACCTGCTGCGGAGCGAGTCCCGGCTCCGCACGCTCGGGTTCGTCGCGGGGTGGCAGGTGATCGGCCCGTTCGACGACGAGGGCAAGCGCGGGTTCGCGACGGTGTACCCGCCCGAGGAGACGATCGACGCCGCGGCGCGCCACCCCGGCAAGGAGCGCGAGGTCGCCTGGCGGGCGGTGCCGCGGGAGGCACAGGCGGGAGGCTTCGTGCACCTCGGGGCGACGCTGCGCCCGGCGCGCGAGGTGGTCGCGTACGCCCTCGCGACCGTGGTCGCGGGCAGGGACGAGCGCGTGCAGCTCTGGTTCGGGGCGAGCGGCGCGGCGAAGGTCTGGGTCAACGGCGCCCTCGCGCTCGAGGATCCGACGTACCACGAGGCGCGGCTCGACCAGCGCGGCGCCGCCGTGACCCTCCGCAAGGGCACCAACCGGATCCTCGTCAAGCTGTGCCAGCAGGACGGCCGGATGGGCTTCCACCTCCGCCTCGCCGGCGCGCGCGGCGAGGGCCGGTCGTTCACCCCTGGTGATCCCTTCGGCCCGGCCGCGGGGCCCGGGCCGGCGCCGGCGGCGATCGATGACGCGGTGGCGGTCCTCGCCCGCCGCGCCGCCGCCGCCCGCGG
>JAEYZK010000052.1 GCA_023428085.1 Pseudomonadota bacterium
CCCCCCCCCCCCCCCCCCCCCCCCGCTGGGTGCCGCGCAAGCCCGCCTTCCACCATCCGCAAGATCACGCGGGCGCAGCGCGGCGGGACCCAGCGCAGCGGGGGTGGGGCCCCAGGAACTCCGCTCCTGGGGCGGGGGCGCAGCCCCCGTGCAATCGACCGCTCTGCTACCCTTCCCGGATGCCCATCGTCCACGTCCACGTCCGCGCGGGGCGCCCCGCGCCGGAGCGGAAGGCGATCCTCGACGGCGTGCACGCCGCGCTCGTCGAGGCCTTCCGGATCCCGGCGCACGACTGCAACCAGATCCTCCACGAGCACGCCCCCGAGAACTTCCAGGCCGCGAAGGGGCCGAGCTTCACGCTCGTCGAGATCAGCGCCTTCCCGGGCCGGAGCCTCGACGCGAAGCGCGCGCTCTACGCGGCGATCGTGCGGAACCTCGAGGCCGCCGCCGGCATCCCGCCCGCCGCGGTGATGATCGTGCTCCACGAGCCCGCGATGGAGAGCTGGGGGATCCGCGGCGGCCGGGCCGCGACCGACGTGGCCCTCGGGTTCGAGGTGAAGGTCTGAGCGGGGCGCCGGGCGCTCCGAACAGGCGCTCGGAGCGTGCGCGCGGACGCGATGGCTAGGTTGTCGATCCGAGATGAGCTGCCCGCTGCTCAGCCGCCGGAGCGGTCCGCACTGCAAGGGAGTCGCGGGGCCGCCCGTCCCCGTCGAGGACGCCGCCGTCACGGAGTTCTGCGAGGGCTCGCACGGCCTCTGCCCCGTGTATCGGTTCCTGCGATCTGCCGGGCGCTTCGCCCACCCGGCCGACCACGAAGCGTGGGTCAAGCGACGCATCCCCCCGGGTCGCGTGGACCCCGAGCAAACCCGGCCCCAGCCACCCGGTTAGCCACGCTCCAGCATCCCCAAAAGAGCTAACCTGACCTCCGGGTCGGGTGACCACTCGACCGCTGGCCTGTAGTATGTGGGTTCGGTCTGCACACGCCGGCAGATGGGGGTGAGTTCATGATGCGTGCGAGTGTTCGCGTCCCGGCGCCCCGGGGAGCTGCTGCTCACTGCGAGGTGGGAGGGATCCTGCGCTGTGATCGGCAGGCGGAGGAGATGCTGCGCGTCTTCTTCGCCGAAGCCGCCGATGGCCAGTCCCTCCCGTCCGAGCTCCGCGGGCTCTCCGATGCGGCGCAGAACGGACCGCCGGGCGTCCGCCGCACGCTCGTCCTCGAGGGCATGGGCGAGCGGCTCCGGGTCGAGGTCACCGCGGTGGGCAAGGGGCGGACCCAGCTCCACCTCTGGCGCGAGCCGCTGCCGGAGCCGGTGCAGCTCGGCGCCGAGCCGCAGGGCGCGCCGGCCGACGGGCTCACCCAGCGTGAGCGCGAGGTGGCCCTGCTCGTCGCCGACGGGCTGCGGTCGCGCGAGGTGGCGGAGCGGCTGGGCATCGCCTCCCAGACCGTGAAGAGCCACCTCAAGACGATCTTCGACAAGCTCGGCGTGCGGAACCGCGTGGAGCTGGCGCGCCGGCTCGTGCAGCACTGAGCCCTCCGACAGGCTGACGCTTGCCGCTGGAGGAGGGCGCGGGCTACGCTCCCTCCCCTCCATGGTCGAGCTCTCCGACGTCGAAGCCGCGCTGGCCCGCATCCGCGACCGGGTCTACCTCTCGCCGTGCGCGCGCACCGAGACGTTCTCGCGCCTCACCGGGACCGAGGCGTTCCTGAAGCTCGAGAACCTGCAGATGACCGGCTCCTTCAAGGAGCGGGGCGCGCTCAACCGGCTCCTCACGCTCTCCCCCGAGGAGCGCGCGCGCGGGCTCATCACGGCGAGCGCCGGGAACCACGCGCAGGGCGTCGCCTACCACGCCGGCCGGCTCGGGTACCCCGCCACCATCGTGATGCCGGAGACGACGCCCATCATCAAGGTGGCGAGCACGCGGGCGCACGGCGCGCGCGTCGTCCTCTCCGGCAGCAGCTACGACGAGGCGTACGCCGAGGCGCGCCGCCTCGAGCAGGCCGAGGGCCTCACGTTCGTGCACCCGTTCGACGACCCCGGGGTCATCGCCGGCCAGGGGACGATCGGCCTCGAGATCCTCGACCAGGTCCCGGACCTCGACGCGGTGGTCGTCCCCGTGGGCGGGGGCGGGCTCGTCTCCGGCGTCGGCGTGGCGGTGAAGGGCAGGCGCCCGGGCGTCCGGGTGATCGGCGTCCAGGCCGAGCTCCTCGCGAGCATGCAGGCGGCCCTCGAGGCGGGGAAGCCGGTGACGCTCGAGGGCGCGCAGACGCTCGCCGACGGCATCGCCGTGAAGCGCACCGGCGACCTCACGCTCGCACACGCCCGCAAGGTCGTGGACGAGGTGGTGACGGTCTCCGAGGAGGAGATCGCGAGCGCCATCCTCTACCTGCTCGAGAAGGAGAAGACGGTGGTCGAGGGGGCGGGGGCGGTGGGCGTCGCCGCGCTCATGCACCACCGGCTGCCGGGGCTCGCGGGCAAGAAGGTCGTCGCGGTCCTCTCCGGCGGCAACATCGACGTGAACCTGGTGGCGCGGGTGATCGAGCGGGGCCTCGTGAAGGATGGGCGCCTCGTGCGGATCAGCGTCGCCCTGCAGGACAAGCCCGGCCAGCTCGCGCGTGTCTCCTCCATCGTCGCGAACCTCCGCGCCAACGTCATCGAGGTCCACCACACCCGCGCGTTCGCCAGCCGCTTCGGCGACACCACGTTGCAGCTCACCCTCGAGACCCGCGGCCCCGATCACGTCCTGGAGCTCCTCCAGGCGCTGCGTGAGCGGGGCTACGCGGTCCAGCAGCTCGGGATCTGACCATGCGCACCCGCGTCTTCATCGTCTTCGTCCTCGTCGCCGTCGCCGGTGGATTCGGCGCCGGCTGGTACCTCCGCGGGCGGAGCGACCCCTCGCCGGAGGACCGGATCCGTGAGGCGACCGAGCACCTCGAGGACGCGGTCAAGTCGCTGACGCGCTGAGCGCGCCGGGGACCGCCCGGCGGCTCACTCCTCGTCGCGCCCGGTCGCCGGCACCTCGCGCCCGCCGAGGTGCGCGAGCAGGGCCTGGAGCCGGCGGCGGCTCACCGGGAGCCGCTTGCCGCTCTTCATGCGCACCTCGCCGTCGCCGAGGACGAGCACGACCTCGACCACCCGGTCCAGGTTCACGATCGCCGCCCGCGAGACCCGGAAGAACTGGCTCGGGTTGAGGCGCGCCTCGAGCACGTTGAGCGTGGGCGCCAACGCGAACTGCTCCGCCGCGGTGTGGAGGCTCGAGCTCCCGTCCTCCGACGAGAAGTACTCGACCTCCGCGCGCGCGACGACGCGGAACTTGTTGCCGGCCCGGACGAGGAACCGGTCGTCCCCCACGCCGGCGGCGCGCGCGGCGCCCTCCACCCCGACGTCCCACTCCTGCGGCGACTTCGCCCGGAGGCGCTCGAGCGTCTGGGCGAGCCGCGGACGGGTCACGGGCTTGAGGAGGTAGTCGAGCGCGTGCAGCTCGAATGCCTCCACGGCGTACTGGTCATAGCCGGTGCAGAAGACGACCTTCGGTCGCGGCGCCGCCATCGAGCGGACCACCTCGAGCCCCCCCGCCTTCGGCATCTGGACGTCGAGGAAGACCACGTCCGGGCGGAGATCCAGGATCTTCTGGATGGCCTCCTCGCCGTCGCGCGCCTCGCCGACGATGGTCACGTCCGGGAACGGCGCCAGCAGCTTCCGGAGCCGGTCGAGGGCCAGGTCCTCGTCGTCCACGAGCAGGACGTTCATCATGCGATGCTCCGCACCTCGGACGGCGGGACGACCAGCAGCGGCAGCTCGACGCCCGCCACCGTCATGCCCGCGGCCTCATCGCGCCCCAGCACGAGCGCGGCGGCCTCGCCGAAGTGGCCCCGCAGGCGATCCTGCACGCTCCGCAGGCCGCGCCCCGCGGTGGCGAGCGCCGCGGCGGTGCCGCCCGCGAACCCGGGGCCGTTGTCGCGGACCTGGATGCGGAGCCGCGCGCCCGCGCGCGCGGCGTGGACCTCGACCCGGCCGCGTCCGGCCACGGCGGCGACGCCGTGCTTCACGGCGTTCTCGACCAGCGTCTGGATGATCATCGCGGGGACGACCGCCTCCCCCGCCCCCGGCTCCGCGATCACGCTCACGCCGAGACGCCGCCCGAAGCGCGTCGTCTCGAGATCGAGGTAGCAGCGCACGAACGCCAGCTCCTCGTCGAGCCGGACCCACTCGTGATCGGAGCGCCGCAGCGTGTAGCGGAACACCTCGGCGAGCCGCTCCACCGTCTCCTCCGCGCGCGCCGGCTCCTCGCCGATGAGCGCGGCGATCGAGTTCAGGGCGTTGAACAGGAAGTGCGGGTTGATCTGGGCGCGGAGCGCCTTGAGCTCGGCGCGGCTGGCGTGGAGGAGCAGCTCCTGCTCGCGCCGCTCCTGCTCGAGCTTCTTCTCGCGGAGCCGCAGGTTCTCGAGCGCGAACCCGAGCGCCTCGCCGAGCGAGGCGAGCAGGCGCTGGTCCTCGGAGAGGAACGGCCGGCTCCCGGCGGGCGTGCCGATCCAGAGCGCCCCGAGCACCGCGCCGCGCGAGAGGACGGGCACCTCGACGGAGTCGGGCGGGCGGGCCGGGGAGCTGCCCGCGGGACCGACGACGATGCCGACCTCCCGCCGGTGGGCGGAGTCCCGGCCCTGGCTCGGGAAGATGGCCGACACGCGCTCGCGGGCCACCGCCAGGAGCTCTCCCTCGCTGGTCGCGGCGCCGACGCCCGCCAGGAAGAAGCGGTGCGCCTCGGCCGGCGACAGCGTGCGCCCGAGGAAGTACTGGTCGAGGCGCGACGTCACCCAGGAGTTGACCACCGGCGCGAGCAGGACGATGGGCAGGGCGGTGAGCGGGAAGACCCAGCTCCCCATCCACCCCTGGTTCGACGTCCAGAGCCACGGGGTGACGAGGTCGAAGTACGCGGTGAGCGCGACCAGCGCCGCGAGCGAGGCGACGCCGCGCTTCGCGACGACGTCGAACAGGACCGCCCGCTCGTGGAAGTAGGTCGCCGCGAGCAGGAAGGGGACGGGCAGGGCCCAGAGCGCGAGATCCCAGACCTGGCGCATCTCGCCGTCCGCGGTGAGCTGGAGGACCGAGGTGGCGATCGCGGCGCTGAGCAGGACGAGGTACGTGCGCCGCTCGGCGGCGAGGCCGGTCAGCCCGCCGCGGCGGCCCGCGAGGAGCACCATGCCGAGGCTCAGCGTCCCGGCCCCGAGCATGAGCGCGTTGACGAGGTAGGCCCCCTCGACCGCGGCGAGCGCCGTGCCGAAGCGCTTCACCACCGCGACCGCGCCGGCCGCGACGTAGAAGGCGGCGACGCCCACGCCGAAGGCGCGGCGCCAGGGGAGCCGCGGCCCCGCGATCCGCAAGAACAGGTGCGCGACGACGGCGGGGATGAGCAGCGCCACCGCGCCCGCCGCGACGTGCAGCGGGACGAGCCGCTCGCCCTTGTAGAGGTAGATGAGGTCGCTCACCAGCGGCTGCGCGTACACGACCGTGCAGGTGAGGCCGAACAGGCCCCACAGCCGCCCGCCCCGGTGGGAGAGGAGGCGCGGCGGCGCGTGACGAGCGCCGACGAGCGCGTCGCGCCGCGCGTACACGAACGAGAAGAGGCCGAAGAGGATGAGGCCCCAGATACAGATCGCGTACCAGCAGACGAGCGGGAGGACGAGGAGCCTGCGGACCGGGACCCACAGCTCGGTCCCGCCCTCGCGCCAGAACTCGATCGACCCGCCGATGATCTGGTAGCCGTTCGCCCCGAGCCACTCGTTGAAGCCCCGCCACTGGCGGCCGCCCGGGCCCTGCATCCGCGTCGAGGCCGAGAGCTGCGGCGCGAACCGCCGCCACTCGAGCCCGGGGACCTGCCCTTCGAAGTGCGCGACCGGACAGCCGACCTCCCAGCGCAGCTCGTGCTCCGCGGTGCGCGAGGCGTCGTCGAGATACCGGCCGAAGGTCGGGCCGGCGGGCGCGATCCCGTGCGCCTCGAGCGCGGCGTGGAGCCGGGCCACCGCCTCCGGGTGCTGGGCGTAGGACCCGCGCATCGGGACCACGAGCGCGTCCCACGCCGGGGAGACCTTCACCTCGACCGAGTACGACCACTCGCTCGGGAGGGCGCCGGGGCGGATGTACGGCGCGGCGGAGAGCGGGCCCGGCGCGAGCGCGAGCGCCGCGGCGACGCCGCAGGGCAACCACCGGGCCCGCGCGCCGCGCGCGGCGCGGACCGGCGAGGCAGAGGGTGACGCGCTGCGGGTCACGGCGAGGATTGTAGCTCCGAAGAGCGACCGAGAGTGGTGCTTCGAGACCCCTGCTCCGCGCCTGCTTCGCTTCGACGAGCGGGCTGGTCGGAACCAGCCCGCCCGTCCCTGTCGTCGCCCCTCGAGGGAGGAGGGGCGAGACGGCCCTCCCGCTGCGTTCCCCCGCGAGGGAGTGCGGGGCGAGGCAGCCTGCTACCACCAGCCGTGGGCCTGGAGCCCGAAGCTCCCGCCCGACTTCTGTTCGCCGTAGATCTCGTTCGTCCGGTCGTCCGCGAGCGCGCCCTCGTCGCTCCACCTCGCGTGCGTGTAGAAGAGGCGGAGGGTCGGGGTGCCCTCGGCGTTCTTCCCCGTGCTCATCGAGACCGCGCCGGTGAGCTTCGTGAGCGACCGCGCCTCCTCGTCGCCGTCCTGGACCCGGTCGTACCCGGCCTCGACGAGGAACCGGAACGGCCCCCCCAGCCCCGTGTCGGTGCGGGCGCCGACGCCGAGCCACGTCTGGTCGTCCCCCGTCTCCGGCTTCCGGCGCCGGTACTCGGCGATGAAGTCCACCGCCGTCCGGGCCGCGGCCAGGTTGACGCCGTGCTGCACGACCGCGCGCCACTGGTTGCTGTCCTCGCCCAGCGTCTCGTACTTGAAGCCGAGGAGGTTGTTGCCCCAGGTGCCCAGGTTCACGGTGTGGTACGCGGCGGCGCGGTAGGTCGCGTCGACGTCTGCCGGCGCGGTCCCGCCCGGCCGGGTGCTCTTCGACTGGAGGTCGCGCACGCCGAACCAGAGCTGGAGCGCGCCGTCCTTCATCGTCCGGATGCCGGTGAGCCGGGTCGTGATCCTGTACGTCTTGTTGTTCACGTCGCCCACCGGGTTCTGCTCGGCGTCGGTCCGGGGCGCGTCGTTCGGGTTCATCAGGAACGCGACCGACCACTTCGCGAAGCCGAGGTCGACGTCCTCGACGCCGCCGCCGTCGCCGTCCTCGTTCTCGAGGAACTGATCGTTGATGCCGAGCTGGAGCCGGTCGTAGAAGCGCCGGCCGATCCAGATCGTGCCGTTCCGGAGCACGGGGACGTTCCGCCCGGCGAAGTAGACCTGACCGAACCGGACCGGCAGGTCGTGGAACCACTGCGCGCTCCCGATGCTCCCCCCGGTGTCGTCCGAGACGTCGGTGGTCTGGTTGCCGTACGCCTTGTAGATCGACGGCATCACGGTGAAGCCCCAGACCGAGCCGTCGTCCAGCGTGCCGATGTCGTAGCTGAGGGCGGTCTCGACCACGTAGTCGCACTCGTTGCCGAGGCGCCACTTGGTGTCCGCCCCGTCGAGCTGGAAGCAGACCTGGCCGCCGCCCCGCGCGTTGAGGCCCACGCCGGCGCGCGTGTAGCCGTGGAACTGGAGATCGGCGGCCGAGGCCGCCGCGGCCGACGAGGCCACGAGCGCCGCCACGAGAAGCTTCACGGTGTGTTTCATGGTGTTCCCTCCTTGCGAGAGGACGGTAGGCGCGCCTTCGCGAGGAGGAACCGGCAAACGACGGGCGGTCGGTGCCCGCCGACGAGCGGTCGAGGGACGCGGGTGAGCGGCGGCCGATCCGGGGAGGCGCAGGGCGAGGTCGCCGCGCCGGGCGCTCAGGAGCGGCGAGGTGCTACGTACACACCCGGTAGTACCCGCCGTACCCGCCGCAGTACCACCGGCACTTCTTGCACTGAGCGTTGATGCAGGCGCGGCGCGAGGTCTGGTCGCAGTACGACGACGACGCCGCGTCCTCGCCCGGGCAGGCGCGTCCACAGGCGCCACAGTGGAGGACGTCCGACTGGAGCGAGACGCACCGGTCGCCGCAGGCGGTGTACCCGGGCTCGCAGGCGATGCCGCACCGCCCGGCGCTGCACGTCGCCTTCCCGTGCTGCGGCGCCGGACAGGCGCGGCCGACGGCGCCGCAGTGCGCGACGTCCGAGGTCGTGTCCGGGGCCGCACCCGCCGGCTCCGGGGCGGCGGCGACCGCGGCGGCGCCGAGCAGCAGCGACGCCAGGAGGAGCCTGCGGCGCGCGAGGAGCATTCAGGCTGAGCAAAGCCAAGGGCCGGGGCGAAGGCAAGCAAATACTGCGCGGTTGCGCGGGGATCGCGGGCGCAGGCAGGTGCCCGCTCAGCCGCGCCGCGACAGGAGCCACAGGACCAGCGACACCACCGCCGACAGCACGATCGACGTGACGATCGGGAAGTAGAACCGGAAGCTCCCGCGCTCCACGGCGATGTCGCCCGGCAACCGGCCGAGGCGCAGCCACGGCAGCTTGTCCCCGAGGACGAGCAGCACCCCGAGCGCGGCGACGAGGAGCCCCACGACGATCAAGGTCTTCCCCAGCCCGCCCGGTGCCTCCACGCGCCCTCGCCTCCCCTCGCCGCGCGGCGCCCGTCCGGCGCCGTCACCCCTCCATGCTATCTGGGCCCATGACCCGCGGCACCGCCAAGTCCCGCACCGTGTACTCCTGCACCGAGTGCGGTCACCAGAGCCCCAAGTGGCTGGGGCAGTGCCCCGCCTGCCGGCAGTGGAACACGCTCCAGGAGGAGGTCGTCCAGGCGGCCCCGCGCGAGGGCGCCACCCCGCGCGGCTGGGGCGGCGAGCGCGGCCGGCCCGTGCCCCTGCGCGAGGTGGACGCGAGCGAGGCGCTGCGCCACCGGACCGGCATCGGCGAGCTCGACCGCGTGCTGGGCGGCGGCGTCGTGCCGGGCGCGCTCATCCTCCTCGGCGGCGATCCCGGCATCGGGAAGTCCACGCTCCTGCTCGCCGCGCTCGACCGGCTCGCCCAGGCGCAGCCGGACCGGCCCGTGCTGTACGTCTCCGGCGAGGAGTCGGCGCGCCAGGTGAAGCTCCGCGCGGACCGGCTCCACGTCTCCGCCGGAAACCTCCGGGTCCTGGCGGAGACGGACGCGCAGGCGGTGCTCCGCGCCGCCGAGCCGCTCGCCCCGGCGGCGCTGGCCATCGACTCGATCCAGACGCAGTACCTCTCGGAGCTCCCGAGCGCCCCGGGCACCGTCACGCAGATCCGCGAGGTGACCGCGCGGTTCATGGCGTACGCGAAGACCACCGAGACGCCGGTGTTCCTCGTCGGCCACGTGACGAAGGACGGCGCCATCGCGGGGCCGCGCGTCCTCGAGCACATGGTCGACACCGTCCTCTACTTCGAGGGCGGCGGCGCCCACCCGTACCGCGTGCTCCGCGCCCACAAGAACCGGTTCGGCTCGGCGAGCGAGATCGGCGTGTTCGAGATGCAGGCCGGCGGCCTCGCCGAGGTGACGAACCCGTCGCAGCTCTTCCTCGCCGAGCGGCCCGAGCACGCGCCCGGGAGCGCCGTCACCGCGGTGCTCTCCGGCACCCGGACCGTGCTCGTCGAGGTCCAGGCCCTCGTCGCGCAGACCGGCCACGGCGGCTCCGCCCGGCGGACCGCGCTGGGGATCGACGGGAACCGCGTCGCGCTCCTCGCCGCCGTGCTCGACAAGAAGGTCGGGCTGGAGATCGCCGGCTGCGATCTGTTCCTCAACGTGGCGGGCGGGCTCTCCGTGGACGACCCCGCCGCCGATCTCGCCGCGGCGGTCGCGCTCGCCTCGAGCTTCCGCAACCGTGCCCTCCCCGCCCGCGCGCTGTTCATCGGCGAGGTCGGCCTCGCCGGGGAGGTCCGCGCCGTCTCGCAGCCCGAGGTCCGCCTCGCCGAGGCCGCGCGCCTCGGCTTCACGCGGGCGTTCCTGCCCGCCGCGAGCGCCCGCCGGTGCGCGGCGCCGGCCGGGATGGAGCTCGAGGGGGTGGCGACGGTGGAGGAGGCGCTGGACCGGGTGGAGTGAAGGGCCGTCTCCCGCGCGCCGGCCGCCGCCGGCGGACGTGCCCTGAAAGCCCTGGCGCACGCCGGGGGGAGGTCCGAAGATGGCGCATGGTCCGTCCGCCCGCCTCCTCGCGCGTCCGCGCGACCGTCGCCGCGCTCACCGCCGCCCTCGCCTGCGCGGCGCTCCCGGCGCGGATCGCCGCCGAGGAGCCCGCCCTCCTGGCCCTCGTCCACGCCCGGCTCGTGGACGGCACCGGCGCGGCGCCCCTCGCGGACGCCGTGGTCGTGCTCCGCGGCGATCGGATCGCCGCCGCGGGACCGGCCGACGCCGTCGCGGTGCCCGCGGGCGCCCGCGTCGTGGACCTCCAGGGCGCCACGCTCCTCCCCGGCCTCGTGAACGCCCACGTCCACGCCGGGTACGACGCGGAGCAGCTCCGCCGCTGGGCGCAGGCGGGCGTGACGACCGTCCGCGATCTCTCCGCCCGCGATCCGGTGGACTTCCGCGCGCGGACCGACGCGCTCAACGCCGATCCCCGCGGCGCGACCGTGATCGCCGCGACGCCGATCCTCACCGTCACCGACGGCTACGGGTACGCCCACGCGGACACCGCCGAGGCCATGCGGTCGCTCGTCGAGGCATACGTGGACCGGGGCGCGGACGTGGTGAAGACGGCGCTCGAGGCCGAGCAGGGCGTCCAGCGCTTCGAGGTGCCCGCGCGCGAGGTGTTCGACGCGGTGGTCGAGACCGCCCACGCGCGCGGCAAGAGGGTCTCCGTGCACGTGACGCGCGCGTGGTTCCTCGCGTGGGCCGTCGAGGCGGGGGCGGACGACGTGGCGCACATGGTCATGGACCCCGTGGACGACGCGGTGATCGCCAGGATGGTGGCGAAGGGCATCGCCTGGGTGCCGACCCTGGAGCTCTGGAGGTGCGCGATCGCGAAGCACGGGCTCTCCCGCACGGGCCCGGCGATCGCCCAGAACCTCGCCCGGTTCCACCGGGCCGGGGGCGTCGTCGCGATGGGCACGGACTTCCAGGGGTACCCGTGCGACTGGGAGCGGGACCTGCCCATCGCCGAGCTCCTCGCCATGCAGGAGGCCGGGCTCCCGCCGATGGACGTGATCGTCGCCGCCACCCGGAACGCGGCCCGCGTGTCCGATCGCGAGCCGGAGCTCGGCACGATCGCTCCCGGGAAGCGCGCCGACGTGCTCGCCGTCCGCGGCGACCCGCTCCTCGACCTGCGCGCGCTGCTCGCGCCGGTCCTCGTCGTCCACCGCGGCGTGGTGATCCGGGACGAGCGGGGTGGCGCGCAGCCGTGATGGCAACCAGCATGGCGACCGCCCTCGCAGCCGAGCCGCCGATGAGCGCCCCACAGCGGCCGGCCGGCTCCGCCGGTGCGCCGACCGTCAGCGCAGGCGCACCCCGCACCCAGAGTCATCGCGCGCGGCGCGCGGCGCGCGGCGCTACGCCGCCTGGACCGCCCGGCGCCACTTCGCGAGGAACGCCTCGCGCTCGGTCGCCTTCATCCGCGGCGTGAACCGCTTCGCCACCTTCCAGGAGCGGCGGATCTCGTCCCGCCCCTTCCAGAACCCCACCGCCAGGCCCGCGAGGAAGGCGGCGCCCAGGGCGGTCGTCTCGATCATGCGCGGCCGCTCCACGGGCACGCCGAGGAGGTCCGCCTGGAACTGCATGAGCAGGTCGTTCTGCGACGCGCCGCCGTCCACCTTGAACGCCGGGAACGGCTTGCCCGCCTCTGCGCGCATGGCCTCCGCGAGGTCGAAGATGAGGAACGCGATCCCCTCGAGCGTGGCCCGCGCGATGTGGGCGGCCGTCGTCCCGCGGTCCAGGCCGCGCAGGGTCCCGCGCGCCTCCGGGCGCCAGTGGGGCGCGCCGAGCCCGGTGAGCGCGGGGACGAACACCACCTCCTCCGACGAGCGCACCTGCTTCGCGAGCTCCTCCACGTCGCTCGCCCGCTTGATGAGCTTCAGGCCGTCCCGCAGCCACTGCACCGCGGCGCCGGCGATGAACGAGGAGCCCTCGAGCGCGTAGCTCGTCTCGCCGTTCACCGTCCAGGCGACGCTCGTGAGGAGGCCGCGCGAGGAGGGCGTCGGCTCCGGCCCGACGTTCTGGAGGAGGAAGGCGCCGGTGCCGTAGGTGCACTTCGCGTCCCCCGGCTCGAAGCAGGCCTGTCCGAAGAGCGCGGCCTGCTGGTCCCCCGCGATCCCCGCGACCGGGATGCCGTCCGGGAGGACCTTGACGCCGCGGGTGCGGCCGTAGACCTCGGACGAGGCCCGGATCTCCGGGAGCGCCGCCGCGGGCACCCCGAACAGCCCGAGCAGCTCCGGGTCCCAGGTCCGCGTGCGGAGATCCATGAGCAGGGTCCGGCTCGCGTTCGAGACGTCGGTGACGTGGACCGCGCCGCCCGTCAGCTTCCAGACGAGCCAGGTGTCGATCGTCCCGAACGCCGCCGCGCCCGCCTCGGCCTTCTCGCGGGCGCCGCGCACGTGCTCGAGCAGCCAGGCGAGCTTCGTCCCCGAGAAGTACGGGTCCAGCACGAGGCCGGTCCGCTCGCGCACCCAGGGCTCCTTGCCGTCGGCCTTGAGCCGCGCGCAGGCGTCGGTGGTGCGGCGGTCCTGCCAGACGATGGCGTGGTGGAGCGGCCGTGAGGAGCGCCGATCCCAGAGGCCGGTCGTCTCGCGCTGGTTGGTGATCCCGATCGCCGCGATCTCCTTCCCGTCCACGCCCGCCTCGCGCAGGGCCCGGCGGATGACCGCGACGGTGGTCGCCCAGATGTCCTCGAGATCGTGCTCCACCCAGCCCGGCTTCGGGAACACCTGCCGGAACTCCTGGTGCACCTGCGCCCGGACCGCGAGGCGGCGGTCGAGCACCACCGCCCGGGTGCTGGTGGTGCCCTGGTCGATGGCGAGCACGTACGAAGCCATCCGTCGTCTCCTCACGTTCGGTCCACGGCGTTCCCCGTGAACGAGTCCGAGCCCGAGGCCACGCCCGAGCCCGCCGCCCCGGCGCGCCCCGCCCCGAGCTCCTCCACGAACCCCGCCGCCTCGTCGAGGCACCGCGCGCGCTCGAGGTCGAGGAGCACGAGGTGAGCGCTCTCCGGGAGCACCACGAGGCGCGTCGGGCCGCCGAGCCGGCGGGCCAGGCGCCGCGCGCCGCCCACGGTCACCGTCCGGTCGCGGCCGCCTGCGAGGACCAGGGCCGGGACGCGGATCCGCGGGAGGAGCGCGTCCACGTGGCGCTCGAGCCCCTCGAGCTCCGTCACCGCGCCGAGCGGGAGCCCGGCGAGGCCGAAGCTGCGCCGCCGCAGCGCCGGATCGCGGACGTCGGAGTACCACTTCAAGGCGACCACGTCGCGGACGACCGGGAGGAGCCCCAGGCGCGCGCCGAGGCGGCCGGGCCAGGTGAGCTCGAGCGCCGGGGCGAGCAGCACCAGGCCGGCGACGCGGTCCGGGTGCGCGGCCGCGAGCGCGCAGGCGACGAGCGCGCCCATCGAGAGCCCCGCCACGAACACGCGCCGCGCGCCGGCGAGCCGCGCGAGGTCCCGATCCGCCTTCTCCACCCACGCCGTCCAGGGCACGCCGCGGAGCGCCGCGGGGGCGCCGCCGTGGCCCGCCATCACGGGCGCGAGCACGCGGAGCCCCGCGCCGTGGAGCCGCTCGACGAGCGGGAGGACCTCGAGCGTGGAGCCGGTCAGCCCGTGCAGGACGAGCGCGGCGTCGGGCCCGCCGGGGAGCTCGATCTCGCCGCCGTGGCCGAGGCCGACGTCCTCACGATCGGTGCGGGGCTCGCGCGGGTCCACGTCGCAACGGTTATCCCGCCGCGGGGTGGCTTTCAACGTTCGGCCCGGGTCGCCCCCCGGGGGGCCGCTCTCCCGTGGACGAACCCGCCCCCGGGCCCGGGGAGCCGGCCGTTTCGCGATGGGCCCGATCCTGCTATGGCACGCTCATGGCCGACCAACCCGCGCAGCAGCAGATCCAGATCCAGATCGAGATCGACCCCGTGACCGCCCAGGGCGTCTTCGTCAACCTCGCCATGGTCAACCACACCGAGACCGAGTTCACCCTCGACCTCATGTACGTGCAGCCGCAGGCGCCCAAGGCGACCGTGCGCGCCCGGGTGATCACGACCCCCAAGCACCTGAAGCGCCTGCTCCAGGCGATCCAGGAGAACCTCGAGAAGTACGAGGCTCGGTTCGGCGTCGTGGACGTCGGGACCGTGAAGCAGTTCCCGCCGGGCGCGGTGAACTGATCGAACGGGGGCTGCGCCCCCGCCCCGCCGGCGAAGCCGTCGGGGCCCCACCCCTGCTCCGCGGGCCCCTGGGCCGTGCTCGCTGCTTCGCAGCTGCGCGCGGCTGCCCCGCGAGGAGGGGCGCTGCCCCTCCCCCGCGCTGTGGCGCGGGTCCCCCACCCCGAGCGCCGGCTTGCGTCCGTCCGGCGGACCGTGGTCCGGATCCTGAACGGCCGTTCCAGGGCGCCGTCCGTGATCCCGCGGGGTTGGCGCCGGCACGCCCCCTGCTCTCCTGCGCATGGGCCGACGCGAGGCCCTCGACAGGAGAACGGACATGAACGAGACGAACGGGTCCGCCCGCCGCCTGGCGGTCTACGCGATCCCGGAGAGCAAGGACGGCGAGAAGACCTTCTGGCCCAGGATCGGGGTCGCCTTCACCAACCGTGATGGGAGCATCACGCTCCTCCTCGACGCGCTGCCGATCGGCACGAACAAGCTCCAGGTCCGGGAGCCGAAGCCGCCCGCCGAGGCGCGGCCGGGCCCGATGGCGCGGCGCGAGTTCGAGACCGTCGAGGTGCGGTCGTGAGGCCCGGGGTCCGCGCCCGAGGCGCCGCGGCGGCCCTCCTCGTCGCGCTCGCCGCGCTCGCCGCGCCCCCCGCGCTCGCGGAGGCCAAACGACCGCTCGGCCCGGGCGATCGGATCGATCTGAACCGCGCCAGCGTGACCGAGCTGATGCGCCTCCCCGGCGTGGGCGAGAAGCGGGCGCAGGCGATCGTCGCCGCCCGCGCGAAGCAGCCCTTCCGCAAGCCCGAGGACGTGCTGGTCGTGAAAGGCATCGGGCCGAAGTGGCTCGCGAAGGTGCGCGCGAACGTCCTCGTGGGGACTGCCGCCGCGCCCGCGCCGGCGCGGCCGGGGAGCTAGAGCCCGAGGCGCGCGCTCGCGGCCAGCAGGAACGCAGCCTCGGCGAGCTCGATGGCGGCGCCGTACGCGTCGCCTGTGAGCCCGCCGAGCCTGCGGCGGAACGCGAGCGCGACGAGCCCCGCCGTGGCGAGGCCGGCGGCCGCGGGCAGGATCACGCGGGGCC
>JAEYZK010000061.1 GCA_023428085.1 Pseudomonadota bacterium
TCGTGGCGGTGGGCGCGGCGGGGCCGCGCACCGCCGCCGCGCTCCGGGACGACGCGGGGCGGCTCGCGGCCCACCTCGCGCGGCACCCGCCGGGCGCCGTGGTGCTCGTGAGCGCGGATCGGTACCACTTCGCGGCGGCGCTCCTCGGCGCCTGGGCCGCCGGCCACGCGGTGCGCCTCCCGCCCAACCCGCAGCCGGACGCGATCCGGGCCGCCGTGGCCGCGCCCGGCGTGCGCGCGTTCCTGCACGATCGCGCCGGGGCGAGCGACGGGCTGCTCATCCCCGACCTGCTCCGCGGCCCCGCGCCGGCGCGCGGGCCGGCGCTGGCGCCGCTGGAACGCCTGCGCGTGGACATCACCACCTCCGGATCGACGGGCGCCCAGCGGACGTGGCCGAAGAGCGGGACGCAGCTCGTGGGTGAGGCGCAGCTCCTGGGCGCGCTGTTCGGCGTCGGGCCCGGGGCGCGGATCCTCTCGACCGTCCCCCCGCACCACATCTACGGCCTGCTCTGGGGCGTGCTCCTGCCGCTCCGCGCCCGCGCCGTGATGGTGCGCGACGGGGCGCTGCACGGCGAGGAGGTGGCCGCCGAGCTCGCGCGGAGCGGCGCGACCCACCTCGTCTCGGTGCCCGCGCACCTCGCGGCGGTGGCCGAGGTGGACCGGCTCCCGCCGGTCGCCGGCGCGTTCTCGTCGGGCGCCCCGCTGCCCGGCGCCGTCGCGCGGACGCTCCGGGAGCGGCACGGGTGGCGGGTGGTGGAGGTCTACGGCTGCACCGAGGCCGGCGGGATCGCCTGGCGCGATCCGCACGAGGACCCGTGCTGGACGCCCTTCCCGGACGCCGAGGTCGCGGCCGACGCGGACGGGGTCCTGCAGCTCCGCTCGCCCCGGCTCGATCCGGCGGCGCCGCGCCCGTTCACGATCCCGGACCGCATCGAGCCGCAGGGCGGCGGCCGCTTCGCGCTGCTCGGGCGCGTGGACGGGGTCGTGAAGGTGGCGGGCAAGCGGGTCTCGCTGCGCGAGGTGGAGGAGCGCCTCCTGGCGACGCCCGGCGTCCGCGACGCCGCCGCGCTCGCCCAGCCCGCGCCCGGGCTGCGGGGGCAGGAGATCTGGATCGCCGTCGCGGCCGCGGGCCAGACGCCGGCGACGATCCGCGAGAGGCTCGCGGGATGGCTCGATCCGGTCGCGCTGCCGCGGCGGATCCGCCTCCTGGACGCCCTCCCGCGAGAAGGGACGGGGAAGCTCGTGCGCGAGAAGCTGCTGGCGGTGTTCGACGTGGGCCCGGGCGCGCGCCCGGCGACGCTCGAGCCGGAGACCGACGAGCCGGTGGAGGCGCCCCCGGGGCGCGAGGCCCGCCGGCTCACGTTCCGGGTGGATCCGGCGCTGCGCTGGCTGGAGGGGCACTTCCCCGGGCTCCCGGTGCTGCCGGGGGTCGTCCAGCTCGACGGGCTCGTGCTCCGGCAGATCGAGCGGATCTGGCCCGACGCCGGCGTGCTCCAAGCGATCAAGCGGCTCAAGTTCACGAGGCTCATCCGGCCGGAGCACCGGATCGTGCTCCTGCTCGAGCGCGACCCCGCGGAGGGCGTCGTGACCTTCAGCATCGACGGTCCGGAGGGGCGCTGCGCCTCCGGCGCGTTCGTGTTCGGCGGAGGGGCGGCGTGAGCACCCGGGTCTGCGCGCTCATCCCGACGTACGAGAACCCCCGGACCATCCGCGCGGTCGTGGAGCGGGTGCGCGCCCACCTGCCCGACGTGGTCGTGGTGGACGACGGCAGCGGTCCGGAGGGGCGCGCCGCGGTGGAGGCGCTCGGCCGCGAGGGGCTCGCGCACGTGCACCGGCGCGCGCGGAACGGCGGCAAGGGCGCGGCGGTGATGGAAGGCTTCCGGCTCGCGCGCGACCTCGGCTTCACGCACGCGATCCAGGTCGACGCCGACGGCCAGCACGATCTCTCGGACCTCCCCCGCTTCCTCGAGGTGCACCGCGCCCAGCCGGACGCGCTGGTGCTCGGGCAGCCGACGTTCGACGCCACGGCGCCGACGGCCCGCCTGAAGGGCCGGAAGTTCAGCCGGTTCTGGACCGATCTCGAGACGGGCGGCCGCGTGATCGAGGACCCGCTCTGCGGGTTCCGCCTCTACCCGCTGGACACCGCGCTCCGGGCCGGGCACTGCGGCGATCGGATGGACTTCGACGTGGAGATCGCCGTCCGCATGGTCTGGACGGGGTGCCCCGTGGTGAACCTGCCGACGCACGTGCGCTACCTCTCCCGCGAGGAGGGGGGCGTCTCGCACTTCCGCATGTGGCGGGACAACGTCCGGATCTCCTGGGCGCACACGCGGCTCTGCGCGGGCGCGCTGCTCCGGCTCGCCACCGGGAGGCGCCTCCGGGCGCGGAGCCGCTGATGCACGGGCGCTGGCACGACGTCGCCGAGAAGGGGAGCCGGCTCGGGATCCGCATCGTCGTCGCGGTCGCGCGCCTCCTCGGCCGGCGCGCGGTCGGCGTGCTCATGCGGTTCGTGGCGGCCTGGTACGCGCTCCTCCACCCGGGCGTGCGGAGGGCGTCGCGCGCCTACCTGCGCCGGGTCGGGCGCCGCGGCGACCTCGCCGATGTGGTCCGGCACGTGTTCACGTTCGCGCAGGTGGCGACCGATCGGCTCTTCCTGGTGCGCGGGGAGTTCGGCCGGTTCCAGTTCGAGCGGCACGGGGAGGAGCACCTGCGCCGGCACTGCGACGAGGGCCGCGGCGCGGTCATCCTGCTCGCGCACGTGGGCAGCTTCGAGGTCCTCCGGACGCTCTCCCGCGAGCGGCGGCTGCCCGTGAACGTGGTCGGGTACTTCCGGAACGCGGCCCGCATCAACGCCGCCCTCCGCGACGTCGATCCCACGGTGGACGCGCGCCTGCTGGAGATCCGGCCCGGGGATCCGAGCTTCGTCTTCGAGATCGAGGACTGCGTGCGCCGCGGCGAGCTCGTCGGCACCATGGGCGACCGGGTCGGGTTCGACGGCAAGGCCGCCCGCGTGCCGTTCCTGGGCGCGGACGCGGCGTTCCCCACCGGCCCGTACCTCCTGGCCGCGGCGCTCCGGTGCCCGGTGTACCTGGGGTTCGGGCTGTACGCGCCGCCCAACCGCTACGAGCTCCACTGCGAGCCGTTCGCGGAGGAGCTGACGCTCCCCCGCGGCCCGGCCCGGGACGCGGCCGTCCGCGAGCTGGTGGCGCGCTACGCCCGGCGCCTCGAGCACTACTGCCGGGCGTACCCCGAGAACTGGTTCAACTTCTACGACTTCTGGAGCGCAGCATGACCACGTCCCGCCCTCGCGCCCTCCCCGTCGGAGGGAAGCTCCTCACGATCGAGGACGTCCTCGATCTCGCGCGCGGGGCCGCCGTCCCCGCGCTCGATCCCGATCCCGCCGTCCGCGGGCGCATCGCCCGGACCGCCGCGGCCCTCGAGCGCCGGCTCGCCGCGGGGGAGACGATCTACGGCGTGACCACGGGCTTCGGCGAGTCCTGCCAGACCGCCGTGACCCCCGCCCAGGCGGCCGCGCTGGCGCGGAACCTGGTCCGGTTCCACGGGTGCGGCACGGGGCGGGCGCTCGACGACGAGGCGGCGGCGGCGGTGGTGGCCGTCCGGCTCGCGACGCTCGCCCGCGGCCACTCGGGCGTGCGCGAGATCCTGCTCGAGCGGCTCTGCGCGCTGCTCGCGCGGCGGGTGCTGCCCGTCATCCCGGAGGAGGGCTCCGTCGGCGCCAGCGGCGACCTCACGCCGCTCTCGTACCTGGCCGCGCTCGTCATGGGCGAGCGGGAGGCGCGCGTGGACGGCGCCACGGTCCCGGCGGCGGCGGCCCTCGCGTCGGCCGGCATCGAGCCGCTCGCGCTCGCGCCCAAGGAGAGCCTCGCCCTCATGAACGGGACGAGCGCGATGACCGCCCTCGCCTGCCTGGCGTTCGACCGGGCGCGGCGATTGGCGCGCGGCGCGGCCGCGGTCACCGGCCTCCTCTCCGAGGCGCTGAGCGGCGTCGCCGCCCACTTCGACGCCCGGATCTTCGAGGCGAAGCCCCACCCCGGCCAGGCGCTCTGCGCCCGGTGGATCCGCGAGCAGCTCGGCGCGGTCCCCGCGACCGGCGTGCGGGTCCAGGATCGCTACTCCATCCGCTGCGCGCCGCACGTCGTCGGGGTGCTGCTCGACGCGCTGCCGCCGATCCGGCGCACGCTCGAGATCGAGGTGAACGGGGCCAACGACAACCCGCTCGTCGATCCGGAGACGGGCGACGTCCTGCACGGCGGGAACTTCTACGGCGGCCACGTGGCGCACGCGATGGACGGGCTCAAGCTGGCCGTCGCCAGCACCGCGGACCTCCTCGATCGCCAGCTCGCGCTCGCCTGCAGCCCGGAGACGAGCCACGGCCTCCCCGCCAACCTCGTGGCCGTCGCCGGGGCGGAGCGCGCGGTGCACCACGGGTTCAAGGCGATGCAGATCTCCGCCTCGGCCCTCACCGCCGAGGCGCTGAAGCTCACGATGCCGGCGAGCGCCTTCAGCCGCTCGACCGAGTGCCACAACCAGGACAAGGTCTCGATGGGCACGATCGCCGCGCGCGACGCGGTGCGGGTCTGCGAGCTCGCGGAGCGGGTCCTGGCCATCGTGCTCCTCGCCGCCTGCCAGGCGCTGGAGCTGCGCGGCGGACCGCGGGCGGGCTCCGGGAACGGGGCGCTGCTGGCGGCGGTCCGCGGCGTCGCGCCCGCCAACACCGGCGACCGCCGCCAGGACGTGGACATCGAGGCCGTGGTGGCCGCGCTCGCCTCGGGAGCCCTCTCCCTCGGCGCGCCGGGGGAGCCGTGATCATGGCCACGCGCTACCCCGTCCCGCCGGACGAAGCCATCGCGATCGAGCTGGAGATCCCCTTCCACGACGTGGACGTGCTCGAGGTGGCGTGGCACGGCCACTACCCGAAGTACCTCGAGCTCGCCCGCACCGCCTTCCTCCGCTCCCGCCGGCTCGACGCGCCCGACATGCGCGCGCTCGGGTTCCGGGTCTACGTCTCGGAGTACTTCCTGCGGCACCTCGCGCCGCTGCGGTACGGCGACCGGGTCCGGGTCCACGCCTGGGCCGTGGAGGTGCGGAACCGGATCCGGATCGCGTACCGGGTCCAGAACCTCACGCTCGGGAAGCTCGCCGCGCAGGGCTGGACGGTGCTCGTCTCGACCGACGCCCACGGCGAGCTCTGCTTCGAGACGCCCGAGCCCATGCTCGCGCGCCTGCGCGCGCCCGGGGCGGGCTCGGCGGCCGACGTGGAGGTGGAGGAGGTGGCCTCGTGATCGCCGCGGTCCTCGCGCTGGCGCTGGCGGCGCCGGCCGCGACCGACGCCCCGGCCGTCACGGCCGAGGCCCTGCGCGCCCGCCACGGCGGCGTCCGGCGGCTCACCGCGGACGTCGTCCAGGTGAAGGAGGGCAAGTACTGGGCGCGCCCGTTCGAGAGCCGCGTCGCGCTCCGCTACACGCCGGAGCGGGTGGAGTGGGAGACGCTCGCGCCGGTCCGCGCGCTCGCCGTCATCCAGGGCGACGCGCTGTGGCTCGTGGGCCAGGACGGCGCGCGCCGCGACCTGGGGCCGGCCGCCGGGGACCCGAAGCTCGCGGCGATCCTCCGCTTCGTCCGGGCGCTCCTGGCCGTGGATCTCGACGGGATCGCGCGCGACTTCGTCCTCACGTACGGTCCCGGCGCGGTCACGGCGACGCCCCGGCCCGGCTCGGACCTCGGCCTGTTCCGGGCCGTGCGCCTGCGGTTCGCGCCCGACCTGGAGATCGTCTCGGTCGAGCTCGAGACGGCCGACGAGAAGACGCGCCTCACGTTCGAGCGCGTGCACCGCGAGCGTGCGCCGGCCGCGGCGCCGGCCCCCGCGCCATGACCGCTGCGGTGTCCTGGGTCCGGTCCGCCGTGCGGAGGGCGCGCGGGACGCTGGTCGTCCTGGCCGGCGTCGGCGCGCTGGCGGTCGCCCTGCGGGACACGCGGCTCGAGCAGGATCCGGTCCGCTCCCTCACGCACCCGGATCCGGTCCGGGCGGCGCTCTTCGATCACTACCAGCAGCGGAGCCGCTTCCAGGATCGCATCTACGTCGAGGACGCCGGCCTGACGCCGGCCGAGTGGGCGCGGCTCGAGGAGGCGCTCGCGGGCGCCGGGTACACCCCGCTGCCGCTCCTCGAGCGGCCCGCGCCCGACCTCGTCCTCTCGCTCGCGCCGCTCCTCCCCGCCGCGGACCTGGAGCGGCTCCTCTCCGACGAGCGGCTCGGCGCCCGCGCGCGCGAGGCCGCCGGGCTCGCGATGCTGCCCGGCGGCGACGCCTACCTGGCCGAGCTGGAGCGCGATCCGCTCGGCCTCGGGCCCGCGGTCCTGGAGCGGCTCGCGGGGCCGTCCGGCGCCGGCGGCGCCGGCACGACCCGCGCGTACCGCAGCCCGCTCCCGCTCCAGTACGACGCGGTCGGCGCCGTGTACGACCTGCTCGTGTCCCTCGCGCCGCGCGTGTACTTCATCGGCAACGACTTCTTCGCCGTCGAGAACTACCGGGCCGCGAACCACGACGTCGTGCTGTGCTCGATCCTCTCGCTCGTCTTCAACCTGGCCCTCTTCTACGTCTTCACCGGCCGGTGGTCGCTCCTCGGGCTCCTCCTGCTCGGCACCGTCGTGTCCGGGCTCACCGGCCTCGGCGCGGTCCGCGCCTTCCACGGCGAGGTGTTCGCGGTCGTCCTCGCGTACACCTCGACGTTCGTCGGCTTCAACAACGAGTCGCTGGTCCACCTCGCCGGGCTCGGGGGCGAGGCCGCCGGGCCGGGGCGCCGCCGGCGCGCGCTGCTCGGCGTCTGGTCCGCGATCGGGACGACGGTCATCGGCTTCCTGGTCCTGCTCCTGGGCCGCTCCCCCATGGTCCGCCAGATGGCGATCGCCTCGCTCGGCGGCATGCTCGGGTTCCTGCTCTTCCTCGTGCCCTACCGCGCGCTGCTCGGGGGCATCCGGTTCCGCTCGTTCCGGATCCCGGAGGTCTCCGTCCGCGGGCGCACGGTCGCGATCCTGTGCGCCGCGAGCGCGGCCGGGCTCGCCGCCGTCGGCGTGCCGCGGCTCGCGACGCACATCGACGAGTTCCGGTTCCAGTCGCCCGTCCTCGACGCGCAGCTCGCGCACTTCTCGACCCGGCTCGACGCGTACGGTCTCGACGACGTCGTCGCCGTGCCGGCGGCCCCGGCTGCGTCCGCCGAGGACGTCCTCGCGCCGCTCGTCGCCGCGGGGACGGTGGACGCGACCCGCCACCCGCTCGCGCGCCTCCCCACGCGCGCAGCCCAGGAGGAGAGCCTGCGCGCGCTGGGCGGATACGGCGCGGCGGTGGACCGGTTCCGCGCGCACCTCGAGGTCTCCGGCCTCCGGCTCGCCCCGGCGCGCGACCTGCCCGCGGGGATCGGCCCGCTCGACGGCTGGACCTACCTGGACCGGCTGGGCGCCGTGGGGCCGGTGCGCTGGTCGGACGAGGTGGGAGGCACGCGCTGGGTGATGGCCGGCCTCGCCAGGGCGGCGCAGGGGAGGGTGCCGGACGGGGCCGTCTCGGTGAGCCCGCGCCCGCACTACGACGCGCTGCTCACGTCGTTCTCGCGCGAGCTCGGGTGGCTCTTCCTCGCGGGCCTCGCGATCATGGCCGTGTACCTCGTGGTCCTGCAGCGGAGCGCGGCCCGCGTGCTCTACGTCTTCGCGCCGCTGTTCCTCTCCGCGCTCGCGTTCGCCGTCTACGCGCGGCTGGCGGGGGGCAGCATCCACATCGTCCACGTGATGGGGTTCTCGCTCGTGATCGCGCTCGCGCTCGACTACAGCGCGGTGGTCGTCTCGGGAGAGCATGGCCCCGTCGAGCGCGCCAAGGTCCTCCTCACGGGCCTCTCGACCCTCGGCACGTTCGGGGTCCTGCTCCTCGCGCGCCACCCGGTGCTCCGCGCGCTCGGGGCCACGGTGACCATCGGCTGCGCCGCGTCGCTCGCGTTCGCGCTGCTCGTCTCGCTGCGCGCCGACGGCGCGGGGCGGGCCCGGGGAGCGCCGCCGTGAGGCGCCCGGCCGCGTGCGCGTGCGCGTGCGCGCTCGCCCTCGCGACCGCGTGCGCGGGCCCAGGGCTGCGCGGCCCGGGCGCCGCGGAGTACCGGTTCCCGCGCATGTTCGCGGCGAGCCAGGTCGTGGCCGTGACCGCCGGCGGCGAGCGCATGGAGTTCATCGCCAGCGTGCGGCGGTCCGGCGACGTGCACGAGGTGACCCTGTTCGACCCCGTGTTCGCGGCGCCCGTCCTCACCGCGCGGGCGGCGGGGCGCGAGGTCAGCGAGCAGCTGCTCGCGCCCGGCCCGCGCGCCGGCGACGGCGTGCGCCTCGTGCGGCTCCTCCGGGACGTCTTCGCGCGCAGCTACGCGGAGCGCGGGGGCGAGGCCGAGGCCGGGGGCTGGACCGGCCGCGTCCGGCTCACGGGCCTCGCGCCGGAGCCCGCGCCTTGCCGGTTCCCGGCCGAGCTCGCGCTCGCCGCGCGCGGGGGCGCCGGGAGCGTGCGCGTGCGCACGCTCGACGTGCAGTGCGAGTGAGGGGACGGGGTGAGCCGGCGAGGGAGTCGCCCGGCGGCAGGGAGGAGACCGCGCCCCCGGTGCTCCGGAGGCGCGGCGCAGGAGCCGGGATCCGCTCAGCGCGAGGTCACAGGGTGAGCCCGGTGCCGCTGGCGGGGCGCTCGCCCCCCTCGAGAGCGCCGTCCAGCTTCGGATCCGTGACGAGGGCGTTCACGGCGCGGACGAGGGCGTCGGACAGCGCCTCCAGGTAGTTCTCCGCCTTGTACGACCGGCCCCAGCGCTTGGACGCGCCGGTGACGAGGCCCGTCCAGAGCTGCTTGCCCTTCGCGTCCTCGACGGTGACGAGCATGGCGACGGCGCCGTTGTACATGCCGCCCTCGTCCACCATGAACCGGGTCACCTTCCCCGAGATCACGTACCGCGCCCCCTCGTCGACCACGGGGATGCCCGCCTCCCGGAGCATGCCCGCGAGCGTCGTCGAGCACCACGCCCCCACGTCGTCCTTCGTCGTGACGGTCCGGGCCGGGTCCTCCTCGTGGTTGCGCCCGATGAGCTGCTTGTCCTCGCGCGCGTCGGTGAAGGGCTTCACCTGGACCTCGTCGAGCTTGAAGACGCGGGAGGCCTCGTTGAGCACCTTGGCGGTGCTGTCCGTCGGCCTGAAGCGGAGCGGGACGCCCTCGAGGCCGGAGGCGCCGAGGGCGAGGAGCAGCGCGAGCGAGGTGCGGATCATGATGCGGATCTCCGTGGTGAGGGTATTTTCGAAGCTGTACCAGAGGTCCGGGCGGCGGCATAGGCGGAGGAGATGGGGCTGGGGCCGGGCAGGTGCGGCCCGCACCCTTCCGTCGGAGCCGCGTCACAGCCGCAGCGCGAGGTGGATGTCCGCGGGTTCCTTCTCGAGCAGCGCCGGGTCCGGGCGCGCCAGGAGCTGCGCGCCCAGGCGGCGATAGAAATCCACCGTGCGTCGCGTGGGGGTGGCCGAGATGTAGAGCGCAGCGGCGCCGTGCGATCGGGCGCGGTCTGCGATCCGCGCGACGAGCCGGGTGCCGATTCCGAGCGTCCGGTGCGCCGCGTCCACGTAGAGCATGTCGAGCTTCAGGAGCCTCGGATCGCCGCCCACCGGCCGGCGATCGAGCGACCCGAGGCCCACGAGCCGGGGGCCGTCGAAGGCCCCGAGCACCGTGCCCCCGGCGCCGAGCACGTCCCGGAGGCGGGCGACGTACTGGGCGAGCTCCGCCGGGTCCCAGCCGGACACGTGCTCGACGTGCGGGCGGAGCTCGAGGCGGCCGTCTTGCTGGAGGTAGATCGCGTCGACGCGCTCCGCGCGGTCGATCGAGCCGAGCAGGGGGAGGTCGGAGGGGGGCAGGTCGTGGTACGCGAGGGGGGGCACGTGGGACCGGTCGAGAACGTACCTCGGCTCGAGCGCGCGTGAGTGCGTTTCGGGGGCTGGCGGTCTCCCCGATGCCTGGAGGCGAACGTGAAGGAGTTCTCGGGGAGAGTGGCGGTGGTCACGGGCGCGGCGAGTGGAATCGGCCGCGCGCTCGCGGATCGGTGCGCAGCGGAGGGGATGAAGGTCGTCCTCGCAGACGTGGAGGTGGAGCAGCTGGAGCGCGCGGCGGCGGAGCTGCGAGGGAGCGGTGCGCAGGTGCTCGCGGTGAGAACGGACGTGAGTGACGCCGCTCAGGTCGAGGAGCTCGCCGAGCGGACGGCTAGGACGTTCGGTGGCCCGCACCTGTTGTTCAACAACGCGGGGGTCTCGCCGCCGGGCGCGCATGCGTGGGAGTACACCCTCGCTGACTGGCGCTGGGTACTGGGTGTGAACCTGTGGGGCGTGATCCACGGGGTGCGGGCCTTCGTGCCGCGCATGCTGAGGAGCGAGGAGGAGGGCTGGGTCGTGAACACGGCCTCCATCACGGGCTTGCTGAGCTCGCCCTTCTCGGCGACGTACGCGACGAGCAAGCATGCGATCGTGAGCCTGTCCGAGTCGTTGCTCCTGGATCTGCAAACGGCAGGCGCCCGGGTAGGCGTCTCCGTGCTGTGCTCCGCGTGGGTGCAGAGTCGCATCAGCGACTCGGCTCGCAACCGCCCGCCGGAGTTGCAGGACGTCGATCCGGGCCGACCGCAGGGTCCCGAGGCGGAGGCGATCGCGCGCTACGAGCGGAGAGCGGTGGCGGCGGGCACTCCGCCGGAGGAGATCGCGAACGACGTCTTCGACGGGATCCGGGAGGAGCGCTTCTACATGTTGCCTCACGAGGAGTGGAAGCCGCTCATCACGCGCCGCGCGTCCGACATCGTGAACGCCGTGACGCCGACGATGGGCCTGCCTCCGCTGGAGCTGCTGGAGGAGCTCGCCAAGATCAAGGGGACGAGCTCGCGCAGGCGGCCGCGAAGGGGAGCGCCGTGAGGGATCCGGGCGTCGGTCGTGACCGCCGCTTGTCGGACCCCTCCGGTATACCCCCGGCCCGCCGATGAAGGCTGCCCCCGACAACGCGCTCATCGTCCAGAGCGACGGTACGGTGCTCCTGGAGGTCCACTCGCCCCAGGCCGAGGCCGCGCGCGAGGCGCTCGCGCCGTTCGCCGAGCTGGTGAAGAGCCCGGAGCACGTGCACACGTACCGGCTCACCCCGCTCTCGATCTGGAACGCGCGGTCCGCGGGTCTCTCGGGGGTGGAGATGATCGACGCCCTCCGCGCGAACTCCAGGTACCCGGTCCCCGAGAGCGTGACGGCGCAGGTCATCGAGCTCGCAGATCGATATGGCCGCGTCGTGCTCGAGGCGGACGGCGACGCGCTGGTGTGCACCTGTCGCGACCCAGCCACCGCGGAGCAGATCGCGCGCGACAGGTCCGCGGGTCCGCTCCTCTCCGGCCGGATGGACGCCACCCGCTTCCGCGTGGCGCCGGGGGCCCGCGGCAGCCTCAAGCAGGCGCTCGTCGCCGCCGGCCACCCTGCCGAGGATCGCGCGGGGTACGCGGCGGGCGAGAGGCTGGAGATCGGGCTGCGCGAGCGTTGCCGATCGGGCGCGCCGTTCCAGGTCCGCGACTACCAGCGCGCGGCGGCGGAGGCCTTTCACCTCTCGGGGGCGGCGCGCGGAGGGAGCGGCGTCATCGTGCTGCCCTGCGGTGCTGGGAAGACCATCGTCGGGCTCGCCGCGATGGCGGCCGTGGGGGAGACGACGCTCGTGCTCACGACGAGCCGCACCTCGGTGAACCAGTGGCGGCGGGAGCTGCTCGACAAGACGACCCTCGCCGAGGACGACATCGCGGAGTACACGGGTGACTCCAAGGCGACCGGCCCGGTCACCCTCTCGACGTACCAGGTGCTCACCTGGCGGCCGGACCGGGACGGCGGGTTCCCGCACCTGTACCTCTTCCAGGCGCGGTCCTGGGGACTGGTGATCTACGACGAGGTCCACCTGCTCCCCGCGCCGGTGTTCCGGGCCACGGCCGAGCTCCAGTCCCGGCGCCGCCTCGGCCTCACCGCGACGCTCGTGCGGGAGGACGGGCGCGAGGGGGACGTCTTCGCGCTCATCGGCCCGAAGCGCTACGACGTGCCCTGGCGCGCGCTCGAGCGACGCTCCTTCATCGCACGGACGTACGCGTTCCCATGTCCGAGGAGCACCGCATGGCGTACGCGCTCGCCGACCGGCGCGCGCAGTTCCGCGTCGCCGCAGAGAACCCCGAGAAGCTCGCGCAGGTGCGCGCGATCCTCGCCCGGTGTCGCGGCCGCCGCGTGCTCGTCATCGGCGAGTACCTGACGCAGCTCGATCGGCTCGCGGCGGAGCTCGGGGTGCCGCTCCTCACAGGGAAGACGCCGCACGCCGAGCGGGAGGAGCTCTTCGGCCGATTTCGCAGGGGAGAGATCGGCACGCTCGTCCTCTCCAAGGTGGGCAACTTCGCCGTCGACCTCCCGGACGCGGACGTGCTCGTCCAGGTGTCGGGAATGTACGGCTCACGCCAGGAGGAGGCGCAGCGTCTCGGCCGCATCCTCCGGCCGAAGTCGGACGGCCGGACCGCCCACTTCTACTCGCTCGTCTCGCGCGACACGCGGGAGGAGGAGTTCGCGCATCACCGGCAGCTGTTCCTCACGGAGCAGGGGTACTCGTACCGGATCGAGTTCGCCCCGGAGATGGTGCGCCCATGAAGTCCGCCAGGCACCCCCTCGACGAGCTCCTGCCGCTGCTCGAGGCCGAGGGGGCGGCGGTCCTCGCCCGGGCCGACGTCCTCGAGGTGGAGGACCTCGCCGCGCTCGTCGCGCTGGCCCGGGATCCGAGGATCGGGAAGCACCTGCTCGCGCGGCTGTCCGATACGGTCGCGCTCGTCGATCCCGGGGCCAGGGACGACCTCGTCGCGGCCCTGCGCGCGGCGGGGCACACGCCGCGCACGGCCGAGGGAGTGGATCCGTGAGCCGGACCGTGCTGCCGTTCCTGCTCGCGGGCACCTCGCCGGCGTGGGAGCCCAGGCTGGAGCACCTCGACTCGCGCGGGGCGCAGCTCGCCTCGAGGTTCTGGGCCGGCAAGGGGCACGCCTCGACCGCGAAGGCGGCGTGCCTGGAGCGCATCGAGGCCGTGTGGCGCGAGCCGGCTCGGGTCAGGGAGGCCCTCACGGAGCTCCGGCCCGAGGAGCGGACGGTCGTGTCCATCGTGCAACGCTACGGCGGCTCCATCTCCGGTCCGCTCCTCCGGGCGGAGCTCTGGGCGCGCGGCGTCGTCCGGTCGGCGAAGGCCGACGATCCCGTCTTGCCGTACCGCCGGATGGAGGCCCGCGCGGATCCCGTGCTCGGGCTGTGCGATCGCCTCGTGCTGGTGAAGGATCCGGAGTTCTACGACTCGTACTCGTACCTGGAGCGGAGGTACCCGTCGGTCTCGCTCGCGCGACCGCTCGCGGCCCTCGTCGAGGCGGCGGCGCCCCTACGCTGGGAGCCGTCCGCACCGGTCGAGAAGCCGCCGGGATCGACAAGCGCGCGGGCCGCCGCCGAGGTGCTCGTGGATCTGGAGCGGATCGCGTCGGCGCTCGAGGGGCTGGGGACCTGGAAGGTCAACCAGGGCGGTGCCTTGCCGGCGGCGGTGCAGAAGCGCCTCGTCAAGCTCAGCCCCGCAGCGGCCGGCGATCCGCTCTCGCCGCCCGACCGCGCCATCCTCCTGTACTACGTCCTCCGGGATCTCGGCGCCGTCGAGAGCGACGGCCTCGTGGCGCGGCTGCGACGCGAGCGCGCAGACGAGCTCCTGCGTCGTCCTTTCGCGCCGCTCGCGTCCGACTGGACGCGCGCCTGGAGCCGCCTGCGCCTGTGGCAGGACGGGATCGGCGCGGTGCCCGAGCGCGAGGGCGGCACGGAGGCCGTGCGGGTTCGGCCTGAGGAGATGAAGACGGCTCGAGAGCTGCTCGCCTGGGCGCTCACGCGAGTCGCGCACGCGGCCGGCGAAGCCGCGGCGGCCGCCGGCGGCTGGCTCGACCTCGAGACGTTCCTGCTCGACCTGTACCGGCAGGTCGGGGAGCGGGGGGTGTCGTTCTACTGGCATGGCTTCGCCTGGGAGCCGGTCTTCGTGTCGGCGGCGCGTGGGGAGGAGCTGAAGGGCTCCGAGCGCCAGCGCGCGTTCTGGATGAGCCGCGAGGGGACGTGGGTCGCCAACGCGCTCCTCTCGACCCTCGCGTTCCTGGGGCTCGTCGAGCGAGGCCGCAGCGCGGCGGACGGTGCGGAGCGGTGGTGCTTTCGCCTGACCGAGCTCGGCCGGGCGGTGTTCGGTGCGCCGGAGGTCGCGCACCAGCCGGCCGCGGCGGCGGGGGAGAAGTGCCTCACCGTGCAGCCGAACCACGAGATCCTGGTCTACCTCGACGCGGTCGACGGCGAAGTCATCGCGACGCTCGGGCGCGTGGCGGACCGGGAGGCCGCGGGCGGTCCGGTGCACACGTACCGGCTCACCCGGGAGTCGGTCTATCGCGCGCTCGAGTCGGGGCTCTCGCCGTCCGCCGCCGAGGAGTTCCTCGCCTCGCGCAGCCGCAACGGCGTGCCGCAGAACGTCTCCCAGTCGATCGCGGACTGGGCGCGAAAGCGGGAGGCGCAGGTCGTCCGGAGCGGGATCGCGCTCGCGTTCGTGCCCGACGTCGCCGCGCCGGGCGGGCGGGTCCTCGGGCCGGGCGTCGTCCTGCTGTCGCGCAGGGCGGCCGCGGCGCAGGCCACGGCGCTCGGGAGCCCCGCGGAGCCGGGTGCGCCGTGCCCGGAGTGGCGCGTCGACGAGCGCGGGATCGTCTCGCCGGAGCGGCCGCTCTCGCTCGTCGGGAAGGCGCGCCTCGCGCGGTTCGCCCGGCGCGCCGGCGGGAGCTGGCAGGTGACCGCCGACACGGTGAAGGCCGCGCGGGAGCGCGGGATCACCGCGGACCGCATCCTCGGGTGGCTCGAGGCTCACGCGACGCGCGACGTCCCGCCGATCCTGCAGGCGGCCATCCGGAACTGGTCGGGCAAGGGCAGGGCGGCCTTCCTGGGCGAGGCGACGCTGCTCCAGCTCGACGACCCCGGTGCCTGCGAAGCGGTCCGGACGAGCGAGCGGTTCCGGCCGCTCCTGCGTGGGACGCTCGCGCCGGACTGCTTCCTGGTGGCCGAGGGCTGCCGGGAGGAGGCGGAGCGGCTGCTCGAGGAGCTCGGCTTCGCCGCGGGTCGGCCCTGCGCGACCGTTCCGCTCGAGGTGGGATCGCCGTCGGCGGAGACCGCGCCGGAGGCGCGGCTGGATGAGATCGCGAGGGAGCTGGCCGCCATGCGGAGGAGGGCGAGGTCGTGAGGGACGGAGATACGAGGCAAGCGGAGGCGTCGAAGCTGCTCGAGAGGATCACCGGCGGTCTCCGTGGCGAAGACGAGCAGCTCCTGGCGCTCGCGGCCGCCATCGAGGGAGAGGTGGAGCTGCCGGCCGACGCCTTCGTCATCGGCGAACCGGTGGAGGTCACCGAGATCCGGCACGGCGGGAGCCCGCGAACCGGTCTTCGTGCGAACTGCCGGCGAGGAGAGGAGCGGTACGTCGTGGGCCTCGCGGACGTGGCGTTCCAGCCCGGCAGCAACGGCGCGCGGCTCTCCGCGGCGTATCGCGTCTGGCTCGGGCTCGAGCCGGAGGCGGGCGGTGGGACGGGCCGAACACCGCCCCGGAGGCGCCACAAGGCGGAGTCGGAGGGCCTCGACCTCTCGCGGCCCGTGGAGCTCGTCGTGCTCGCTCCCAAGTCGAATGCGATCCGGTGTCGCCTGCTCGGGACGGAGCGGGAGATCACGCTGCGCACCGCCGTGCGCTGGGAGGTGCCCGGCGAGATCGTCACGGTGTCGCCCGCGAAGCACTGGACCCACGCCGGCCACCCGTACCTCTCGGGAAAGGTGGAGCGCAGTCGACTCGACGTGGCCGTGCTCGGGCTCACCCCCCTCGAGCTCCGAGCGGCGGGACCATGGGATCCCGACGAGGATGTCCCGAGCGGCGAGAAGGATCCCCGGACCGGGCGCGACGAACGCGCTGTCGGCGCGACGAGGCGGACCGCCTTCGAGCTGGAGGAGGTGATCCCGCTGGCCGCGGACGGCCTGAGCGGAAGCGACCCGATCGGCGAGGCGCTCGATCTCGCCGAAGCGGGCGATCGCGGCGCCGCGGAGGCTGTGCTCCTGAAGGCGCTGGCGGCGGACCTGCGTTGCCTCGACGCCCACGCTCATCTCGGCAACCTCGCGCTCGACCGCGACCCGAAGCAGGCGAAGCGACACTACGACGTGGGCGCGAGCATCGGTGGGCTCTCGCTCGGAGCAGGGTTCGACGGGCTGCTGCCCTGGAGGCTCGGCGGCAACGGTCCCTTCCTCCGGTGCCTCCATGGAGCCGGTCTCGTCCGCTGGCGCCTCGCGGAGATGGACGAGGCGGCGGAGGCGTTCCGGCGCTTGCTCCGGCTCGATCCCTCGGACGCGCCGGGGGTGCGGTTCGCGCTGGCTGCGATCGAGGAGGGGAGGACCTGGGAGGACGTGGCGCGTGATGGGCCGCGCGGGTGAGCACGGTCGTGGTGCCTGGAGCGCGGACGCGGGGCTGGAGCGGCAGTGCCTGCTCCGCTCCGATTCACTGGTGCCCTTGCTGTTCATCCCCACGAGCGTGGGGTTCACCATGGGTTGGGTGCGACAGAAGCCCACGCCGGACGCATTCCGGATCGTGGTAGCCGCGAAGCGCACGCACAGGTGTTCGGCGCAGGGCAGGTAGGGGGCGGGTCGGGCGTCCGAGAGGGGGGAACATGGGCTCGTTGTGTTTCGGCGGTGCACGCCTCGGTGCGCCTCGTGACCGATGGTCGGGGTGGACCATCGCGTTCACGTTCTTGCTGACGGTTGCTTCCCTCGCCGGCTGCTCGAGCTCGGGCGATTCCTCGCCTTGCCCGCCGGGGACCGAAGGCTGCGCATGTGTCGAGGGCTCGTGCGCCCAGGGCGTCTGTTCGTCGGGGGTGTGCGTCGCCGAGGACGCGGTCCATCCGCCGGCAGCACCGCTCTGCTACGCCCCTGCAAGAGCGGGCTCGCCCTTCCTGACGGGTCGTGGCTCGCCTGCGACGCGGACGGTCTCATCCCGAGGTGCCTCGACGGCAAGACCTGCGTCCAGGGCTCCTGCGTCGCCTCCGGCTCGGCGCCTCCCGCGTGCCAGACCGAGACGGAATGCCCTGACTTCCAGCTCTGCATCCGGGGCAGGTGCTACTCGAACTGCGAGTCGGACTCCGACTGCTCCGGTGATCGCGTGTGCTTCCGGCGGGTCTGCCGCCATCCGTGTACCGCGGCCGAGGACACCTGTCCCGCGCGCACCGCGTGCGTGATCGACGATGGCGAGAACGGCCACTGCCTCCCGGTGGTCCAGGTCGCGGAGGAGGCCGAGCGACAGACCGAGGTGATCGGCACGT
>JAEYZK010000083.1 GCA_023428085.1 Pseudomonadota bacterium
CAGCCGTGCCTGGCGCGCGGCGAGCCCCGCGGCGAGCTCGTCGCGCACCGGCGCCACGAGCTGGGCGGCGTGGGTCGGCGTGGCGGCGCGGACGTCGGCGACGAGGTCGGCCACGGTGACGTCCACCTCGTGGCCGACGGCCGAGACCACCGGCACGGGGCACGCCGCGATGACGCGCGCGAGCCGCTCGTCGTTGAACGCGCCGAGCTCCTCCTGCGAGCCGCCGCCTCGGGTCACCACGATGAGCTCCACGCCGGCGCGGCACAGCGCCCGGACCGCGGAGCACACGGTGGCGGCCGCGCCCTCGCCTTGCACCCGGCAGGGCGCGACGAGCACGGGCAGCGACGGGAACCGGCCGTGCAGGACGCGGAGGAAGTCCCGGAGGGCGGCGCCCGTGGGGCTCGTCGCCACCCCGATCCGCCGCGGCAGGAACGGCAGCGGCCGCTTGCGCGCGGGGTCGAGCAGCCCATCCGCCTGGAGGCGCTCCTTCACCTGCTGGAGGAGCAGCGCCTGCGCCCCCGCGCCCCGCGGCTCCACCTCCTGCACCACGAGCTGGTACTTGCCGTGCGGCGGGTAGATCTCGACGAAGCCGCGGGCGAGGACCTCCTGCCCCTCGGCCAGCGCGAACGGGACGCGGCGCGCCTGCGACGCCCAGAGGACGGCGGCGAGGAGCGCCTCGTCGTCCTTGAGGGAGAAGTAGACGTGGCCGCTCGCCTGCCGGCGCAGGTTCGCCACCTCGCCCGCGACCCACACGTCGCGGAAGCGCGGCTCCACCGCGGCGCGGAGCAGCCGCGTGAGCTCACCGACCGTGTAGGGCTTCGGGAGCGCCGGGGCGGGGGCCGGCGCCCGGGCGCGCTCCGCCTCCTCGAGCTTCCGCTCCCGGTCCCGCTCGCGCTGCGCCGCGCGCTCGAACAGATCGCCCGTCTCGCCGGGCGGCGGCGCGCTCCGCGGGCTCACGCCTTCCCTCCTGCCGCCGCCCGGTCTCGCCTCGCCGTGAACGAGGCCGCGCCCGCCCCCGCGCGCCACCTGCGTCCCAGCGCGACGAGCCGCTCGAGCAGCTCGTCCACCCGATCGCGGTCCGGGATCCGCCACTCCGCCCGCGACGGTCCGGGCCCCACGTGCACGCCCACGACCTGCCGGCGCGGCAGCGCGAACACGTCCTCGTCGGTCACGTCGTCACCCACGAACAGCGCCCGCCGGCAACCCAGCTCCACGAGCAGCCGCCGGACGGCGTCGCCCTTGGTCGGGAAGGCGGCGGGGAGCACGTTGACCACGTTCTTCCCCGGGACGATCCGGACGCCGTCGAGCGCCGCCGCGGCCCGGCGCACCACCCGCGCCGCCCGCGCGCGATCCGGGGCCTGCGCCCAGTGGACCGCGAACGTGGAGCGCTTGTGCTCGACGGTGACCCCTGGCACGCCGGCGATGGCGGCGGCCACCTCGCGCTCCCACCGCCGGACCTGGGTCAGCACCTCGGCCGGGACCGGGGTCGCGTGCAGGAACTCGTAGCCGTGGTTCCCGACGAGCCAGGGCGTCACGCCGCCGACCACGCGGTGCAGCTTCGCGAACGATCGACCGGAGACGACGGCCACGGGCACGAGGGCGGCGAGCGCCTCGAGGAGCGCGCGCGTACGGCGGGACATCGGGGCGCCGCGTGGATCGCGGACGATCGGCCCGAGCACGCCGTCGTAGTCGAAGGCGAGGAGCGGCCGCGCGCTCCCCGGGGCGAGCAGGCGATCGAGCACGCGGCGGGGACGGGGGAGGAGGAGGTCCTTCATGTGGCAGGTGCGAGGAGTCTACACCGCGCCGCCCACGGGGGCCCGCGCTGGATGGGCCGCACGTCTCGTGCGGGTGTGCGTCAGTACGATCCATCCGCTCGGACGAGCGCGGCCGCGTCGGCGCGGACCACTCCGCGCGGCGCCGCTCGTCTACAATGGCCGCGTGACGCGCATCCTCCTCGCCGAGGGACACGGGCCGACGCGCGAGCTCGTGACCGCGACCCTCTCGCAGGCGGGGTTCGACGTCCTCGCCGCCGCGGACGCGGCGCGCGCGTACGAGCTGTACGCGGCCGAGCGGCCGGACGCCGTGGTGCTCGCCGCCGACGTCGGGGGCGACGCGGTGGCGCTCGCGCACCGGCTCCGCGAGGCGAACCCGCGCGTCCTGCTCCTCGTCACCGACCGCGAGCACCTCGGGAAGGCCCGCGGCCTCCCGGCCCTCCTCCCGTTCAAGGCGAACGCCTACGTCCCGGACCCGACCCAGCGCGTCCTCCTCGACAAGGTGCAGCAGCTCGTCGCCCAGCGGGCCCCATCGCCGCTGCGCGGGGCCGCCCGCGTGCTCGCGCGGCCGCCGTCCTCGAAGGGCGAGGTGAAGCCCGGCGTGGTGCCCCGGCTGTTCCACCAGATCTGGCGCTCGCTCTCCGAGGGCATCCTGGTGATCGAGGGCGCCGGGCCGGCGCGGCAGCTCGGCTTCCGGCAGGGCGTGCCGGTGCTGGCGAGCTCGGAGGAGCCGGACGAGTCGCTGCTCCGGTGGCTCCGCGCCTCGGGGCGGATGGACGCGGCGGCGCACGACGCCGCGCTCGAGGCGATGGCGGGCGGCCTCTCGCCGGGCGCGGCGCTCATCGCCGCGGGGGTGGTCGAGCCCGGCGAGCCGCTCCAGGCCGTGCTCCGCGAGCACCTCCGCGCGATCGTGGTCCGGACCATCGGCGTGCGCGACGGGCGGTGGCGGTTCCACCCCGGCGGCGAGCTCGGCGCCGATCGCGCCGGCCTCGAGCTCCTCCCGCTCCAGGTCATCCTGGAGGGCGCCCGGCTCGGGATGCCGACGAAGCACTTCGCCGACGCGCTCCGGGCGGTGACCCTCGCGTACCCGGTCCGCACGGGCGACTTCCCGCAGGTCCTGCCCGCCGCCGGCCTCGGCTCGTCCGACCTCCGGCTCGCGCTCTCGCTCGACGGGCGGCTCACCACGCGCGACTGGATCGCCGCGCGGTCGGCGGAGATGAAGGAGGCGCTCTCGCTCCTCTGGTTCCTCTCGATGGTCGGGGCGGTCGTCTTCCAGGAGGAGCCCGAGGCGCAGGACGCGTACGGCAAGCCCGTGCCGCACCGGAAGCGCCCGCTCCCGCCGGAGCGCGGCGAGGCGATCCGCCAGGCCGCGCTCCACATCCTCCCCGGCACCCACCTCGCGGCGCTCGGCCTCGACCTCGACGCCGACGGCGCCGCGGTCGAGCAGGCCTACCGGACCGTCGCCGCCCGCTTCCACCCCGACGGCTTCTCGCAGTACGAGATGGCCGAGCTCGCGGACCTGCTCGCGGCGATCCAGGACAAGCTCGCCGCCGCCTACCGCGTGCTCTCCGACGACGAGCGGCGCCGCGCGTACCTCGAGTACCTCATGCAGCGCCTCGAGCAGACCGGCGCGCGCCGCCCCGGCGTCGATCTCCTGGCCGAGCTCGCGCTCAAGCGCGGCCAGCGCGCCCTGCACCGGCGCCGCCACGGCGAGGCGGTGATCGCGCTGCGCGACGCCGTCGCGCGCAACGGCCGCGAGCCGGAGTACCTCGCCATGCTCGCCTTCGCGCTGCTCTTCGACCCCGCGCTCTCGATCGCCGAGGCGGTGGACGAGGCGCGCAAGCTCGCGCGGAGGGCGCTCACGATCGTCCCCGCGCACCCCCGCGCCAGCGCCGCGCTCGCGCTCGCGGAGGAGGCGCTCGGCGACCTCGCCGAGGCGAGGAGGGTCACGCTCGCTGCGCTGAAGGAGCACCCTGCGAGCGAGCTGCTGAAGAGGGTGTTGTTCCGGTTGAATCGGGTGAGGGGGTGATCGGTCCGTCGCCTCGACCACGAGCCAGAAGAGCTGCGAGCCGCCGCCGCACTCGCTGGCGAACTCGTGCCGTGGTCCTCGACCTTGCCCAATGGACCCACGCTCGCGCGCCATGGCCGCCGGAGCGCCGCAGCCCGGCCCCCGCGGAGCGGTACACCGCGGGCGCGCAGACCACGGAGAGCAGCATCCGCGCGCGGAGCGGACCGCGCGCAGCGGGCGCGCGACTGTCCGAAGCCGGCCACCTGCGAGCGTAGCGAGCAGACGTGGCCGGCAAGTTTCGCGCGCCTCGCCCAACCGGACCTTGCGTCTTCGCGCGCGTACCGGAACCCCCGCCGCGTGCCCGCGGTAGCGAGCGGGGGCCGCAGCGGAGGCGCGGAGGCGGCGTACGGAGCCGCCTGCCTCCGACGAGCTCACCCCTGGACGATCTCGCGGTGCGCTGCCTTGGCCGCGTCCTCCAGCGGCACCGCCTGCCCCGCCTCGCCCCGCTTCACCACGTCCGCGAGCGCGGCGATGAAGTCGGGGCGCGTGCCGAGCGCGGGGACGCGGAGGAAGGCCTCGCAGCCGGCCTTCCGCGCCGCGTCCTTCGCGAGGATGTCCATGTCGTAGAGCGTCTCGAGGTGCTCGGAGACGAAGGCGATCGGCACGACGACGACGACCTTCCCGCGCGCGTTCGCGGCCAGGTACTCGTTCGTGTCCGGGCCCAGCCACCTCGCGGGCCCGACCCGGCTCTGGTAGGTGACGACGTACGGGACCTTCCCGGCGAGGCGCGCCGTCTCGCGCGCCGAGAGCTCGATGTACCCCGGGTACGGATCGCCCTTCCGCACCTGGCTCATCGGCAGGCCGTGGGCGCTGAACACGACCAGCAGCCGGTCCCGCTGGCCGGGCGCGAGCTGCGCGACCGTCTCCCGGAGCGCGTTCGCAGCGGCCTGGAGGTACCCCGCGTGATCGTGCCAGGTGCAGATCTCGACGATCGGGCCGCGCGCGGCCGGCCAGCGCCGGCGGAGCTCCAGCAGCGAGCTCCTCGTCGTCGCGTTGGCGTACTGCGGGTAGAGCGGCAGCGCCACCGCCCGCGTCGCGCCGGCGGCGAGCGCGTCGCGCACGCCCTCCGCCGTGTTCGGGTGGCCGCAGCGCATCGCGAGGTGGCAGCGGTACCCGGGTCCGAGCGCCGCCTCGAGCGCGCGCGCCTGCGCCTCGGTCCCCTCGACGAGCGGCGACCTGCCGCCGATGAGCGCGTACTTCTCCGCCGAGGACGGGGCGCGGAGGCGCGAGACCAGCTTCGCGAACAGCGGCCGGAGCGGGCCGAAGGGCGCGGTGATCACCAGCGGATCGGCGAAGAGCTCGTAGAGGTACGGCTCGACCTCGGCGAGGCTGCGCGGCCCGCCGAGGTTCATGAGGAAGACGGCCGTCTGGCCCATGGCTAGACCGTACGCGAGAACTGCGGCTTCGTCGCCGGCCTCTTCAAGTACGCGTCGAACAGCATCGCCACGTTGCGCACGAGGAGCTGCCCGAGCGGCGTCACCCGGAGCACGTCCGCCTCCAGCGTGACGAGCCCGTCCTCCTCGAGCTCGCGCGCGCCGGCGAGGTCCTGCTCGAGCGCCGCGCGCGCGGCGGGGCCGAAGCGGACCTCGACGTCGCGGAGATCGAGCCGGAGCTGGCACATGACCTGGTTGATCGCGTGGCGGCGGAGGACGTCGTCCGGCGTGAGCGCCGCGCCGCGCTCGATCGGGAGCCGGCCGGCCTCGATCGCCGGCGCCCAGTCCTTGAGCCGGTGCGCGTTCTGCGCGTACGCGCCGCCCACGTCGGAGATCGCGGTCATCCCGAAGGCGACCGTGTCGTGGGCCGGACGGACCGTGTACCCCTGGAAGTTCCGGAAGAGCGTCCCGTCGCGCTGGGCGCGGGCGAGCTCGTCGGTCTCGAGCGCGAAGTGATCGAGGCCGATGAGCCGGTAGCCCGCCTTCGTGAACGCCTCGACCGCCGCGAGGAACAGCTCCACCCGGAGCTGCGTCTTCGGGAGGGCGTCCTGCGGCAGGAGCCGCTGGTGCGGCTTCAGCCAGGGCACGTAGGCGAACCCGAACACCGCCATCCGGTCGGGCCGGATGTGGAGGATCCGCTCGAGCGTGTGCTGCCAGCTCTCCGGCGTCTGGTACGGCAGCCCGTAGATGAGGTCGAGGTTCACCCCGTGGAACCCGGCCGCGCGGGCCGCGCGCACCAGGTCCGCGGTCTCCTCCTCGCTCTGGATCCGCTGGACCGTCTCCTGGACCTTGGGGTCGAAGTCCTGCACGCCCATCGAGATCCGGTTGAAGCCGAGCCGCGCGAGGAGCTCGATCTGGGAGCGGGAGGTGACCGCGGGATCGACCTCGATGGCGAGCTCCGCGTCGGGCGCGAAGGTGAAGTGGCGGGCGAGCAGGGCGTGGCAGCGGGCGAGCTGCTTCTCGTCGAGGAAGGTCGGCGTGCCGCCGCCCCAGTGGAGCTGGGTGACGGCCCGGCGGGACGGCAGCCGGGCGGCGACGAGCGCGACCTCCTGCTCCAGCACGTCGAGGTAGGCGTCGGGCCGCTTGCGGTCGTGGGTGGCGATGACGTTGCACCCGCAGAACCGGCACATCTCGCGGCAGAACGGGAGGTGCACGTAGAGCGAGAGCGGCCCGCCCTGCCGGTCGGCCGCGGCGAGGTGCTCGAGGTAGCGCGCCTCGCCGAACTCCGGGGTCCACACCGGGGCGGTCGGGTAGCTCGTGTACCGCGGCCCGGGGCGGTCGTACTTGCGGATGAGCTCGCCGGAGGGGATCTGCATCGCCTAGTCGCCCCAGGTGAACTGGTGGACCGCGTCGACGACCGCCTTCACGGTCTCGGGCGGGGTCCCGACCTGCACGCCGTGGCCGAGGTTGAAGATGTAACCGGGCTCCCGGCCCGCCGCCCGGAGCATCGCCCGGGCGCGGGCGACCGCGGTCTCGGCCGGACCGAGCAGGAGCGCCGCGTCGAGGTTGCCCTGGATCGCCACGCCGGGGACCTGGGCGCGCGCCTCGGCGATCGGGATGCGCCAGTCCACCCCCAGCACGTCGTACCCCAGGCCGGCGAGCGCGCGCAGGTGGCTCGTGGTGCCGGTCGAGAAGAGGATGCCCGGGACGCCCGTGCCGCGGATCGCCTCCGCGATCCGCGCCAGGTAGGGGAAGCTGAAGGCCTCGAGGTCCTCGCGCGCCAGCTCGCCGAGCCAGCTCTCGAACACCTGGAGCGCCTCGGCGCCCGCGGCCGCCTGGGCCTCGAGCTGGACGATCGCTGCGCGGGTGAGCTTCTCGAACAGCGCGTGCGCGGCCGCCGGGTCGCTCCAGAGGAGGGTCTTCGCGCGCGCGAACCCCTGCGCCCCGCCCTCGACGACGTAGCTCGCCACCGTGAACGGGCCCCCGACGAACCCGATGAGCGGCACCCGGCCGGCGAGCGCCCGGCGGATCGCCCGGATGCCGTCCGCGACGAAGGAGAGGTCGCGGGACGGGTCCGGGACGCGGAGCCGCTCGACGTCGGCGCGCGTCCGGACGGGGTTGGCGATCCGCGGGCCGCCGTCGCCCTTCCCCTTCTCGCCGCTCTGGAACGAGAGCTCGAGCCCCATCGCGGGGAGGTGGATGAGGATGTCGGAGAAGAGGATGGCGGCGTCGAAGCCGAGCTCGTCGATGGGCGCGAGGGTCACCTGCGCGAGGAGCTCCGGCGAGCGGCACAGCTCGAGGAACCCGACCTGCTGGCGCACGGCGCGGTAGGAGGGCTGGTACCGGCCCGCCTGGCGCATCATCCAGACCGGCACGCGATCGACGGGCTCACGGCGGCAGGCGGCGAGGAAGCGGTGGGTCGTCATCGGGAGGGGGATTCTACAGCGCGGCGCGGGCCTGCGCCGCCGAGACGCCCGCCACCCGGACGGTCTTCCGGCGGCCGGTCTCGCCCCGCTGGATGGTGACGTCCGCCCTCCGGACGCCGAGCGCCCGGGCCAGGAACTCGATCAGGGCGTCGTTGGCCGCGCCGTCCACGGGCGGCGCGGCGAGCTGGAGCTTGAGCCGCCCGTCGTGCTCGCCCACCGCCCGGGTGCGCGAGGCGCGCGGCTGCACGAGGAGCTCGAGGACCACCCCGTCGCCGTCGTCGCGCGCCCAGGGCATCGCGGCTCACTTCACGCCGAGCAACACGACCTTCGCCCGGTCCGCCTTCTCGATCATGCGGTCGAGGTCCATGACCAGCGTCGCCCCGGCCTCGACGGCGAGCACGCGCCCCTTCGCGGCGACGAGGGACTCCACGGTGTCGGGGCCGACCGCCGGCAGGTCGAACCGCCGGTCCTGGTGCGGCTTCACCGCCTTCACCACCACGACCCCGCCCGACGCGGCGAGCTCGCCGCCGCGCCGGACGCACGCGTCCGTCCCCTCGAGCGCCTCGACCGCGAGCGCGACCCGATCCTTCACCACCACCGTCTGCCCGAGGTCGAGCCGGCCGATGCCGCGTGCCAGCTCCAGGCCGTAGCGCGCGTCGGCGAGCTCCTCGTCCGTCGGCCGGTGCTTCCCGAGCACGCCCTCCGGCGCGAGCCGGTCGAGGAGGAACGGCGTCGGATCGGTGATCGGGACGCCCTCCTCCTCGAGGAAGCGGGCGAGGGCCCGGAGCAGGTTGTCGTCCGAGCGGATCGCGATCCGGGCGAGCACCCGGAGGCCGGTCGCGTCGAGCATCGCGTCGGCGAAGAACCGGCGCTTGGTGATCGCGCCGAGCATCACGCTCTGCGTGGCCCCGCCCTCCTTGAGCGCCGCGAGCACGTGGCCGAGCTGGCCCAGCTTCACCCAGGTGAGCGCGTCCACGAGCCGCTCGAGCGCCGGATCGGTCTCGTTGCGGTGGGCGACCGCGATCACCCGGTGGCCCGCGCGCCGGGCGCTCTCGGCGAAGAGGAGCGGGAACCGGCCGCCCCCCGCGATGAGGCCGATCGTCGTGGGCATGCGCTACCGCGTGATGCCCCGCTGCGACCCCTTCAGGAAGGCGACGAAGTGGTCGATCTCGGGGTAGCCGTTGAGCTCGGCGGTGAGCTCGGCGATCGCCTCGGCGAGGCCGAGGTTCGAGCGGAAGACGATCTTGTACGCCTGCTTCACGCGGCCGATCTGCTCGTCGGCCATGCCCGCCCGCTGCATGCCGATCGAGTTCACGCCGGCGAGCTCGGCGCGGGCGCCGGACACGGTGCAGAACGGGGCGACGTCCATCGCGACACCCGTCATCCCGCCCACGAACGCGAAGCGGCCGATCCGGCAGAACTGGTGGATGGCCGAGACGCCGCCGACGTGGACGTGATCCTCGATGAGCACGTGGCCGGCCAGCGCGACCGAGTTGGCGATGATCGCGCCGTCGCCGATCTGGCAGTCGTGGCCCACGTGGCTGTACGCCATGAAGAGGCCGCCGTTGCCGATCCGGGTGACGCCGCCCCCGCCCGCGGTCCCGAGGTTGGCGGTGGCGAACTCGCGGAAGGTGTTCCGGTCGCCGATCTCGAGCGCGGAGTCCTCGCCCTTGTACTTCAGGTCCTGGGGCAGGCCCCCGAGCACCGCGTGCGCGAAGACCCGGTTGTTCGCGCCCAGCGTCGTCCGGCCGCCGATGACCGCGTGCGGACCGACGACGTTGCCCGGGCCCAGCCGGACCTTCGCGCCGAGGACGGCGTACGGGCCGATCTCGCAGCTGGGATCGACCTCTGCGCCCGGCTCGAGGACCGCGGTCGGGTGGATGGCCATGGTTCGGTTCTCTCCGCGAGGGTGGCGCCGGTCAGGGCTTCTCGGCCGGATCGGCGAGCATCGCCAGGTAGTCTGCCTCCGCCGCGACCTGGCCGTCCACCCGGGCCACCCCCGCCGTCTTCCAGACGGCGCCCTTGTGCTTCACGACGCGCACCTCGAGCTCCAGCCGATCGCCCGGGACGACCGTGCGCCGGAAGCGGGCGTTGTCGATGCCCATGAGGTAGGTGACCTTGCTCTTCGTGTCCTCGGGCGGCAGGTCGAGGATGGCGAGGAGCGCGGCGGCCTGGGCGAGCGCCTCGAGGATGAGCACGCCCGGCATGACCGGGTGCCCGGGGAAGTGGCCCACGAAGAACGGCTCCCCCATGGTGACGTTCTTCCAGGCGAGCAGCCGCTTCCCCTGCTCGTGCTCCACGATCCGATCGACGAGGAGGAACGGCGGGCGGTGCGGGAGGATCTTCTGGATGCCCTCGACGTCGAGCACGACGGCGGGCGGTGCAGGTGCTGCGGTCCGATCGTTCATGAGCCCCTCTCCCCCTCCCCCGCGGCGGCCCGGAGCTGCGCGACCTCCTTGCGCAGCCGGGCCAGCTCCTTGCGCATCTCGGCCAGCTTCTCGAGCCCGGCCACGGCCTTCAGCCACTCGGCGTGCGGTCGCGCGGGGGAGCCGGACCAGGTCTCGCCCGGCCCGATGTCGTTCATCACCCCGGACTGGCCCGCGATCCGCACTCCGTCGCCGAGCCGCAGGTGGCCGACGACCCCCACCTGCCCGCCGAGCACGACGCCCATCCCGAGCTTCGACGATCCGGCGATCCCCGCCTGGCTGACCACGAGCGAGAGCGGACCGATCTCGACGTTGTGGGCGATCTGGACGAGGTTGTCGATCTTGGTGCCGCGCCCGATGCGCGTGACGCCCAGCGCCGCGCGGTCGATGCAGGTGCCGGCGCCGATCTCGACGTCGTCCTCGATCACCACGATCCCGATCTGCGGGAACTTGTAGTGGCGCGGGCCCTGGCCCTCGCCCTCGGGGTCGAACGCGAACCCGAAGCCGTCGGCGCCGATCACCGCGCCGGGCTGCACGATCACGCGGTCGCCGAGCACGCAGCGCTCGCGCACCACCACGCCCGGGTGGAGCAGGCAGTCCGCGCCGACCCGCGCGCCCGCGCCGAGGTGCACGCCCGGCCCGACGATCGTCCGGGCGCCGACCTCCGCGCCGGCCGCGACGGTCGCGAGCGGCAGCACCTGCGCCGACGGGTGCACGCGCGCCGCCGGGTGGATCACCGCGGAGGGCGCGATCTCGGGCGCGGCCGCGGGCGGCGGGTGGAAGAGCGTCGTGAGCTTCGCGAACGCCAGGTACGCGTTGCGGACGCGCAGCACGGCCCGGCCCGCGGGCACCCTCTCCTCGGGCTCGACCACCACGGCCCCGGCGCGCGAGGCCTCGAACGCCGCCCGGTACTTGCGGTTCGAGAAGAACGAGACCTGCGCGGGGCCGGCGTCCTCGAGCGCGGCCACACCCTCGAGGCGCACGGTGCCGTCGCCCTCCGCCGCCCCGCCGACCCGCGCCGCGAGCTCCGCGAGCGTGAACGTCACGGCGCGCCTACTTGCCGCCCGCCGGCTTCGCCGGCTTGGTGCCCGCGGCGGGCTTGACGCCGCCCTTGGCGGGGAACTTGAGGTTGTACTTCCGGATCACCTCGTTGGTGATGTCGAGGGTGGAGTCGGCGAAGACGACCGCGGGCTTGTCCACCACGAGCTGGATGTTGCCGCTCTCCGCGACCTCCTTCACGAGCTGCCGGAGCCGCTGGGCGACGCCCTTCGAGGCCTCCTGCTCGCGCTCGGCGAACTCCCGCTGGAGCTGGAGGTAGGTCTGCTGCAGGTCCTGGGCGGTCTTCTCGAGCTCGCCGACCTTCGCCTGCTTCGCCTGATCGTTCATCAGGCTCGCCTGCTTCTCGTAGTCGGCGCGCATGTCGGCGAAGGCCTTCTGCTTCGCGTCGAGCTGCTTCTGCTTCTCCTCCATCTCCTTCTTGAGGGCGGCGATGATCGCCTTGCCCTCGTCGCAGTCGGTCCCGGCGCGCTGGAAGTCGATGACGGCGATGCGGGTCTCCGCCGCCCAGGCGGCGGGCGCGAGGGCGAGTGCGGCGAGGACGGCGGTGAGGGTCTTGCGCATGTGTACCTCCGAACCAGAGAACGTACGGACCTAGAAGAAGTTTCCGATCGTGAACTGGAAATCGAGCGGCTCGTCGATGTAGTCGCCGACCACGTTCTTCCGGCGGTCCAGGGGGATGCCCCACTCGAACCGGAGCGGGCCGAGCGGGCTCTGCCAGCGGAACCCGATCCCCACGGACTTGTACAGGTTGAGCGAGACGCGATCGTCGCGGTAGCTGCCGGCGGGGAAGGCGTTGCCGGCGTCGAAGAAGACGACCCCACGGACCCCCGCCTTCTCGGCGAGCGGGAACTCGGCCTCGAGGTTCAGGATGACCTGCTGGTAGCCCTCGCCGTTCATCGTGCAGACGTCCGAGAACGGCGAGTCGTTGCAGGCCTGGACGCCGCGGGGGGCGATGGAGTTGAGCACGTACCCGCGGACGGAGTTCACGCCCCCGAGGAAGTAGAGCTCGGAGAGCGGCACGCCCTCGTCGGTGAGCGCCTGGAGCCAGCCCATCTTGAGGCGGACCCGGCCGATGATCCCCTTCCCAAGCGGCTGATACCCGCGGAGGTCGAGCGTGTAGCGGTTGAAGAGGTTCACGTCGCGCCCGAAGATCCACCGCGGCGAGAGCCACTGCGGCGCCGTCTCGAACGAGAACGAGCCGTACCAGCCGTCGCTGGGCGTGATCCGGTTGTCGCGCTTGTCGGCGTTGAGCATCAGCTTGAGCGAGCTCGTGTTGCCGGAGCCGCTCGCGCGCGCGAGCTCGACCTCGTGGCTCGTCGAGACGCTCACCCGCTCGTCGGTGTAGGTGGCGAAGAGGCGGACGTCCTCGAGCTTCCGGGCGAGGTCCCAGAAGCGGCCCAGGCCGGAGAGCTCGTAGCCCCAGGTGAGCGAACCGCCCACGGCGCTGCGGGTGAACGCGGTGTACTCGGTCTGGTTGGCGTAGAGATCGAACGCGAAGGTCCAGCGCGTGTCGAGGAAGTACGGCTCCTCGAAGCTGATCTGCCCGAGCTGCCGGATGGACGACCACTGGACCTGCAGGCTCAGGCTGTTGCCCCACCCGAAGAAGTTCTGCTGCGAGATCTGCCCGGTGAGGACGAAGTTCTCGGAGGACGAGTAGCCCGCGCCGACCTGGAAGGAGCCGGTGGGCCGCTCCTTCACGGTGACGACGAGATCCATCGTCTCCGGCGACCGGCGCGTCTGCGTGATGTCCACCGCCTCGAAGTACCCGAGCGCCATCACGCGGTTCCGCGAGGCCTTGAACCCGGTCCCGTTGAACAGCTCGCCCTCGTACACGCGCAGCTCGCGCCGGATGACCTTGTCGCGGGTCTTCAGGTTCCCGACGACGTCGATCCGGCCGATGCGCACCGGCTGGCCCGGCTGGACGTCGAACTCGAGGTCCACCCGCCGCGTGTCCGGGTGCGGGCGCGTGCGCGGCTCGACGTTCACGTACGCATAGCCCATGTCCCGGTACACGTCCTGCACCGCGAGGAGCGTGCCGGCCACCTGGGACCGCCGGAACCGATCGCCGGTCTTGAGCGTGACGAGCTTCGCGAGCTCCTTCTCCTGACCGAGCAGCTCGCCGCTGAACGAGACCTTGCCGATGTCGTACTGCCGGCCCTCGACGATCGGGATGGTGATGAAGATGTACTGCCGGTCCGCCGAGAGCTGGACGGAGGGCGTCCCCACCTTCACCTCGACGTAGCCGCGCTCGAGGTACACGGCCTGGACGCCCTGGGCGTCCATCTGCAGCGCCTCCTCGCGGAAGGTGCCGCCGCCGGACCACGGGAGCAGCCCGCCCTCGCGGTTCTGCATGAAGGGGAGCAGGTCCTCCTTCGGCACGTGGTCGTTGCCGACGAACCGGAGCTCCTTGATCTCGACCTTGGCGTGCTCGTTCACCACGTAGGTGACGTCCACCTGGTTGTCGGGCGCCTCCTCCGTCTTCACCGTGACCTCGGAGAGGAAGTACCCCTTCTCCGCGTACACCTTGAGGATCGCGCGCACGTCCTTGTCGGCGGCGGCGCGGTCGTAGACGGCGTTGGGCTTGAGCGAGACCGCGTCCTTGAGGTCGTCGCCCTCGAGCTTCTCCACGCCGACGGTCTGGACCTCGCGGACCGTGGGGCGCTCGGCGACGCGGAACACGACGACGGGCGCGGTCGGGGACCCCTCGAGCTCGACGACCACGTCGGCGAAGGAGCCGATCTTCATCACCGCCTGGACGTCCGCGTCGATCTGATCGAGGTCGAGCGGCTTGCCGGGCTGCGTGCGGATGGCGGCGCGGATGGCCGCGGGGTCGGCGCGGCGCTGGCCCTCGATCCGCACGTCCTTCACCACGACGTCGGCGGCGCGGACCGCGGCCGGGGCCACGAGGAGCGCCGCCAAGAGCCCCAGGAGCGTCTTTCGGAGGATCGCCACGGAGCCGGGGAATCTAGACCGGGGCATGGAAAAGCTCAAACGGGATCGTCGGGAGGGCGGGAAGGCTCACACGAGCCGTCCCTGGAGCAGCCGCAGCCGGCGCGGGAGCTCGCCCGCGAGCCGCTCGTTGTGGGTGACCACCACCGCGGTGATCCCGGTCCGCGCGTTCAGGTCGAGGAGGAGCTGGTGGATGCCCTCGGCCGTCTGCGGGTCGAGGTTGCCGGTGGGTTCGTCGGCGAGCAGGAGCCGCGGGGCGAGGCAGAGGGCGCGCGCGATCGCCACGCGCTGCTGCTCGCCGCCCGAGAGCTCCCCGGGGCGATGCCCGGCGCGCTCCGCGAGCCCGACCAGCCCCAGCACCTCCGCGGCCCGGCGCCGGGCCTGCTCCCGCGGCGTGCGGCGGATGAGCGCCGGCATCATCGCGTTCTCGAGGGCCGTGAACTCCGGGAGCAGGTGGTGGCTCTGGAAGACGAAGCCGATGCTCTCGCTCCGGAAGCGCGCGCGCTCGTCCTCGTCCTGGTCGAAGACGTCCCGCCCCTCGAACAGGATGCGGCCGCGCGTGGGGACGTCGAGCGTCCCGAGCAGGTGCAGGAACGTGCTCTTCCCCGCGCCGGACGGGCCGGTGAGCGCGACGAGCTCGCCCGCCGCGATCTCGACGTCCACGCCGCGCAGCACCTCGAGGCGGCGCTCGCCGGTGAGGTAGGCCTTCTCCAGGCCCTCGATGCGCACGAGCGGGGCCGCCATCACTCGCTCCGGAGGCCGTCCACGGGGTGGAGGCGCGCCGCCTTGCTGGCGGGGTAGAGGGTGGCGAGGTACGAGAGGACCACCGCGCCGAGCCCCGCGAGCGCCACCTGCGTCGCGTCGATGAGCACCGGCAGCGAGGTGATGTAGTAGATCTCCGGGTTGAGCGGGATCCGCTTGTCGATCGCGAAGCAGAACACGAGGCCGAGGAGGACGCCGAACAGGGCGCCCAGGCCGCCGATGACGAGCCCCTCGATCACGAAGATCCGCATGATGCCGGGCACGCCGGCCCCCATGGACTTCAGCACGGCGATCTCGCGCCGCTTCTCCAGCACCATCATGATGAGGGTGGCGACGATGGTGAACGTGGCGAGCTGGATGAGGAAGCCCATCACCACCGCCATCGCCACCTTCTCCTGCTGGAGGGCGGCGAACAGCGGGCGGTTCATCTCGCTCCAGTCCCGGGCGTAGTACGGCCACTGGCCCAGCGCGAACACGACCCGGTCCATCACCGCGCGCGCGGCCTCGGGCTCGACGAGCTTCACCTCGAGGCCGGTCGCGGAGGTCGCGCCGAAGAACCGCTGCGCCTCGGCGAGATCGAGGTACGCGAACTTGGTGTCGTACTCGTACATCCCGCTGTAGAAGATCCCGGCCACGCGGAAGGGCCGGCTCTTCGGCTGCGGCCCGGTGGGCCCGAGATCGCCGAAGGGCGAGAGCACGTTCACGGGGTCGCCCACCATCACGCGCAGGGACTGGGCGAGGCCGCGGCCGAGGAGGATGCCCGGCAGCGTGCGGCCGGAGGGCGGGGCCGCCTCCCCGTCGCGGCGCACCGAGGGGATCCGCGCGGGCGCGGAGAGCCACTCGAGCCGCCCCGCCTCCATGCTCTGGGGCAGGTCGATCACGGTCCCCACCGTGGCGGGATCGATCCCCTTCAGGATGGCGCCGGTCAGGTTCTGCCCCGAGGAGAGCATCACCTCCTGGTAGAGGAACGGCGTCGCGCTCTGGACCCCGCGCACCCCCAGCGTCTTCCGCCGGACCTCGCGCCAGTCGCCGAAGTCGTCCTGGCCGTAGCTCTGCACCATCCCGTGCGCGGTGTGGCCGAGGATCTTGCGCTTCAGGTCGGCGCTGAACCCGCTCATGACGGAGAGGACCACGATGACGGCGGAGACCCCGAACGCCACCGCGCCGATGGAGATCAGCGTCATGAGGAGCGTCGCCGGCATGCGCGGCGTGCGCACGAGCTCGCCGCGGACGTACGCCCGCCGCTCGGCGGCGGCGCGCAGGAAGGACCGGACCAGGAGGAAGAGGATCCCGGGCACGATCCCGGAGAGGACGAACGCGAACAGCGGGACGAGCGTCCTCCAGCCGAGCTGCAGGTGGCTCCGCGCGACGTAGCGCTCGTAGGAGAACGAGAGCTCGGCCTTGCCGGTGCCGGCGAAGAGGAAGGCGAGCGACGCGCCGAGGAACACCGCGACGGCGGCGAAGACCCCCAGCCCGACGAGGCTCAGGTGCAGGATGAACGTGCCCTGCGCCGCCAGGCCGGCGAGGAGCGCCGGGACCGGCCCGAGCCACAGCCGGGCCTCGAGGACGACCACCCAGGCGAGCAGCGCCGCGACGAGCTCGAACGCCGCCAGCCGCCGGAACCCCCAGCCGGCGACCGCCCCCATCGCCGCGGCGAACAGCGCGGCGGCCGCCACCGTGAGCCCGGTGGCCACCGGCGCGGGGAGGCCGATCCGGCTCGCGAAGAAGGCGTACGCGACCGGCACGAGCGCGAGCCCGCCGAGCAGCCCCACGAAGACCACCACGAAGGCGAACGGCGAGAACACCGGGGGCGCCGGGTGGCCCGCCTGCGGCGCGCGCGGGCGGGGCGGTGGCGGCGCCGGTGTGCCCGGCGTCGGCCCCGGGGCGGGGGCGCTGGGGGAGGCCTCGTTCACTCGCGGCTCTTGAGCAGCGGGAAGAGGATGACGTCGCGGATGGACGGCGAGTCGGTGAGGAGCATCGTGAGGCGGTCGATCCCGATCCCCTCGCCCGCCGTGGGCGGCATGCCGTGCTCGAGCGCGCGGACGAAGTCCTCGTCGTACGGCATCGCCTCCTGGTCGCCGGCGGCCTTGGCCTTCATCTGCGCCTCGAAGCGGGCGCGCTGATCGCCCGGGTCGTTCAGCTCGGAGAAGGCGTTCGCGACCTCCATGCCGGCGACGAACAGCTCGAAGCGATCGACGAGGCGCGGGTCGGCGTCGCGGCGGCGCGAGAGCGGGCTCGTCTCGAGCGGGAAGTCCACCACGAACGCCGGCCGGTCCTTCGGGAGCTGCGGCTCGCCGAAGACCTCGAAGGCGAGCGCGATCGCCTCGCCCGGCGACTTCCTCGCGGCCTGCTCGAGCTTCCAGGCCTCCTCGGAGTCGTTCTCGCGCGCCGCGGCCGCGCCGAGCGCCTCGGCGAGCCCGCGCCCGGCGAGCGCGTCCTCGGGCGAGAGGCCGAGCGCCCGCGCGCCGACCTCGAGCATGGAGACGCGCGGGAACGGCGGGGTGAGGTCGATGGCCTGGCCCTGGAAGGAGACCACGGGCCCGCCGGCCACGTCCTTCGCGAGCCCGTGGAGGAGCTCCTCCGTGAGCCGCATGAGGTCCTCGTGCGTGGCGTAGGCCTGGTAGAACTCGATCGTCGTGAACTCCGGGTTGTGCCGCCGGTCGATCCCCTCGTTCCGGAAGATCCGGCCGATCTCGTAGACGCGATCGAAGCCGCCCACCACGAGGCGCTTGAGGTGCAGCTCGGTCGCGATCCGGAGCTTGAGCCGGAGGTCGAGCGCGTTGTGGTGCGTCTCGAACGGCCGCGCCGCGGCGCCGCCGGCCTCCTCGGGCTTGTGCAGCGTGGGCGTCTCCACCTCGAGGTAGCCGCGGTCGTCGAGGAAGCGGCGGATGCCGGAGACGATCCGGGAGCGCTTCCGGAACACGTCGCGGACGCCCTCCGTGACGACGAGGTCCACGTAGCGCTGCCGGTACCGCTGCTCGACGTCCACCAGGCCGTGCCACTTCTCGGGCAGCGGCCGGACCGACTTCGTGAGGATCGTGAACGACGACGCCTCGACGGTGAGCTCCCCGGTCTTGGTGCGCGTGGCGGGCCCCTCGGCGGCGACGACGTCGCCGACGTCGAGGAGCTTGAAGACCTCGAAGTCCTTCTCGGGGACCTTGTCCTTCTTCACCCACACCTGCAGCTCGCCCGAGCGGTCGCGCACGCGGAGGAACGCGGCCTTGCCGAAGGAGCGCATCGCGAGCACCCGGCCGGCGACCGACCAGCGGCCCGGGTCCTTCGCGATCTCCTCGGCCGGCTGCTGGCCGTACCGGGCGTGCAGCTCCTCCGCGAGGTGGCGCGGCGCGTGGCCGTTGCCGTAGGGGTTCACGCCGAGCGCGCGCAGCGCCTCGGCCTTCTTCAGGCGCTGCGCGAGGATCTCGCGCTCGGTGGTGCCCAGATCGTCGGCCATCATGTCGGATCCCGCTGGATCTCCAGGGAAAAGGTCCGGCGAGGCTAGTCGGGGCCGCGGGGGCCGTCAACGCGAGAACGCGGGAGACGGCCGAGCGCTTCCCGCCGGGCGAAGCCCGGCCTCGCTCACCTCGGCGCGTAGACCCCGTAGTCGATCTCCGGGAACAGGTTGTCCCGGGCCTCGATCTCCGCGAGCCACTCCGGATCGATCGCACGCGCGCGGATCATGTCGTGCAGCCGCGTGAACCGCAGGACGTGGTCCTTCGTGCGGCGGATGGCGTAGTCCACCATCGTGCCGGTCTTCATGATGAAGGCCCAGTCGGAGGACTGCGCGAGGAGCAGCTCGCGGGCCGCCTGGTTGAGCGCGCGCCGCGCGAGGGCGTCCACGCCCTCGTGCGCCCGGTGGTCGCGCGCGAGCGAGACCATCCGCTCCGCGGCCTTGTGGAGGTGGCGATAGATCCAGTCGTTGGAGCCGTCCAGCCAGACGCCCGCGTAGCCGCCCGCCCCCCAGGAGCACAGGGGCGGGGTCGCGAGCTGCTGCTCGGGGTTCTCGCGCAGGTAGTCGCCGGGCGTGGCGAGCCGGAAGACCCGCTGATCGAAGGCGACCTTGCGGACGAGCGCGTCGAGGAACAGCGGCCCCTCGTACCACCAGTGCCCGTACAGCTCGGCGTCGTACGGCGAGACCACGATCGGCCGCACGCCCGCCGGCTGCATCCGGGCGGCGACGTGCTCGAGCTGCCGCTCGCGGTTGAAGACGAAGTTGCCGGCGTGGGTCGCGGCCCGCTCGCGCGCCCGCGCCGGATCGTACGGCTCCTTGTGCGCGGTCCGGCCGGTGATGCGGTGGTACTTGATGCCGACGTTCTTGCGCTGGCCGGTGGGCTGGATCCACGGCCTCACGTACTCGTAGTCGAGGTCCCAGCCGATGTCGCGGTAGAACTCGCGGTAGTCGGGGTCGCCGGGGTAGCCCGTCTCGGCGCTCCACACCTGCGCCGACGACTCCGGATCGCGGCCGAACGCGGCGGGCCCGGCGGGCGTGAACACGGGCGCGTAGATCCCGTGCCGCGGGCGCGGCGTGGCGTCGGTGACGCCGTGCGAGTCGAGGAAGAAGTAGCGGAGGTTCGCCTCCGCGAGCAGCGCGTCGAGGCCCGGGTAGTACCCGCACTCCGGGAGCCAGATGCCGGCCGGATCCCGCCCGAAGTGGCGCCGGTGGTGCGTGACCGCCACCTGGAGCTGGGCGCGCACGGCCTCGGGCTGCGGGGCGAGGAGCGGCAGGAACCCGTGGGTGGCCGCGCAAGTGACGATCTCGAGCCGCCCCGCGTCCTCGAGGCGGCGGAACGCGGCGACGAGGTCGCGCCGGTACCGCCCGTCGAAGAGCTGGCGCAGCTCGCGGAACTCCCGCTGGTAGTGGAGCGCGAGGCCGTGGAAGACGGCGTCGCCGCGGGTGCGATGGACCTCGCGATCGGAGAGCTCCTCGAGCTTCTCCAGCCGGCGGGCGTAGCGGGCCATGAGCAGCTCGTCGCGCAGCATCGCCACGAGCGGGGGCGTCATCGTGATCGAGATCCGGAACGGCACGCCCTCGTCGGTGAGCCGATCGAAGATCTTGAGGAGCGGCAGGTACGTCTCGCCGATCGCCTCGTAGAGCCAGTCCTCCTCGAGGAAGTCCTCGTGCTCCGGGTGGCGCACCCAGGGCAGGTGGGCGTGGAGATGGAGCGCCACGAAGCCGAGCACGTCGGCCGCCATCTAGGGCTCCCCCCCGCTCGTCCCCCACGGCGGCCCGCCGCCGGGCGATCCCGGCCCCGGCGCGCCCGGCCCGGCCTTGCCGCGCCACGCCGACAGCCGCGCCAGCTCCTCGCGCGCGTCGGCGGGGAAGTCGGGCC
>JAEYZK010000084.1 GCA_023428085.1 Pseudomonadota bacterium
GCGCGGGCGCTCGCGCAGGTCGTCGAGACCCGGGCGGCGCTCCGCGAGGTCCACGGCGCGCTCCTCGCGGCGGCCCGCCGGGGCGACCCCGCGGCGCTCGCGGCCGGCGCGGACCAGAGCCAGCTGCTCTCGGAGCGCGCGGACGCGCTGCTGCAGAACCTCGTCGGCTCCCACCTGCGCGCCCTCGACCGGCGCATGGCGGAGCTCTCGGGGCGGAGCGCCTGGCTCCTGCGAGCGGCGGCGCCGACCCTGCTCGCGGGGCTCCTCCTCGCGGTGCTCTCGTCGTTCTGGGTGGCCCGCGCCGTGGTCCGCTCGATCGTGGACACCGCGCGCGCGGCCGAGACCATCGCCGAGCACGGCGCGCTCTCGCCGGTCCGCGGCGCCGACCGGGGGGACGAGATCGGGAGCCTGGCGCGGTCCTTCAACCGGATGACCGAGCGGCTCGTCTCCGCCAACGCGCGCCTCGCCGAGACGGACCGGCGAAAGGACGAGTTCCTGGCGATGCTCTCGCACGAGATGCGCAACCCCCTCGCGCCGATCCGCAGCTCGATCCACGTCCTGCGGCACGCGCCGCGGCAGGGCGATCGGGCGGAGCGGGCGCTGGACGTGCTGGAGCGCCAGACGGTCCACCTCACGCGCCTCGTGGACGACCTGCTCGACGTCACCCGCATCGTGCGCGGCAAGGTGGCGGTCCACCTGCGGACGGTGGACCTGGCGGAGATCGTCCGCCGGACCGCCGAGGACCACGCCCCGCTCCTCCAGGAGCGGTCGCTCGCGCTCGCGGTGGACGCCGCCGGCGCCTGCCTCGTGCGCGGCGACCCCACCCGGCTCGCCCAGGTGGTCGGGAACCTCCTCACGAACGCGGCCAAGTTCACGCAGCCGGGCGGTCGCGTCGAGCTCTCGGCGCGCCGCGCGGAGGATGCGGCCGAGGTCCGGGTCCGGGACACGGGGATCGGCATGTCCGCGGAGCTCCTGGAGCAGGTGTTCGAGCCGTTCGTGCAGGCGGCGCAGTCGATCGCGCGCACCGAGGGCGGCCTCGGGCTCGGCCTCGCGCTCGTGAAGGGGCTGGTGGAGCTGCACGGCGGCACCGTCCGGGCGGAGAGCGGCGGCCCGGGGACCGGCACCGCCGTGGTCGTCCGGATCCCGCTCGCCGCCGCGACCGAGGCCCCGGCCCCCGAGGCGCCGTCGCCGGCGTGCGCCGCCGCCGGCCGGCGCGTGCTCGTCGTGGACGACAACGTGGACTCCGCCGAGGCGCTGGCCGATCTGGTGCGGGTCTTCGGGCACGACGTGGCGGAGGTGGTGCACGACGGCCCCTCGGCCCTCGCGGCCGCGCGCGCGCTCCACCCCGAGGTCGTGCTCTGCGACATCGGCCTGCCGGGCCTGACCGGCCACGAGGTCGCCCGCGCGCTGCGCGCCGAGTTCGGCGCCGGGCCCGTCCTCGTCGCGGTGAGCGGCTACGCCCAGGCCGAGGACCTCCGGGCCTCGATCGCGGCGGGCTTCGATCGCCACCTCGCGAAGCCGCCCGAGCCGGAGGAGCTGCGGCGGATCCTGGCGGAGGGCCGGGCGGCCGGGGATGCCGTTCAGCCGGCGTCCGCCCAGGAGTAGAGCCGCACCGAGAACCACGCCCGCTCGTCCGTCCAGCTGCGCACGTGGCGCCAGCCGGCGATGGCCGCCAGGGCGTCGAACGCGCGCGGCTCCCACTTGTAGGCGCTCTCGGTGTGGATGGACTCGCCGGCGCGGAACCCGATGAGCCGCCCCGCGACGTGCACGGCCTGATCGCGCTGGCTGACGAGGTGCATCTCGACCCGGGAGAGCCGCTCGTTCCAGACGGCGCGGTGGCGGAACGCGCTCAGCAGGAAGTCCGCGCCCAGCTCCCGGTTCATGCGGGCGAGGAGGTTCAGGTTGAACGCGGCGGTGACGCCCTCGGCGTCGTCGTACGCCCGCTCGAGCGCCGCGCGGTCCTTGGGCGCGTCCACCCCGATGAGCAGGGCGCCGCCGCGCCCGGCCTCGCGGCCCATGCGCCGGAGCAGCGCGACCGCGTCCGGCGGGTCGAAGTTGCCGATGGTCGAGCCGGGGAAGAACGCGAGCCGCCGGGCGGCGTCGAGCCCCTCGTGCGGCAGGACGACCCCGTTCATGAAGTCGCCCGCCACCGGCCGGACCTCGACCGCAGGGAAGCGGGCGGCGATCGCCGCGGCGGTGCGCAGGAGCGCCTCGCGCGAGATGTCCACCGGGAGGTACGCGACCGGGGCGTGGAGCGCCGAGAGGAGCCGCTCCGTCTTCCGCCCGCTCCCGGCGCCGAACTCGAAGACGAGCGCGCGGCTGCCCACCGCGTCGGCGATGTGCTCCGCGTTCCGCTCCAGGATCCGCAGCTCGGTCCGCATGGGGTAGTACTCGGGGAGCTCGCAGATGAGCTCGTAGAGCGCCGATCCGCGCGCGTCGTAGAGCCACTTGGGCGAGAGGGACTTGCGGGGCTCGGCGAGGCCCGCGAGCGCCTCCGCGAGGAAGTCCTCCGCGAACGGCGCCGCGCCCTGCGCTTCGGCATGATCGATCACGACGGGTCCCTCGCCAGGCGGAGCCCGCTGAACTGCCAGCGGGCGTCCGGGTAGAAGAAGTTGCGGTAGCCGGGGCGGACGTGGCGCCGCGGCGTGGCGCACGAGCCGCCCCGCAGCACGAGCTGGCTCACCATGAACTTCCCGTTGTACTCGCCGAGCGCCCCGGCGGCGGGGCGGTAGCCCGGGTACGGCGCGTAGGCGCTCGCCGTCCACTCCCACACGCCGCCGAGGAGCTGCCGGGCCCCCGGGGCGCCCGCGGCCGGGTGGAGGCGGCCGTCGTCGGCGAACGGGCCGTCGAGCGGGGCGCCCGCCGCGGCGCACTCCCACTCCGCCTCCGTGGGCAGCCGCGCGCCCGCCCAGCGCGCGAACGCGTCGGCCTCGAACCAGGAGACGTGCGCGACCGGCTCCGCAGGATCGACGGCCCTCATTCCACCCGTCGTGAAGACCGCCCAGCCCGCGCCGGCGCGCTCCCAGTAGAGCGGCGCCTCCCAGCCGTGGCGCTGCACCGCCGCCCAGCCGTCGGACATCCACAGCGCCGGGCGCGCGTAGCCGCCGTCGGCCATGAACTCGAGCCACTCGCCGCAGGCCACCGGCCGATCGGCGAGCGCGTGGGCGGGGACCAGGACCGGGTGGCGCGGGCGCTCGTTGTCGAAGGCGAACCCGCCCGCGGGCGTGCCGAGCTCGGCGCGCCGGGCCTCGTGCGCCGTCCACGAGCGCGGCGCCGGGGCCCGCCCCGACGCGGGCGGCGGCGCGGGCAGGTACGCGGGGAGGAGCGGGTTGCACGAGAAGGCGTGCTTGAGGTCGGTGACGAGGAGCTCCTGATGCTGCTCCTCGTGGGCGATCCCGAGCTCGACGGCGTCGAGCAGCTCCGCCGGGAGGGTGGCTACCGTGTCCATGAGCTCGCGGTCGATCGCCTCGCGGTACGCGAGGATCTCCTCGAGCCCGGGACGCGTCACGAGGCCGCGCTCCGGCCGGGGATGACGGCGGCCCACGGCCTCGTAGTAGGAGTTGAAGAGGTAGCCGAACGCGGCGTGGAACGGCCTCCGCGCGGGGCGGGCGCGGGCGAGCACGAACGTCTCGAAGAACCAGGTGGTGTGTGCGAGGTGCCACTTGGCCGGGCTCGCGTCCGGCATCGATTGGACCTGCGCGTCCTCCGGCGAGAGCGGCGCCGCCAGGGCGCGCGTCCGCGCGCGGACCGACGCGAGCACGCCCCGCAGCGCAGCCGCGCGCTCCTCGCCCGCGGTCGGCGTCATGCTCGAGATCCCGCTGGCCGGAGGGGGCACGTCGAAAAGCTCGCCACATCGGGCCAGGGCCGCAAAGGCCATCCGGGGCGGTGGTCCCGGTGGGGGGATGTCCGCGTGAACGAGCCCGCGCCCGAGGAGCCGCCGCGCCCTGCGTCACTGCTCCGGCGCCGCCGCCGCGGCGTCCCGCTCGCCCCCGGCGCGGACTCGCGCTACCTTCCCGCGCCATGCACGACCCCCGCGAGGTCCTCCAGCAACGGCTCGCGCAACGCGGCCAGACCATCGCCCGCCTGGAGCGGATCGACGCGCGCTTCGCGCACGCGCGCCTCGCCGTCTTCGTCGCGGCGGGCGCTGCCGCCTGGCTCGCCTGGTGGGGCCGCGCGATCTCGCCCTGGTGGGTGCTCGTCCCGGCGGCGGCCTTCCTCGCGCTCGCCGTCGCGCACGATCGGACCCTGCGCGCGCTCGCCCGCGCGCGGCGCGCGGCGGCGTTCCACGAGGACGCGCTCGCGCGCCTCGCGGGGACGCCGCCCGCCGCGGGGCCGACCGGCGCCGCGCTCGCGCGGGAGGATCACGCCTACGCGCAGGACCTGGATCTCTTCGGGGATCGCTCGGTGTTCCACCTCCTGTGCACCGCGCGGACGCGCCCGGGCGAGGAGCGGCTCGCGGCGTGGCTGCTCTCCCCCGCCCCGCCCGCCGCGGCGCGGGCGCGCCAGCGGGCGGTCGCCGATCTCGCCCCGCGGCTCGACCTCCGCGAGGAGCTCGCGGTGCTCGGCGAGGACGTCCGCGCCGGCGTGGACGCCGCCGCGCTCGAGGCGTGGGGGCGTGCACCGCGTGAGCTCGGCGCCCCGGCGGCCGCGCTGGCCGCCGCCTCGGCGGCGGCGTCGATCACGGGCGTCGCGCTGTGGGCGTGGGGCGTCGGGCCGCTGCCCTTCGCCCTGGCGATCGCGATCGCCGCCCTCCTCCGGCGGTCGATGCGCGACCGGCTCGCGCGCGTGCTCGACTCGCTGGACCGTCCCTCCGCCGAGCTCGCGCTCCTGTCGCTCGTCCTCGGCCGGCTGGAGCGCGAGCCGTTCGCGGACGCGCACCTCACGGCGCAGCAGGCCCGCCTCCACGCGGGCGCCGCGCCCGCGTCGGCGCGGATCGCCCGCCTCACGGGGATCGCCGCGCGGGTGGAGTGGGCCCGGAACCAGTTCTTCGCCCCGATCGCGTACCTCCTGCAGTGGACCCCGCTCCACGCCGTGGCGGTGGAGCGGTGGCGCGCGACCTCGGGCCACGCGGTCGGTTCCTGGCTCGACGCGGTGGCGGAGCTCGAGGCCCTGTCGGCCCTCGCCGGCTACGCCCACGCGCGCCCCGCGCACGTGTTCCCGGAGATCGTGGACCTCGCGCCCGGCGCGGGCCCCTTCCTCGAGGCCGACGCGCTCCGGCACCCGCTCCTCGCGGACGCGGTGCCGAACGACGTCCGCCTCGGCGGCGCGGGTCCGGCGGCCCTGCTCGTCTCCGGCTCGAACATGTCCGGCAAGAGCACGTACCTCCGGACCGTCGGCGTCGCCGCCGTGCTCGCGCAGGCGGGCGCGCCGGTGCCCGCCGCGCGCTGCCGGCTCACCCCGCTCGCGCCCGGCGCCACGCTGCGCATCCAGGACTCGCTCCAGGCCGGGCGCTCGCGCTTCTACGCCGAGATCACGCGGCTGCGCCTGCTCCAGGACCTCGCCCGCGGCCCCGTGCCGCTGCTCTTCCTCCTGGACGAGATCCTCCACGGCACCAACAGCCACGATCGGCGCATCGGCGCGGCGGCGCTGCTCGAGACGCTCCTCGCGGCCGGGGCGATCGGGCTCGTGACCACGCACGACCTCGCCCTCACCGAGCTCGCCGGGGGCCGCCTCGCCAACGCCCACTTCGAGGACCAGGTGCGCGACGGCGAGATCGCGTTCGACTACCGGCTCCGCGCCGGCGTCGTCACGCACTCGAACGCCCTCGCCCTGATGCGCGCCGTGGGGCTGCGCGTGTGACCGCGGCGCGGCCGGCTCGCCTCGCGCGCGGTCGTCCCCCGGTCCGATCCTCGTCCGGCCCGTTGGCCCGTTAGGATCCGGATCATGGAGTACCGCCCCGCGCGCTGGCTCCCCACCCCCCACGTCATGACCATCGTCGGGGCGCTTTACCGCCCCTGGGCGTGGCCGCGGACCGTCCGGGAGCGGTGGGAGCTGCCGGACGGCGACTTCCTCGACGTCGACCGCGTCGCAGGGCCGGCGCCGGACGCGCCCGTCCTCGTCGTCTGCCACGGCCTCGAGGCCTCGTCGCGCGCCGCGTACGTGCGCGGGCTCGTGCGCCTCGGGACGGCGCGCCGCCTCGCGGTGGTGGCGATGAACTTCCGGAGCTGCTCGGGCACGCCCAACCGGCTCCCGCGCTTCTACCACTCGGGCGAGACCGGCGACCTCGCGCACGTCGTCGCGCGGCTCGCGGCGGAGCGGCCCGGCAGGCCCATCGTGCTCTGCGGGTTCTCGCTGGGCGGGAACGTCATCGCCAGGTACCTCGGCGAGCGCGGGGAGGGGCTGCCCGCCGAGGTCGCCGGGGCGGCGGTGATCTCGGTCCCCTTCGACCTCGCGCGCTGCGCGCGCGCGCTCGACGGCCCGGGGTTCTGGAACCGGGTGTACCGGACGCGGTTCCTCGGCGGCCTGCGCGCGAAGGCGCTCGAGAAGGCGCGCCGCTTCCCGGGGCTGCTCGACGTCCAGGCCGTCCGGGCGGCCCGCACGTTCGCGGCGTTCGACGCCGCGGTCACCGCGCCGCTCCACGGGTTCGCGTCGGCGGAGGAGTACTGGGAGCGCTCGTCGTCGGGCCGGTACCTCGGCGGCGTGCGCCGGCCGCTGCTCGCGCTGTCGGCGCTCGACGATCCCCTCGTGCCGGCCGACTCCCTCCCGCTCGAGGCCGCCCGCGCCAACTCCCTCGTCACCTTCGTCACGACGCCCAGAGGCGGCCACGTCGGGTTCGTCTCCGGCGGCCTCCTCCGCCCGAGCTACTGGTCCGAGCTCCGCGCGATCGGCTTCCTCGGGGAGCTCGTGCGGGGCGCTCGCGCAGCATGACTCGACCGAGGTCCAGGCCGCTCGCCCTCCGTCTCGGGTGAGCGCTGCCGTACGCCGCCTCCGCGCCTCCGCCCGGCGGCTGGAGGTTCCACAGGGCTCCCCTCGGAGCGGGACCCGGACGTGCGCTCGCTCAAGCCTCGACGGTCAGGATCTCCGCCCCGCCCTCGGTGACGAGGAGCGTGTGCTCGAACTGGGCGGACCGCTTGCCGTCGTCGGTCACGGCGGTCCAGCCGTCGTTCCAGAGCCGGTCCTCCCACGTCCCCTCGGTGATCATCGGCTCGACCGTGAAGGTCATGCCGGGCAGCATCTGGCGGCGCAACGACGGGTCGTAGTGGTGCGGGATCTGGAGCGAGGTGTGGAAGGTGTCGCCGATGCCGTGCCCGCAGTAGGAGCGGACCACGCCGTAGCCGTGCGCCGACGCGTGCGCCTCGATGGCCCGGCCGATGTCGGAGATGGGTCGGCCGGGGCGGACGGCGCCGATGCCCTTGTGCAGGCACTCCCGCGCGACCTGGACCAGCCGCCGGCCGTCGGCGTCCACCTCGCCGACGAGGAAGGTGGCCGAGCAGTCGCCGTGCATGCCGTCGAGGTAGATCGTGACGTCGAGGTTCACGATGTCGCCGTCCTCGAGCGGCCGGCTGTCCGGGATCCCGTGGCAGATGACCTCGTTCACCGAGGTGCAGATCGACTTGGGGAACCCGCGGTAGTTGAGCGGGCTCGGGTAGCCGCCGAGGCGGACGATCTCCGCGTGCGCGAGCTCGTCGATGCCGTCGGTGGTGATGCCTGGCCGGACCGCCTCGCCGGCGATCCGCAGCACCCGGGCGGCCGCGGCGCATGCCCGGCGCATCCGGACGAGCTCCTCCGCGGTGCGGACGTCGGCGCCCTGGCTGCGGGGACGTCCGGTGGCGGCGTAGTCGGGCCGGGCGATCTGCGACGGCACCGCCCTGCGCGGTGAGACGATGCCGGGGCGGAGCGGCTTGCGCTTCGGCGCCCGGGGCTCCGGGCCGGCCCGCGCCGCGGTGGCAGGCCCGTCGGCGTCGAGGTGGCACTTCTTGTACTTCTGCCCGCTGCCGCACCAGCAAGGGTCGTTGCGTCCCGGCCGCGTGCGGGGAGCCGTCGCCGGTCCCGTCACCGTCCGCCTCCCCGCCCCTCGCGCGTGATGCCCGTCATTCGGACGTTGTAAGGCGATCCGACGATCGGGGCAACCTCGCGGACGAGGTGGACCACGGGGGCCCGGCCCGAGCCGTCCTCGGGCTCGGGCGCGGGCTCGGGCTCGGGCTCGTTCACGGGGGCGCTAGATCGGCGCCGGCTTGTCGGTCTCCTGCGGGATGGAGGCCCGGGGCTGGCCCTCGTCCTCGAGCTCGTCGGCCATCTCCTGCATCCGGGTGCCCATGTCCTCGAGATCCTCCTTCGAGCACACCTTGGACACCAGGGGGAAGAGCTCGCGCTCCTCCTCCTCGACGTGGTGCTCCACCTGCTCCTTGAGCACCTTCATCTTCGCCTCGAACTGCGGGTCGTCCAGCTCCGACTGCATGATGTCGGCCAGGAGCTTCTTCACGGCCAGGTGCTCCTCCACGGACTCGCGCAGGAGCTCCTCGGTGTTCTCCTGCTTCGACTCCGGGTAGAAGATCTTCTCCTCGATCGTGGCGTGGACGGCGAGCGCGTCGCCGATCTGCTGGCAGAGCCGCTCCTTCGTCTTCTTGGCCCCCTCGCCCGCTTGCTCGAACTCTTCGAAGAGCTCCTCCACCTCACGATGCTGCTGCTTCAACAGGTCGATGGCGTTCATGCGCCCTCCTCCATCGGAGGCTACGCATGGCGGGCGCAGACGGCCGGGGCACCGGGAAGGGGGCACGCCCGGCCGGCGGGAGGGAGGGCGGAGGTGCGGCGGGCCGGTCCTCGGGCTCGGGCTCGGGCGAGCTACGCCGGAACGCCACCGACAGGGATCCGGAAGATCTCGGCGAGCAGCGCGCCGGCGGTGTTCGCGCCGCCGACGCCGGTGCCCTGGACGACGAGCGGCCGGTCCGGGTGCCGCGCGGTCGTGAAGGCCACGTACGCCTCGACGCCGACGAGCCGCGCCGCGGGGTGATCGTGCTCCACCTCCACCGCGCCGACCCGGATCGACGCCGCGCGGTCCGGGCCCAGGCCGATGCGCGCCAGGAACCGGAGCACCTTCCCGCGCCGCCGCAGCTCCTCGAACCGGGCGCCGGTCGCCTCGTCGTGGGCGCGGAGCGCGTGGAGGAGGTCGTCGGGGCTCCCCGGCGTGAGCAGCGCGCGCGGGAGGAAGGGCTCGACCTGGACGTCCTCGATCGCCGCCGGCGCGCCCGCCTCCCGGGCGAGGATGAGCGCCTTGCGTGCGGAGTCGAGGCCGGTGAGGTCGTCCCGCGGATCGGCCTCGGTGTGGCCGAGGCCCATCGCCCAGCGCAGGGCGAGGGACAGCGCCGTCCCCCGCTGCAGCTCGCCGGCGAGGAAGCCGAGCGTGCCCGACAGCGAGCCCTCGATCCGGAGGATCCGGTCGCCGCTCCGGACGAGGCGGCGGAGCGTCGCCAGCACCGGGAGGCTCGCGCCGACCGAGGCGTCGTAGTGCCAGTGGCGCCCGTGCTGCCGGCGCGCCTCGCGGACCGCCTCGAGGCGGCGCAGCTCGGCCGCGAGGGGCCGCTTGTTCGAGCTCACCACGTCGATGCCGCGGCGGAAGGCCTGCGCGTACACCTCCGCCATGCCCTCGTCGCCGGTGACGTCCACGAGCACGGGCCGTGGGAGCCGGGCGAGGCGGTCGAGGAGCGCGGGGGCCGTGCGGGCGTCGAGCGGTCCGGACGCCGGCGCCGACGCGAGCGCCTCGCGCCAGCCCTCGAGGTCGATCCCCTCCTCCGCGAACAGCGCCGCGCGCGTGTCGGCGAGCCCGTTCACCCGGAGGACGACGTCGTAGTCCTGCTCCAGCGCGAGCGCCTGGGCCCGGATCTGCGCGAGGAGCTCCGACCCGACCTTCCCCTTCCCCGCGACGAGCAGCGAGACGCCGCGCTCGCGGTAGCCGCGCGCGAGCGGCTCCCCCGTCGCGCGGGGCGCCGGGGCCTCGCCGCCGCGGAACCCGGCCACGAGCTCCGAGAGCCGATCGACGTCGATGAGGAACGCGTCGTGCCCCTGCGGCGAGTCCAGGACCGCGAAGCGGGCGTTCGGCGCGAGCCGCGCCACCTCGCGCTGCTCCGCGGGCCAGTAGAGGACGTCGGAGTCGATCGACACCACCAGCATCGGCTGGTGGAGGCCGCGGAGCACCTCGTCGAGATCCCCCCGCCCGCGGGTCACGTCGTGCGTGTCCATCGCCCGGGTCAGGGTGACGTACGTGGCGGCGTCGAAGCGATCGACGAGCTGCCTCCCCTGGTACCGGAGGTAGCTCTCGACCGCGAAGAGGTCCTCCTCCTGCGGGCGCCGGCCGAACCGCTCCTCGAACGACGGCGCGCTGCGGTAGCTGAGCATCGCCTGCATGCGCGCCGCGGCGAGGCCGGCGCTCGGCGGGTCGGCGGGGTCGTAGTCGCCGTCGCGCCAGCGGGGGTCGGCGAAGATGGTCTGCCGCTGCGCCTCGGAGAGGCCGATCGCCCACGCGGAGTGGCGGGCCGTGGACGCGATGAAGGCGACGCGCTCGACGAGCGCGGGGTGGAGGAGCGCCCACTCCAGCGCCTGCATCCCGCCGAGCGAGCCGCCGATGACGAGCTGCACCCGGCGGACCCCGAGGGCGCGGACGAGCGCGTGCTGCGCGGCGACCATGTCACGGATGGTGATCGCGGGAAACCGGCCTCGCCAGGGTGCGCCGGTGGCGGGATCGACCGAGGTCGGCCCGGTGGTGCCGTAGCAGCTCCCCAGCAGGTTCGAGCAGACGACGAAGTCGCGCGCCGGATCGAACGCCCGGCCCGGCCCGAACATCCGCGTCCACCAGCGGTCGGCGTCCGCCGAGCCGGTGAGCGCGTGGCACACGACGACGGCGTTGGCGCCCTCCGCGTCCAGCGTGCCCCAGCTGCGGTAGGCGACCCGCAGCTCCGGGAGCACCCCTCCCAGCTCCAGCGGGAACGGACCGGGGTGGAGCCAGGTCCGCGTCCCGGGGGAGACGAACGCCGCGCGGAGGGAGCCCGGCGCGAGGTCGGGCCCCTCGCCCGCCCCGTGCCCGCCCTTCGCCGCAGTGCCGTCGCCGCCCTGGGTCATGTGGAGGCGCGGAGGGTAATGGCGCGTGATCTCAGGTGTCAAGGCGCCGGCGCGGCGGCCGCGCACCTCCGCGCACCCGGGGGGTCGATTCACGAAACGTCAACTCGAGGGCGGGGGGACGCCCGCGGGCGGGTGGGGTCGGTGCGAACCGAGCCTGCGGGTCATCGCGGTGCCCGGGTCCGGGCCGACCTCCACCAACCGGAGCCCTGGCGACCCTGCGCGCCCGGCCCGGCGGCGTCCGCGCCCCTGGGAGCCCCCGATGCCCGCGGGATCACGAGGGGTTCGGCACGGCGGGGGCGACCGCGGACGGCCCCCGCCGGTGGCACATTCGCTGCTCTCGATCGACCCGCACCGGCGGCGTATCGGCACCCGGCGGTCGCACCTCGGAGGACACCGTGGCTGACACGACGATGGAGCAAGCGGAGCGGAGCGGAGCGGCGGTCGAGCTCGGGCGCCGGCTCGCCGGCAAGTACATGACGTTCCAGCTCGCGCGCGAGGAGTACGGCCTCGAGATCCTGAAGGTGCGCGAGATCATCGGCCTGCTCGAGATCACGCGCGTCCCCCGCACCCGCGAGTTCATCCGCGGCGTCATCAACCTCCGCGGCAAGGTCATCCCGGTCATCGACCTCCGGCTGAAGTTCGGGATGGAGCGGTGCGAGACCACCGAACAGACCGTGATCATCGTCGTCCAGTGCTCGGTCGACGGCCGGCCGCTCACCATGGGGCTCCTCGTCGATCAGGTCCTGGAGGTGCTGACCATCGACGGGGACCACATCGAGCCCACGCCGTCGCTGGGGCACGCCTCGCTCGACGACGGCTTCATCCTCGGCGTCGGCAAGCACGACAAGCGCATCGTCTTCCTGCTCGACATCGCCCGGATCCTCTCCAACGAGGAGGCCCACGAGGTCTCCCGCACGGGCGCCCAGCCCACGAACCCGCCGGCCTGAGCGGGCGGCCTCGACCACGGGCCAGGGGAAGCCGGCGGATGGTGCACCAACCGAGCAGCCCGCGGCGCGTCCGCGTCCTCGTGGTGGACGACTCCGCCGTCGTCCGCAGCGTGTTCCAGCAGGAGCTCTCGAAGGACCCGGAGATCGCGGTCGTCGGGACCGCGCCGGATCCGTTCGTCGCGCGCGACCTCATCCTCGAGCAGGAGCCCGACGTCATCACGCTCGACGTCGAGATGCCGCGGATGGACGGCATCACGTTCCTGCACAAGATCATGCGGTACCGCCCGACGCCGGTCATCGTGGTCTCCTCCCTCACCCCGGCCGGCGGGGCGCTCGCGCTGGAGGCCCTCGCGGCCGGCGCGTGCGACGTGATGTGCAAGCCCGGCGCGGCGTACTCGGTCGGCGACATGACCGCCGACCTCCTCCAGAAGGTGAAGGACGTGGCCGCGGCCGGCGTCCGCGCCCTGCCCCCGCCGGCGGCCGAGGCGCCGCGCCCGCTCCGCGCCCTCGCCCGCACCACCAACCAGGTGGTCGCGATCGGCGCGTCGACGGGCGGCACCGTGGCCGTGGAGCGGATCCTGAAGGCCCTGCCGCCGAACGCGCCCGGCGTCGTCGTCACGCAGCACATGCCCGAGCTCTTCACCCGCTACTTCGCCACGCGCCTCAAGGAGGTCTCGAAGCTCGACGCGCGCGAGGCCGAGGGCGGGGAGTCGGTCGTGCCCGGCGTGGTGCTCGTCGCGCCGGGGAACAAGCACCTCCTGCTCCGCCGCTCCGGCGCCCGGTACGTCGTCGAGGTGAAGGACGGCCCGCGCGTGAACCGCCACCGCCCCTCCGTGGACGTGATGTTCCGCTCGGTGGCGCACACCGCCGGCCGGAACGCCGTCGGCGTGCTCCTCACCGGCATGGGCGCGGACGGCGCGCAGGGGCTGCTCGCGATGCACGAGGCCGGCGCGCGCACCGTGGCCCAGGACGAGGCGAGCTGCGTCGTGTTCGGGATGCCGAAGGCGGCGATCGACCTGGGCGCGGTGGACGCGGTCCTGCCGGTCGAGCGGATCGCGGCCGAGATCGTGACGGCGGCGGAGGAGGCGGGGCGGGAGTAGGCCGGCCCGCGGCACCGCGCGCGGCCTTCTCTCCCCGGGATCGCAGCAGCCAAGGTTCCGCTCGGCCACCGCGTTCGCCCCGACTCCCCGCAGCCTGCGCCCTCGCGCGCGGGCCCGTACGTCGCATCGCGCGGGCTCCGCGCCTCTGTCACGATGCGCCGCGCCGGATCGAGCCGGCCCCCCTGCCCGACGGAGCCCGCCATGTCCACCGACTCCACCCTGACCCCGCACGCCGGCGACGCCGCCGGGAAGCAGCGCGGCGTTCGGCGCGAGGACGCGCTCGCCTACCACGAGGCCGGACGCCCGGGGAAGATCGAGGTCGTCGCCACGAAGCCCTGCGCCACGGCGCGCGATCTCTCCCTCGCGTACTCCCCCGGGGTCGCGGAGCCCTGCCTCGCGATCGAGAAGGAGCCGGAGCTCTCGTACCGGTACACCGCGCGCGGGAACCTGGTCGCGGTGATCTCGAACGGCACGGCGGTCCTCGGCCTCGGCGACATCGGCGCGCTGGCCGGCAAGCCCGTGATGGAGGGCAAGGGCGTCCTCTTCAAGAAGTTCGCGGACATCGACGTCTTCGACATCGAGGTGGACGAGAAGGACGTCGATCGCTTCTGCCAGGTGGTGAAGGCCCTCGAGCCCACGTTCGGCGGCGTGAACCTCGAGGACATCAAGGCCCCGGAGTGCTTCGTCATCGAGCGCCGCCTCAAGGAGCAGATGCGGATCCCGGTGTTCCACGACGACCAGCACGGGACCGCGATCATCTCCGGCGCCGCGCTGCTCAACGCGCTCGAGCTGGCGGGCAAGACCATCGACGAGGTGAAGGTCGTCGTCGCGGGCGCGGGCGCCGCCGCCATCTCGTGCACCCGCTTCTACGTGAGCCTGGGCGTGCGCCGCGAGAACGTGATCATGGCCGACAGCAAGGGCGTGGTCTGGCGCGGCCGCGCCGAGGGCATGAACGAGTGGAAGGCGGAGTTCGCCTCCGACACCGCGGCGCGGACGCTGGCCGAGGCGATGGCCGGCGCGGACGTCTTCCTGGGCTGCTCGGTGAAGGGCAGGGTGAACGCCGACATGATCCGGTCGATGGCGCGCGACCCGATCGTCTTCGCGCTCGCCAACCCGGATCCGGAGATCACCTACCCGGAGGCCGCGGCCGCCCGCGCCGACGTGATCATGGCCACGGGCCGGTCGGACTACCCGAACCAGGTGAACAACGTCCTCGGCTTCCCGTACATCTTCCGGGGCGCGCTCGACGTGCGGGCCACCGCCATCACGGAGGAGATGAAGCTCGCCGCCGCCAGGGCGATCGCGGCGCTGGCGCGGGAGGACGTGCCCGACTCGGTGTCGCGCGCGTACGGCGGCGAGCGGTTCCGGTTCGGGCGCGAGTACATCATCCCCAAGCCGCTCGACGCGCGCGCGCTGCTGTGGGTGGCGCCCGCGGTGGCCGAGGCGGCGATGGCCGGCGGCGTCGCCCGGACGCGCATCGATCTCGACGCCTACCGCGAGCAGCTCCGGAGCCGGCAGAGCCGCGCCCACCAGGTGCTGTGGTCCGTGGTGAGCCGCGCCCGGAAGCGCCTCGCCCGGATCGCGTTCCCCGAGGGCCATCACCCGCGGATCCAGCAGGCCGCCGCCATCCTCCGCGCCGAGCGGATCTGCGAGCCGGTGCTGCTCGGTCCGCGGCAGCGGCTCGAGGAGGACATCCACGCCGTCGAGGAGCTCCGGGGGATCCAGGTGGTGGACCCGCTCCAGAGCGCCGACGCGGAGCGCTACGTCGAGCGGCTGTGGCAGCTCCGACAGCGCCACGGGGTGACCGTGGACGACGCGCGGCGGCGGCTCCGGACGCGCAACTACTTCGCCGCGGTGATGCTGGAGCTGGGCGAGGTGGACGGGCTCGTCACCGGGATCACCACCTCCTACGCCGAGGCGATCCGCCCCGCGCTCGAGGTGGTCCGGGCGCGCGAGGGCCGCCGCGCCGCCGGCGTGCAGATCGTGGTCACCCGGAACGACTTCAAGTTCTTCGCCGACTGCACGCTGGCGATCGACCCGACCGCCGAGGAGGTCGCGGAGATCGCGATCCAGACCGCCCAGCTCGCCCGGTACTTCGAGGTCACGCCGCGGATCGCGATGCTCAGCTACTCGACCTACGGCTCCGCCTCGGGGGAGAGCCCCGCCAAGATGCGCGAGGCGGCCCGCGTCGTCCGCAGGCTCCAGCCCGACCTGGAGGTCGACGGCGAGGTGCAGGCGTCCGTCGCCCTGAACGCGGACGTCCGGCGCGCCGAGTTCCCGTTCTCGATCCTGAAGGGCGACGCCAACGTGTTCGTGTTCCCGGACCTCGACGCCGCGAACCTGTCCTACGCGCTGCTCGAGCGGCTCGGCGGGGCCGAGACGATCGGGCCGGTGCTCCTCGGCATGAAGCGGGCCGTGAACATCCTCCCCACCGGCGGCTCGGTCCAGCAGATCGTCAACCTGGCCGCGCTCACGGCCCTGCGGGCGCAGGGGGACGAGTTCGTGTTCTGACGCGGGTGCGCGGTGAGGGCGGCGGCCGGGGCGCGCGCCCGCGGCGACCGGCGGGCCCCGTCCCAGCGGCCCACCGGTCCTGCCGCGGCGCTACTGCAGGGCCGCCGGCTGGAAGCCCACCTTGTAGTTCGTGAGCCCGAGGCCCCCGGTGCCCTCGTCCACCCAGGCGGCGGTCTCGACCTCGGCCACCCACCAGTCCGGAGGGAAGACCCCTCGGGTCTGGCCGTCCGCGACCACCACCCGGCTCCGCTGGCCGTCCCCGACCAGCTGCTCGACCGCAGCATCGATGGTGAGCGCCCCCACGTCCCCCAGCACGGCCGGGAGGTTGGGCGTCGTGCTCGAGGGGCTCCACGGCTTGAACCCGTAGACGATCGCCGGGGTCGCGCGGGTGATCACCGGGGTCGTGAAGGGCCACCACCACGTCCACGCGGCGTTCACGGCGCCGTCCGCGGTCCCCGCGGTGAGGGTCGCGCACTGCGCGTAGCCGGAGATCGGGCTCGCCGACTGCGCATTGCCGTACGTGCCGTTCTCGACCATGTACTCACCGAGCGTGAGCGTGCCGCCGGGCGTCGCGCAGGTCTCGGTGGCCGCGGCCGTCCCATCGAACGTGGCGGTCACGACGGTGTCGTCGTCCATGGCGACGGTGCAGGGCCCCGTTCCGGTGCAGGCGCCGCTCCACCCCGCGAAGGTGGAGCCTTCGCCGGCGGACGCGGTCAGCGCGCCTTCGAACGCTACCGCGCCTCCTCCAGATCCAGCTCCATCAGGACCGGCGCCCCGCTCTCGAGCCGCACGGTCGTCGCGCAGCACCGCCGCCGCGCGGGCAGCGGCGCGTCGCCGAGCTCCGTGGAGGGGAGCCCGAGCTGGCTCGGCACCGCGGTCCCGAAGTACCGCGTCACGAACGCGCCCCCGAGCACGTTGAGCAGCTCCGCGACCGCGGCGCGGCCGTTCTCGTCCGCCTCCTGGCCCGGATCGATGCCCAGCATGTTCGCGGCGATCTCCGCCGACGCCGCCGGGGTGGTGACGAGCCGCAGCGTGCCGCCGCGGGTGGACTCGAACGCGATCAGCGCGGTGAGGACCGGCCTGGGCCAGGCCGACGGCTCGTCGTCCGGCTCCGCGAAGATGAACGCGGACTCCTGGAGGACCTGGCCCAGGATGTCGGTGAGCAGCGCGGGGGTCGGCTCAGGCATGCGGGCCTCCCGCCGTCCCGAGGATCTGGACCACCACGTCGCGGAGCGCCTCCGGCCGGAAGGGCTTGGCGAGGTAGGCCCGGGCGCCCTTGTCGAGCACGAACTCCACCCGGTCCTGGCTCATCGGCGTGGCGACGATCACCACCGGCACGGTGCAGAGGTCCGGATCCCGCGACATCCGCTCGACGAGCTCGATGCCGTTCATCACCGGCATGTTGATGTCCGCGAGCACCAGATCGACCCGGTGCTGCCCCAGCTTCTCCAGCGCCTCGGCGCCGTCCGCCGCCTCGATCACCTCCGCCACCTCGAGGCCGCACAGGCCCAGGGCGCGGCGCACCATCTTGCGCGTGACCGGCGAGTCGTCCACCACCAGCATCTCGAGTCCCACGACCGAACCTCCCGGGCGCGCGCGCCCGACGGCGCCTCAGAGCGGCATGACCTCCGACCCGGACTGGATCGTCACCTGGCCCGTGTCCACGTACAGCCGCGCGGTCCGTGACCTGCTCCCTCCCACGTCCTCCGCCGCCACGAGCACCTGCGCCCTCCAGAAGATCTTCCTCATCATCGTATGGTTGCGCCTGCCGATGTCGAACGTGCCGTTGGCGTCGTGGAAGTTGCCGCCCCCGGCGGCCTTGACGACGATGTCGGGCCTCCGGCTCCCGAGCGCGTACATCCGCTCGAACAGGAGCGGGATCCCGGTGTCGGCGAAGGTGCCCGGCGACTCCGCCGCCCGCTCCGGCGAGAGCGACGAGGTGGGCAGCTGGAAGTGGAGCATCCCGCCGACCTTGCGCCGCGGGTCGTACGCGATGACGGCGATGCAGGACCCGAGGCCGTGGGTGATCAGCACCGCGCCGCGGTCCGCGGAGACCTCGACCCCACCGATCCCGACCGTGACGAGGTTCACCGGGCCTCCACGGGCAGGCGGTAGACCGACGGCCGCTCCGAGCGGAGGCGCGTCTCGATCCCGTTCAGCGTCTCGGAGTGGCCGATGAACAGGTGCGCGCCCGGCCGGAGCACGCGCTCGATCTCGCCGACGAGCCCGCCGCGCATGGGCCGGTCGAAGTAGATCATCACGTTCCGGCAGAAGACCGCGTCGAGGGGGCCCTTCATCGGGTACGGCCGCTCCGCCAGGTTGAGGCGGTGGAACACGATCCGCTCGCGGAGCGCGCGGACGACGGCGTACCGGGCGACGCCGTCCACCGTGCCCGCGGGCGTGAGGTACCTGCTCTTCAGGGCGTCCGGGATGGGCTCCACGTCCTCCGCCGGGTAGACCGCCTCCGCGGCCCGCGTCAGCACCCGCGTCGAGATGTCGGTCGCGAGGAGCTTCCAGTCGCGCTGCCGCAGGAGCGGCTCGAGCACCATCGCCGCGGTGTACGGCTCCTCTCCCGACGAGCAGCCCGCGCACCAGAAGCGGAACCGCGTCTGCCCCGCCGCGAGGCCGGCCTCGACGTCCTGCGCGAGCGTCTCGAAGTGGTCCGGCTCCCGGAAGAACTTCGTGAAGTTCGTGGAGATGGCGTCGAGGAAGAGCACCAGCTCGTCCCCCGTGTCGGCCTGCAGGACCTCGAGGTAGTCCTTCTCCGTGGCGAGCCCCAGCTCGCGCAGCCGCCGGGCGAGCCGCGCCTGCACGAGCGCCGCCTTCCCGGGCCGCAGGAAGATGCCCGCCTTGTGGTAGGCGAGCTGCTGGAACGCCTGGAAGGTCTCCTGCTCCATGCGCGTCAGGCCCCCGCCACCATCGCCTCGTGGCGGGCGGCGCGGCCGGCGAGCTGCGAGAGCCGGTCCACGTTCAGGATGAGCCCCACGCGCCCGTCCGAGAGGATGGCGGCGCCCGAGAGGTAGTCGGTGTCGCCGAGCCCGCTCCCGAGCGGCTTGATCACCACCTGCTGCTGGGTGAGCACCTCGTCGAGCACGACCCCGACCTTGCGGCCGACGCTCTCCACGACCACGACGTGGCCCTCGGTCACCGGCCGCTCCTCCCCGCGCATCTCGAGGATGCGGTGCAGCCGCAGCAGGGGGAGGATCTCGCCCCGCACGTTGATCACCTCGCCGCGCCCCGCCGCGCGCGAGATCATGTCCTCGGTCGGGCGCAGGGACTCGACGATCGACAGGCTCGGGATGATGTACTTCTCCGACCCGCACAGCACGAGCATCCCGTCGATGATGGCGAGCGTGAGCGGCAGCACCAGGCGGAACGTGCTCCCCTGCCCCGGCTGCGAGCTGACGCTCACCCGCCCGCGCATGCCCTCGACGTTCCGCTTCACGACGTCCATGCCCACGCCGCGGCCGGAGATCTCCGTCACCCTCGCCGCCGTCGAGAAACCGGGCAGGAAGACGAGGGCGTGGACCTCCACGTCGCTCAGCTCCTGGTTCTCGGCGACGAGCCCCTTCTCGCGCGCCTTGGCGAGGATCCTGGCGCGGTCCAGGCCGCGGCCGTCGTCCGCGAGCTCGACCACGATCGACCCGCCCTCGTGGTACGCCGAGAGCCGCAGGGTGGAGCGGGCCGGCTTCCCCGCCCGCTCCCGCTCCGCGCCCGGCTCGACCCCGTGGTCCATCGCGTTCCGGACGAGGTGGACGAGCGGGTCCTCGATCCGCTCCACCATGCTCCGGTCCATCTCGGTCTCCTCGCCCGAGAGCTCCAGCACGACGTCCTTGCCGGTCTTGCGCGAGAGGTCGCGGACCATGCGGGCCATCTTCTGGAACACCGCCCGGACCGGCACCATGCGCATGCGCATCGCCACGTTCTGCAGGTCGCGGCTGATCTTGGTGAGCTGCTTCAGGTAGTTCCGCAGCGCGAGCGAGGAGACCCGCTGGAGCTCGGGCGCGTGCACCACCATCGCCTCGACGATGATGAGCTCGCCGATCATCTCGACCATCGAGTCCACGCGCTCGAGGTCCACCTTCACCGTCTCGCGGAGCTGCGCGCCCGGGCCCTCCGCGCCGGCCGGCGCGGGCTTCGCCGCCGCGGGCCGGACCACGAACTCGGGGGCGGCCCCCGGA
>JAEYZK010000133.1 GCA_023428085.1 Pseudomonadota bacterium
CCCGGGTTCGTCGCGCGCTGGCTCCCGGCCTGGAGGCCGGTGCTCGAGGCCGCGGTCGAGGTCTTCGCGCCCGCGCCGCTCGAGCGCTACGGCGCGTCGCGCCTGGCGCTCGCGCCCGGCGAGACCGCCGGGCTCCTCGCGCACCTCGGCAAGGCGCGCCCGCAGGACCTGGCGCTCGCGCTCCTCGGCCGCGCGCTGCGGGCGCTGGGGCACGACGAGCTCCTCGTCGACGTCGAGGGGCACGGGCGCACCGGCGAGGCGGACCTCTCCCGGACCGTCGGCTGGCTCACGACCCTGTATCCGCTGCACCTCCCGGTGAAGGACGCGGGCGCCGCGGACCTCCTCGCGCGTGCGTGGCGCCTCCAGCGGCGCTGGGGCGAGGACGGACGCACGTGGGGCATGCTGCGGTACCTCGCCGCCGACGCGGTGGCGCAGGAGGCGTTCGCGGCCGCGCCCGCGGCGTGGATCAACCTCAACTTCCTCGGCCAGCTCGACCGCGGCGGCGCGCCCGCCGCCCTGGCGCCGGTCCCCAGCCCCGTGCCGCTCTTCGCGGGCGAGGACCCGCCCCCGTATGCGCTCATCGTCCAGGCGTTCCTCGAGGGCGGCGCCCTGCACTTCGAGCTCGGGCTGCACCCCGGCCTCCTCGCCCGCTGGGGCGCGGGATCGCTGGAGCGGGCGCTCCGCGACGCCGCCGCCGCGCTCGCGGCCGAGCTCGACGCGCTGCCCGGTCCCTCGCCGCTCCGCTTCGACGCCGTCGAGCTGGGCGCGGCGGAGGCGGCGGAGCTGCCCGCCGACGCGCTCGACGCGTACCCGATGACGCCGATGCACGAGGCGATGGTGTTCCACTGCCTCGAGCACCCGGACTCCGCGATGTACCACGAGCAGACCCTCTACCGCTGCCCGGGCGCCCTGGACCGCGCGCGGCTCGAGCGCGCGCTCGCGCTCGTCGTGGCGCGGCACGAGGGGCTCCGGACCGTCTATCGGATCGTGGGCGGCCGCCGCGCGCTCCAGATCGTCCTCCCGGCGCGGCCGGTGCGCGTCGAGGAGGAGCTCCTGCGCGACGCCGGCGGGGAGACGCCCGCCGCCGTCCGCCGGCACCTCGAGGACGACCGGCGCGCGGGGCGGTTCCACCCCGCCGAGTGGCCGCTGTTCCGGCTGCGCCTCTTCCGCGCCGCGGACGCGAGCTACCTCGCCTTCTCGTTCCACCACGTCATCCTCGACGGCTGGAGCCAGGCCGCCCTGATGGCGGAGCTCATCGGCCACTACCGCGCCCTCGAGCAGGGCCGCGCGCCCGACGCGGGGCCGCTCGCGAGCAGCATGCGCGACCACGTGGCCCGCCTCGGGGGCGTGGTCGCCGACGCCGACGCCCGCGCGTTCTGGGCGCGGGAGCTGGCGGCGCCGCCGCTCGTCTCGCTGCCGCTCGACCGGGTGCGCCCGGAGGAGCGGACGCTGGTCGGCGAGAAGGTGGCCCTGCTCGTCCCGCAGGAGATCGTCTCCGGCATCGAGGCGCTCGCGCAGGGGTGGGGCGTCACCTTCAACGCGGTCTGCCTCGGGACCTGGGCGTACTTCCTCGGCGCCCTCGGGGGCGAGGAGGACGTGGTCACGGGCGTCGTGACCGCCGGCCGGTTCCCGGACCTCGCCGACAGCATGAAGCTCCTGGGCTGCTTCCTGAACACCCTGCCGGTGCGGCTCCGGTACGATCCCGAGGCGGCGACGCTCGAGGATCTCTCCAGGAGCGCCCAGGAGTTCCTGAACGCGAGCCGCCCCTTCGACGCGTTCCCGCTCAAGGAGGTCGTCCGGCTCGCCCAGGAGTCCGAGCCGGAGCGCAGGAGCCGCGACCTGTTCAACTATCTGTACGCGTTCGAGAACTACCCCACGGAGGCGTCGGAGCACGAGGGGCTCGAGCTGGTCGATGGCTACGACATGACCAACTACGACCTCACCGCCGTGCTGGTGAAGCGGGGCCGCACGCTGCGCGTGCTGTTCGAGTACGCGCCCGACGTCATCCTGCCCGCGACGGCGAAGCGCTGGCTCGACACGTACGTCACGATGCTGGAGCGGCTCGCCCGCGCGCCCCGGACGGCGGCCGCGCGCCTCGATCTCCGCCCGCCGGAGCAGGTGCCGCTGCTCGCGGCGTACAACGCCACGCACCGTGAGTATGACCTCGACTGCACCCTGAACGCGCTCGTCGAGGCGCAGGTCGCGCGCACCCCGGACGCGGTCGCGGTCGTGGACCGCGGCGGCGCCTCGACCTATCGCGCGCTGGACGCCGACGCGAACCGCCTGGCCGCCGCGCTCCAGGCGGCGGGCGCCGGCGCCGGCACGCGGATCGCGGTCATCATGCCGCGCCGCCGCGACGCGGTGACGGCCTTCCTGGCCGTCCTCAAGGCCGGCGGGACGTACGTGCCGATCGATCCGACGTACCCGCCCGAGCGGATCGGCGGGATCCTGGAGGACGCGACGATCGCCTTCGCCGTGACCTGCCGGGAGGCGCTGGAGGGCCGCCCCGAGCTCCGCGCCCGGCTCGCGCCCGTGCCGAACGTCTTCCTCATGGACGGGGAGGCCGCGGGGGTCGCCGGCGTCGATCGACGGACCTGGGGCGCGCGCCCCGACGTCCGGCCCCCGTGCCCGGCGCGCCCGCGCGACCTCGCGTACGTCATCTTCACGTCCGGAAGCACGGGGAAGCCGAAGGGCGTCATGGCCACGCACCGCGGCGCCGTGAACACGATCCACGGCATCAACGCGATGCTCGACATCGGCCCCGCCGACGCGGTGCTCGGGTTCAGCTCCTACAGCTTCGACCTCTCGGTGTGGGACATGTTCGGGGCGCTCGCGTCCGGCGCCCGGCTCGTGGTCGCGACCGAGGCGGACATCCAGGACTCGGATCGCCTCTTCCAGTGGATGGAGGAGACCGGCACCACGATCTGGGACAGCGTCCCCACGGGCATGAGCCAGCTCGTGCGCGCGCTGCTCCTGCGCGCCGATCCGCCTCGCTCCGAGCGGCTCCGCGCGGTGATGCTCTCCGGCGAGTTCATCCCCGTCTCGCTCCCCGTCGAGCTCAAGCGGATCTTCCCCGCGGCGCGGGTCTGGAGCCTCGGCGGCGCCACCGAGGGCACCATCTGGTCCATCTTCCATCCGGTCGAGCAGGTCGATCCCGCCTGGCCCTCCATCCCGTATGGCCGGCCGCTCCCGAACCAGGGCTACTACGCGCTCACCCCCGGCCTCGCCCCGTGCGTCGTCGATCAGGTCGGGATGCTGTACATCACCGGCGAGGGCGTCGCCGCGGGGTACTTCAACGATCCCGAGAAGACCGCGCGCGCGTTCATCCCCGACCCGCTCAAGCCCGGCTCGGGCGAGGTCATCTACTGCACCGGCGACATCGGCCGGTTCCGGGGCGACGGCAACCTCGAGATCCTCGGCCGCAAGGACGGCCAGGTGAAGGTGCGCGGGTACCGCATCGAGCTGGGCGAGGTGGAGACCCACCTCGCCCAGGCGCCGGGCGTCCGCGACGCCGCCGCCATCGTCCTGAAGGAGGGCGGCCACAGCCGCCTGCTCGCCTTCTACACCTCGAACGACCCGCTGCTCGACGCCGACGCCCTGACCGCGTTCCTCCGCGGGCGGCTCCCCGAGTACATGATCCCGTCGCGGTTCCAGCGGCTCGAGGCCATGCCGGTGAACACGAGCGGCAAGCTCGACCGCAAGCGCCTCCCAGCGCTCCTGGCGCGGAGCGCGTCGACCGCGAGCGCCGGCGGCGCGCTGGCCGGCGCGACCGAGCGCGCCATCGCGGCGGCGTGGTGCAAGGTGCTCGGGCTCGAGGAGATCGGCCCCGGCGACAACTTCTTCCGGCTCGGCGGCGACTCCATCATGAGCCTCCAGGTGGCCTCGACGCTGGCGGCCGTGGGCGTGTCCATCCGGCCCGCCGACCTCGTGCGCCACCCGACCGTCCGCGAGCTGGCGCGGTTCGTCGAGCTCGCGCGCCCGGCGGCCGCGGAGGCGGAGTCCGCCGCGGCGCTCGCCGCGGGGCCCGCGCAGCGGTGGTTCCTGGGGCGGCTCGCGCTCGAGAACCCCGACTACTGGCACCTCTCGATGGAGCTCCTCCTGCCTCCCGGCGTCGCGACCGAGCGCGTCCGCGGCGCCGTCGAGCAGCTCGTCCGCCGGCACGAGGTGCTCCGCTGGACCTGGTCCTCGAAGGCGAAGGCGTTCCAGGTGCTCGCCGATCCCACCGTCCCCTTCGAGGAGCTCCAGGCCGCGGCCGCGGAGGCGGACGCGGCCTGGCACGCGCTGGCGCTCCGGCTGCGCCAGTCGATCCGCGTCGAGGGGGAGCGGCCGCTCCTGGCGCTGGGGCTCTTGCGCAGCCCGGCTGGCGACCGGCTCGTCTGGATCGTCCACCACCTCCTCGTCGATGGCGTGAGCTGGCGGACGCTCCTCGAGGAGTTCTCGGCGCTCCTGGAGCGCCCGGACGCGGCGCTGCCGCCGGTGGGCAGCGCGTACTCCGCGTGGGCGCGCACGGTCGAGGAGCGCGCGCCCAGCTTCACCCCGCTCGACCTGCCGCCCTGGCGGGACTTTCACGCCGGCTCCTGGCCGGAGCCGTTCCCCGGCGCGCACCCCGGGCGCGAGGGCGAGGCCGAGCGCGCGACCGGCGCCCTCCCCGCCGAGCGCACCCGCTCGTTCCTCACCGGCGTGCACGGCGCGCTGGCGACGCAGCCGCTCGACCTCCTCACCGCCGCCCTGCTCCTCGCGCTGCGCGAGCTGACGGGCGCCGAGCGCCTGGCCCTCGAGCTCGAGCACCACGGGCGGGATCTCGCGGCGGAGGGGCTCGACCTCTCGCGGACGGTGGGCTGGTTCACCTCGTTCTATCCGCTCCCGGTCGAGGTCCCCGCCGATCCCGTCGAGGCGGTCGTCCGCGTCAAGGACGTGCAGCGGATCCTCGCCCCGCGCGCCGCGGAGCACCTCGCGTGGGATCTCGCGCAGCCCGCGCCGAGCCGGCACCCCCAGGTCCTGCTCAACTACCTCGGCAACCTCGACCGGGTCTCGATCGCGGAGGGCGTCCGGCCGTGCGTCCTCGGCGCCCCGGACCGCGCCCCCGAGAACGCGCGCAGCCACGTCGTCGAGGTCGGCGCGTGGATCGCCGGCGGCGAGCTGCAGTGGAGCGTCGCGGCCAGCGTCGGCGGCCTCGCGGCGCGGCTCGCGGCGCAGCTGGGGCACCACCTCGCCGCCGTGATCGACGCGTGCGCCGGCGCGGCGCCGCGGAGGACGCGCGGCGACTTCCCCCTGCTCGCGCCCGACGATCACCTGCTCGCGCAGCTCCAGGAGGACGTCGAGGACGCGTACCCTGCGTCGGCGATGCAGCTCGCGATGCATCTGCACGCGAAGGCGTACCCGGGCACGTCCATGTACCACGTGTGGGGCGTCGCCACGATGAAGCTGGCGCTCGACGTCGAGTGCCTCGAGGAGGCGCTCAACCGCGTGATCCAGCGGTGCGAGATCATGCGGAGCGTCCTCCGGGAGGACGCGCAGGGCCGGCCGGCGCTCGTGGTGCTGAAGGTGCCGCGCTACCGGATCCGGGTGGTGGACGGCATGGAGCCGGACGCGTTCTTCCGGGCCGTGGACCCGGTGGTGCTCGACACCGCGCGCTGGCCCAACTTCCAGATCCTGGTGTCGCGGATCGCGCCCGACACCTACCACCTGCTCGAGTTCTTCCAGCACTTCGTGCTCGACGGCTGGAGCAACGCGCTCCTGTTCTCGCAGATCATGCACGAGTACCAGCGCCTCCTGGCGGCGAAGAAGGACGGCGCGGCGGTCCCGCCCGTCGAGCCGTACCCGATGCGCTACCGCGACTTCGTCGCGCACCAGCTCCAGGCCGCGCGGGATCCGGCGGCGCTGGCCTACTGGCGCGAGGAGCTCACCGGCGCGGCGGCGGTCGCGCTGCCCCCCGATCTTCCGCGCCGCGCGGCGCGCTCGTTCCGCACGGTCATCACGGAGTTCCCGCTCGAGCCGGCCCTGCTCGCGCAGCTCCGGGAGCACGCCCGCACGGTGGGGTGCACGCTCAGCGACCTGCTCGTCGGCGGGCTGGCGCTCCTGTCGCACCGGCTCACGGGCTCGCGCGACATGACGCTCGGGTACTGCACGTCGATCCGGCCCGGCGAGCTGCCCGGGAGCCAGGGCGCGGTCGGCATGTTCCTCAACACGCTCCCGCTGCGCCTGCGCTGGTCGGAGGGTCTCGGCGTCGACGAGGCGTTCGCGGTCTGGCGCGAGCAGCTCGCACGGTGCCGGTCCCACGAGGAGATGCCGCTCACCCGGATCATCGAGGCGACCCGCGATCGGTGCGACATCTTCCGGACCGGCGGGCTCAACGTGCTCTACACCTCCGAGGTGTACCCGCCGGCCCAGCTCCCGCCCGACGCCGTCGGGATCACCGCCTACAACTGGCACATGACGGAGTTCGACTTCGCGCTGGTGTACTCGAGCGACACGCCGATGGGCGTCGTCATGAAGCTCGCCTACGCCGACGACCTGTACCGGCCCGAGACGATCGCCGCCTGGTTCGACCTCTACCAGGAAGGCCTGCGCGCGCTCGTCGGCGCCGCGCCGCCGCGGCGGCGGCTCGCGCCGCCGTCCGCCGCCGCGCCGCTCTTCCCGGAGCGGTGGTCGGAGCGGGTCCGGACCGCCCCCGACGCGCCCGCGGTGATCGCCGGGCGCACGCTCCGCGCCGGCGAGCTGGACGCGCAGGCGCGCGCCGTCGCCGCGGGGATCGGCGTGACGCAGCGCCCGCTCGTCGTGGACGCCGCGCGCGCCGAGCACCTCGGGATCGCGCTCGTGGCGTGCCTGTGCGGTGGGCAGCCGTTCGCCCTCCTCGACGCCGAGGCGCCGGCGGACGCCCGCCGCGCGGCCGCCGCGGCGATCGCGGGTGGGCGCGCGCGGGTGCTGACGGATCGGCCGGAGGACTGGGGCGGAGACGCCGACGTCCTCGACCTGGTCCGCCTGGCCGCGGGCGCTCCGCTGGAGCGCTGGCCCGCCCCCGCCGCGGACCGCTGGGCGTACCTGAACCTCACCTCCGGGACCACGGGCGCGCCGCGGGCGGTGGTCGTCGGGCACGCGAGCCTGGCCGCGTTCCTCGGCTGGTACGGGCCCGCCCTCGCGCTCGCGCCCGGCGACCGCCTGAGCCACCTCCTCTCGCGCAGCTTCGACGCCGCGCTCTCCGAGTGGCTGCCGGCGCTCGCCTGCGGGGGCGCGGTCGTCGCGGGCCGCCCGCTCGCGGAGCTCGCGCCGCACCGGCTCTCGGCCGCGCTCGAGGAGCTCGGCGCGACCGTGGTCACCGTCCCGGCGAGCTACTTCGATCTGTGGAGCCGTGAGCCTGCGCGGCCCGCCTCGCTGCGCGCCGTCGTGGTCGGCGGAGCGCCGCTGCGGGCGGAGTCGGTCCGCCGCTGGCGGGCGGGCTGCGCGGCCGCGGGCCGCGACGTCGCCGTCGTGAACGTGTACGGCCCCGCCGAGGCCACCATCGGCGTGTCCGCCCACGCCGTGGAGGCGCAGGATCTCGAGGCCGGCCAGGTGTTCGTGCCGGTCGGCCGGGTCGCGCCGGGGGTCGAGGTGATCGGCCCCGACGGCCAGCCCGTCGTCGCCGGTCAACCCGGGGAGGTCTGGCTCTCCGGCCCGCAGCTCATGCTGGGCCTCTGGGACGGGTCGGCGCTCCAGCCGCACCCGCCGGGCCCGTTCCCTACTGGTGACGTCGCCACCGTGACGCCGGACGGCAGGGTGATCGTCTTCGGGCGCCAGGGCGACTGGGTGAAGGTCCGCGGGCGCCGGCTGCACCTGCGCGAGACCGAGGCGCGGATCGCGCGCGACGCCGGGCTCGCGCAGGTGGTCCTCGGCCTCGACGGGCGGCACCCCGAGCCGAACGTCGTGGCCTGGTGCGTGGACCCCGAGGAGCGCCCTGCCCGGGCCCTGCGCCGGCTCGTCGCCGGCGCGCTCCCCGGCGGCATCGTCCCGATCGTGCACCGCGTGGACCGCATCCCCCTCGACGCCCACGGCAAGCCGGACCGGCGCGCCCTCGAGGGGCTCGGCTCCAGCGCGTCCGCGGGATCCGCGCCGGCGCCGCGCTCCGTCACGTGGTCCCTCGTCGTGGAGGCCATGGGCCCCGAGCTCCCGGAGCCCGACGCCGGGTTCTACGAGAACGGCGGCCACTCGCTCCAGGCGCTCCACCTCCAGTCGCTCCTCGCGCGGCGCGCCGGCCTCGACGTCACGCTCGAGCAGATCCTCGAGGCCCGCTCCCTCGCGGAGCTGGCGGAGGAGCTCGAGGCGCGGCGGACGTCGCGCGCCGGGTGAGCGTCGGGTGAGCGTCGGGTGAGCGTCGGGTGAGCGTCGGCGGCGGGCCCCGGCGCGCCTGCGCGACCGTGCCGAGGCCGCGCGCCGGCCGGGGGCGGGGCGACCCGCCCGAGCGATCCCGGGCCGGGGCCCCGGGCGGAGCGGTTCTCCGCGCGGAGTCGCCGGAGGCGCGGCGGGTCAATCCTGGGACGGAGCGTCCGTGCGCGCGGCGGACACCCGCTCGCCCGGGCCCGTCCCGCCAAAGAGCTTCTACCCCCGCGCGCGGTCGTGGTTTAACTGCGCCATGCCCCTCAAGATCCTGGTCACCGCCAAGCGCGTCGAGGACTTCGAGTCGCAGATCCGGGTGAAGCCGGACGGGACGGGGATCGTCACCGAGGGCCTCAAGTACGTCCTCAACCCCTTCGACGAGATCGCGGTGGAGGAGGCGCTCCGGCTGCGCGAGAAGCACGGCGGCGAGGTGGTCGTCGCCTCGATCGGGCCGGCGGTCTGCGTGGCCGAGATCCGCGCCGCCCTGGCCATGGGCGCCGACCGGGGCCTCCACGTGGCGCACGAGGGCGCGCTCGATCCGGGCGTGGTCTCGTCCGTCCTGGCGAAGCTCGTGGCGCAGGAGAAGCCGGACCTCGTGCTCCTGGGGAAGCAGGCGATCGACGACGACCAGAACCAGACCGCCCAGATGCTCGCCGAGAAGCTCGGCGTCGGGCAGGCGACGAACGCCACGAAGAAGGAGAGCCTGGAGAGCGAGGCGGAGCAGAAGCGCCAGCCCGGGCTCACCCTCGCCGCCGACGGCAAGAGCCTCCGGGTGCTCCGCGAGGTGGACGGCGGCGTCGAGACGCTCGAGCTCGCGCTGCCGGCGGTGGTCTCGGTGGACCTGCGGCTCAACAAGCCGCGGTTCGCGTCCCTCCCGAACATCATGAAGGCGAAGAAGAAGGAGGTCCCGTCGGTCGCGGCCGCGAGCCTGGGGGTCGCGCTCGAGCCCGGCGTCGTGGTGAAGAAGCTCCTCGAGCCGCCGAGGCGGAAGGGCGGCGTCAAGGTCGCGGACGTCGAGGAGCTGTGGACGAAGCTTCACGTCGAAGCCAAGGTTCTCTAGGGCATCGGGATCACTCATGGCGAACGTACTGGTCGTCGCGGAGCAGGCACACGGGAAGCTCAAGGCCGCGAGCCTGGCGGCGCTCGCCGCGGGCCTCGAGCTCGGCGAGCGGACCGGCGGCAGCGTGACCGCGCTGCTCCTCGGGAGCGGCATCGACGCCGCGGCGGCGGAGCTCGCCGCGCACGGCGTACAGGTGCGGGCGGCGGACGCGCCGGCCCTCGAGCACTACCTCGCCGAGAGCTACGCGGCCGTCGTCGCCGCCGCCGCGGGCGGCGCCGCCTGGATCGTCGGCCCGGCGAGCGCCTTCGGGAAGGACCTGCTGCCCCGCGTGGCCGCGAAGCTCGGCGCGGCCGCGGCGACGGACGTCCTCGCGCTCGCGGGCGACGGGCCGAACGTCCTCCTGCGGCGGCCGATGTGGGCCGGGAACGTGATCGCCGAGGTCGAGCTGACGACCCCGGTGAAGGTCGTCTCCGTCCGGCCGACGGAGTTCGCGCCGGCGCCGAAGGCGCCGGGCGGATCGGTCGAGCCGCTGCCGGTCGCGGTGGACGTCGCGGCGCTCCGCACGAGGTTCGTGGAGCTCCAGGAGGTGAAGAGCGCGCGGCCGGAGCTCGGCGACGCGCGCGTGGTGATCGCGGGCGGCCGCGGGACCAAGGGCGACTTCAAGCTGCTCGAGGAGTTCGCCGACGCCGCCGGCGCGGCGCTCGGCGCGAGCCGCGCGGCCGTGGACGCGGGCTGGGTGCCGAACGACTGGCAGGTCGGCCAGACGGGCAAGGTGGTGGCGCCCGACCTCTACGTCGCCGTCGGCATCTCCGGCGCGATCCAGCACGTCGCCGGCATGAAGGGCGCGAAGGTGATCGTGGCCATCAACAAGGATCCCGAGGCGCCGATCTTCCAGGTGGCGGACTACGGGCTCGTCGGGGACCTGTTCAAGGCGCTCCCGGAGCTGACGGCCAGGATCCGGGCGGCGAAGTAGGCGCGCGCACCGTTCACGTCGAGTGATCGGGGCGCCCCGACACACTCGTTCGAGCCATCGACGCTCCGTACGGCTTGACGCACCGTGTTGGCGCGTCGCAGCAATCGTCCATTTGCACGAGCGCGCGGAGATCCGCTCGCCGGATCGCTCGTCGCCAATGCGGGCAGTTCCCCAAGAAAACGACGGGGGAGCTGACCGGGATCAAGGGGCCCCGGGCGTTGTGGAGGCATGTGGAGTCTCCATGAGCCGCCTCGACCCCGAAGCCCTGGAGATGGTCGTCTCCACCCTGCGCGACTACGCCGAGCGGGAGCTGAAGCCCGAGCGCCTGCTGCAGCTCGATCGCGACAACGAGTTCCCGGAGCAGGTCGGCAAGGACCTCTACGGCGAGCTCGGCCTTCACCTTCTGTTCATCCCCGAGGAGTACGGCGGGATGGGCGGCGGCGCGTTCGACATCTACCGGGTCTCGGAGCTCCTCGCGCGCATCGACCTCGGCATCGCCACGAGCGTGCTCGCGACCTTCCTCGGCACCGACCCGATCGTCGTCGGCGGCACGCCGGAGCAGAAGAAGCGATGGATGGGCCGCATCGCGGAGGAGGGGCTGCTCGTCGCGTACGGCGCCACGGAGCCGCAGGCGGGCAGCGATCTCACCTCGCTCAAGACCACGGCGGTGCCGATCGAGATCGAGGGCAGGCCGCACTACAAGCTCAACGGCCAGAAGCAGTGGATCTCCAACGGCGGCGTGGCGGCGATCTGGACGATCCTCGCGCAGGCGCCGAAGGGCGGCTCCTGGTTCGTCGTCGAGAAGGGCACGCCCGGCCTCACGCCCGGCAAGCACGAGGACAAGCACGGCATCCGGGCGAGCAACACCACGCCGCTGTTCCTCGAGGACGTCGTCGTCCCCGCCGAGAACCTGATCGGCGGCGTCGAGGGCCAGGGCTTCGCGCAGGCGCAGGCCGTCTTCGGCTACACGCGCCTCATGGTGGCGGCGTTCGGCCTGGGCGGCGGCTGGGCCGCGCTCGAGCGGGCGGTGAAGTACGCGCAGGAGCGCGTCGCCGCCGGCTCGGCGCTCATCAAGAAGCAGGGGTTCACGCACAAGCTGCTCGTCCCCAACGCCGTTCGCCTGGAGGCCGCGCGCGCGTACATCGAGTGGACGGCCGAGCGCATCGACGCCGGCGAGCCGGACCTCGCCACCGAGGGCGCCGTCGCGAAGTACCTCGCCACCGAGGCCGGGAACAAGGCGGCCGAGGACGCGATCCAGGCGCTGGGCGGGTACGGCTACGTGAAGGAGTACCTGGTCGAGAAGATCAAGCGCGACGTCCGCATCACCCTCATCTACGAGGGCACGAGCGAGATCCTCGAGTGGACGATGGCGCGCGACCGGTGGCAGCTCCACCTCAAGTCGCGGGGGGCCTGGTACCTCGACTGGGCGCAGCGGATGGACAGGCTGCACGCCGAGCGCCGCGACGTCGGCGCGGGCAGCGCGGCCATGGCGCTCCGCGCGCTCGCCGCGGTCCTCGAGCGCTGCCGGCAGGACAAGCTCACCCGCCACCAGCACGTGCTCTTCCGCCTCGGCGAGCTCGTCGCCCAGGCGGAGGGCGCCGCCGTCTTCGCGGAGCGCGCCGCCCGCGCGCCCACGACCGCCATCGCCCTGCCGCCCGCGACGCGCGCGGCCATGGCGCGCGTCTTCGCCCGCGACGCCGCCGCGAAGGTCGCCTTCGACGGCGCCCGCTGGGCGATCGCTGCGGGCCAGACCGACCCCGACCTGCTCCGCTCGTTCGACTGGAACGCCATCCTCGCCGGGCAGGCCGGCGGGATCGAGGACATGGACGTGATCGCGGGGAGCCTGGCGCAGACCTTCCCCGCCTAGAAGGACTCGACAATGTCGGAACACCGAGCCGTCGCCGTGGTGGGCGTCGGGGCCCTGCTGCCCGACGCGCCGGACGCACCGTCGTTCTGGAAGAACCTCTGCGAGAAGAGGTACTCGATCTCCGACGTCCCGGCCGACCGCTGGAGCGCCGCCGCGTACTACGACCCCGATCCGGCCGCGCCCGACAAGACGTACAGCAAGATCGGCGGCTGGGTGCGCGGCTACACGTTCGACTGGCGCGGGTTCAAGATCCCGCCCCGGGTGGCGGAGGCGATGGACCCGGGCCAGCAGTGGGCCGTCAGCATCACCGCCGAGGCGCTCGCCGACTACGGCTACCCGGCCCGCCCGCTCGACCTCGACCGGACCGGCGTCGTGCTCGGCGCCGCGATGGGCGGCGAGTACCACGACGTCACCACGATGCGGATCATGTTCCCCGAGTTCCGGCGGGCGCTCGAGGAGGTCGAGACCTTCTCCGCGCTCCCGCCGGACGTGCGCAAGGCGATCCTCGCGCGCTGGGCGGACGCGATCGGCCGCCGGATGCCCTCGATCACCGAGGACACCATGCCCGGCGAGCTCACCAACATCATCGCCGGCCGGGTGGCGAACGTCCTCAGCCTGCGCGGCCCGAGCTTCACCACCGACGCCGCCTGCGCCTCGAGCCTCGCGGCGCTCGACGCGGCCGTGGACCTGCTCGTGGAGGGCCACTGCGACGCGATCTTCACCGGCGGCGTGGACCGGAACATGGGCGCCGGGTCGTTCGTCAAGTTCTGCAAGATCGGCGCGCTCAGCGCGACCGGCAGCCGGCCCTTCGGCGAGGGCGCCGACGGCTTCGTGATGGGCGAGGGCGCGGCGGTCTTCCTGCTGAAGCGGCTCGCCGACGCGGAGCGCGACGGCGACAGGATCTACGCCGTCATCCGCGGGTGCGGCGCCTCGAGCGACGGCAAGGGCAAGGGCATCACCGCCCCCAACCCGCTCGGCCAGAAGCTCGCCGTGCAGCGCGCCTGGGCGCACGCCGGCCTCGACCCGGCGACGTGCGGCCTCGTCGAGGCCCACGGCACGAGCACCAAGGTCGGCGACGTCGTCGAGGTCCAGAGCCTCGCCGAGTGCTACGCCGGGGCCGGGAGGGGCGCGATCGCCCTCGGCTCGGTGAAGAGCAACATCGGCCACCTGAAGGCCGGCGCCGGGGCGGCGGGCCTGCTCAAGGCGGTCTACGCGCTCCACCACCGGCAGCTCCCGCCCACGCTCAACGCGCTCCGCCCCAACCCCGGGATCGAGTTCGCGGCGACGCCCTTCGCCGTCAACCACGACCTGCGGGACTGGCCGCGCCGGAGCGGCACGCCGCGGCGCGCGGCGGTCTCGGCGTACGGCTTCGGCGGCACCAACTTCCACGTCGTCCTCGAGGAGCACGTCCCCGGCATGCTCGACACCCAGCGGAAGCCGACCCTTCGACAGGCGCAGGGTGAGCGGCCTCCCGACCCTGCACGAGCGGTGAACGGCACGCCCGCCTCCGGCGCGAGCGCGAAGGCGCCCCTGCGCGGCATTTTCGCCCTCGGCGCGCCGGCGGTGGCGGAGCTGCGCGCGCGGCTCGACCGCGCGCTCGCGCGGGTGAAGGAGGGCGCGGTGCCGCCGATCGCGGCGCCGGCGCCGGCCGAGCTCGCCGCGCAGGAGCGGCTCGTCGTCGACTACGAAGGCGGCGCGGACCTCGTCGAGAAGCTCGAGCGCGCGCGGAGGGCGTTCGAGCAGAACGCGCCGATGGCCTGGAAGGCGCTCGCCAACCAGGGCGTCTTCCGCGGCGCGGGCGCGCCCGCGGGCAAGGTCGCGTTCCTCTTCCCCGGGCAGGGCAGCCAGTACGTCAACATGGGCCGCGCGCTGTACGACCGCGAGCCCGTGGTCCGCGCGGTCTACGACGAGGCGGACGCGACGCTGGTGAAGATCCTCGGCACGCCCCTCACGGCGCTCCTCTTCGCCGACCCGGCGGACAAGGCCGCCGTGGCGGCCGCCGAGGAGGGCCTACGGCAGACGGCGATCACGCAGCCCGCCGTCCTCACGGTGGACAACGCCCTGCGGGCGCTGCTGGCCGCGTACGGCCTCCGCCCCGACTACGTGATGGGCCACTCGCTCGGCGAGTACGGGGCGCTCGTCGCCGCCGGCGCGATGCCGTTCCCCGACGCCCTCGAGGCCTCCGCGGCCCGCGGCCGCGAGATGACCCGCGTGAGCCTCGACGACACCGGCTGGATGGCCGCGGTGATGGGCCCGCTCCAGGTGATCGAGGAGACGCTGGCCTCGATCGACGGGTACGTGGTCACCGCGAACCTCAACAGCAACAGCCAGGCGGTGATCGGCGGCGAGACGAAGGCCGTGCAGCGCGCGATGGAGGCGCTGCAGCAGCGGGGCCTCGAGTGCGTGCGCCTCCCGGTGAGCCACGCGTTCCACACGCGGATCGTCGCCCCGGCCGCGGAGCCGCTCGGGCAGGTGCTCGACCGGCTGCGCATCACCTCGCCCTCGCTCCCCATCGTCGCGAACGTGACCGGCGGGATCTACCCGACGGCGCGCCAGGAGATCCGCGACCTGCTGGTGAAGCAGGTCCACTCGCCGGTGCAGTGGATCAAGGGCCTCGAGACCCTCTGGCGCGAGGGCGTCCGGACGTTCGTCGAGGTCGGCCCGAAGAAGGCGCTCAAGGGGTTCACCGACGACGTGCTCGGCGGGCGCGACGGGCTCGCCTCGATCTTCACCAACCACCCCAAGACCGGCGAGCTCGCCTCGTTCAACCAGGCGCTGTGCGGCCTGTACGCGGCGGGGTACGGCGCGCCGGCGGAGAAGCCGGAGGCGCTCGCCCCGGCCCCGAGCCTGTCGAACGGCCAGGGCGCGCGGACGGTCGCGGCGCAGGCCCTGACGGTGCGCGTCGAGGAACCCCGAGCGCGGGAGAACGGGACCATGTCCAGCCAGCCCATCGATGAGCTCGCCCAGGCGCTCGCCCGGGCCTTCGCCGGGATGCCCGGCGCGCCCGCGGCGCAGGCCGCGGACGGCGCCCTCGATCGCAACCGCCCGCCGACCGGCTCGGTGGTGATCACCGGCTGCGGCCTCGGCCTGCCCGGGCCCGAGAAGCCCGTCATGGATCCGCAGAACGTCGAGCGCATCCTGCGCGGGGAGCAGCTCATCGACCTCATCCCGGCGCGCTTCCGCGAGGCGATGGCCCGCAAGCACGTGACGCGGGTGGTGAAGACGGCCCAGGGCGACGGCAGCTTCGAGACCATCGACGACGCGGCGGACGTGATCAAGCTCGCCGGCCGGCCGGGCGCGTTCGACCTCGCGGCCGAGTACGGCGTCCCGCCGAAGCTCGTCGAGGCCCTGGACACGACCACGCAGCTCGCCCTCGCCGCGGGCATCGACGCGCTCCGCGAGGCGGGCATCCCGCTCGTGCAGGCGTGGCGGCGCACGTCGAAGGGCACCTTCCTGCCCGACCGCTGGATGCTCCCGGAGTCGATGCGCGACGACACCGGCGTCGTCTTCGGCTCGGCCTTCCCCGGCCTCGACCGGTTCGCCGAGGAGCTCCGCCGCTACTACACGTACGAGGGCCGCCGCGCCCGCCGCGCGACGCTCGAGGAGCTGCGCGCCCGCACGGCCGACCCGGCCGCGCTCGCCGAGATCGGCCGCCAGCTCGCGCAGGTGGAGGACGAGCTCCGGCGCGAGCCGTACACGTTCGACCGGCGCTTCCTGCTGCGGATCCTGCCGATGGGCCACAGCCAGTTCGCCGAGTACATCGGGGCCCGCGGGCCGAACGCGGTCGCGAACGCCGCCTGCGCCAGCACCGCCCAGGCGGTGGCCCTGGCGGAGGACTGGATCCGCACCGGCCGCTGCCGGCGCGTGATCGTCGTCGCCGCCGACAACACCACGAGCGACAACCTGATGGAGTGGATGGGCGCGGGCTTCCTCGCCACGGGCGCCGCGGCGACCGACGACAGGGTCGAGGACGCGGCCATCCCGTTCGACCGGCGCCGGCACGGCATGATCGTCGGCATGGGCGCGGCCGCGCTCGTGGTCGAGAGCCAGGACGCGGCCGAGGAGCGCGGCGTGCGCGGCATCGTCGAGCTGCTCTCGACCGAGACGCGCAACAGCGCCTTCCACGCGACGCGGCTCGACGTGGACCACGTCGCCGACGTGGTGGAGAGCCTCGTCCGCTCGGCCGAGGCGCGGTTCGGGGTCGACCGGCGCGCGATGGCGCCGGAGACGGTGTTCGTCTCGCACGAGACGCACACGCCCGCCCGCGGCGGGAGCGCCTCCGCCGAGGTCGCGGCGCTCCGCAGGGTGTTCGGCGGCGCGGCGAGCGAGATCGTCATCGCCAACACGAAGGGGTTCACGGGCCACGCGATGGGCGTGGGCGTCGAGGACGTCATCGCGGTGAAGATCCTCGAGCACGGGATCGTCCCGCCGGTGCCCAACCTCAAGGAGGAGGACCCCGAGCTCGGGCCGCTCAACCTGAGCCGCGGCGGCCGCTACCCGGTGAACTACGCGATCCACCTCGCGGCCGGGTTCGGCTCGCAGATCGCGCTCACCCTCACGCGCCGCATCCCCGGCGGCCCGGACCGGATCGACCGGCCCGACGTCTACCGGCGCTGGCTCGACGGCGTGAGCGGGGTCGACCGCGCCGAGACCGAGGTCGTGCAGCGCACGCTGCGCGTGGTCTCGAACGGCGCGCCCGGGCGCGCGCCGCTGCCGGCCACGTGGCAGTGGGGCACGGGACCGACGAGGCGCGCGCCGGCGCCCGGGCGCGCGGCGGTGTCGTACCCCGCGCCGCTGCCGGCGCCCGCTCGGCCCGTGTCCGCGATCTCGGTCCCGCCACCGGCCCTCCCTCCCCCAGCGGCTGCGGCTCCGGTTGCACTTGCGGCTCCGGCTGCGGCTGCGGCTGCGGCTGCACTGCCCGCTCCCGCCCCCGGCATCTCGGGCTCGGGCGCGGGCTCGTTCACGGGAGAGACCGCGGATCCCATCCTGGCCAGGGTCATCCAGATCGTCGCCCAGAAGACCGGCTACCCGACCGACCTCCTCGACGCGGACCTCGACCTCGAGGCCGACCTCGGCGTGGACACGGTGAAGCAGGCCGAGACCTTCGCCGCCGTGCGCGAGGAGTGGAACATCGCGCGGGTCGAGGACCTGCGCCTGCGCGACTTCCCGACCCTGCGCCACGTGGTCGGGTTCGTGCGGACGCACCGGCCGGATCTGGCCGTCGAGTCCGTCAACGCTCGCCCTTCGACAGGCTCGGGGCGAGCGGAACAGAGTGGTACCGCGGCGGCACCTTCCTCCGCTCGTGCTGAGCCTGTCGAAGCACGAGCGGGAATGGACCCCGTCACCGCCCGCGTCGTCGAGATCGTGGCCGCGAAGACCGGCTACCCGACCGACCTCCTCGATCTCGACCTCGACCTCGAGGCCGACCTCGGCGTCGACACCGTGAAGCAGGCCGAGACCTTCGCCGCCGTCCGCGAGGAGTGGTCCATCCCGCGGGTCGAGGACCTGCGCCTGCGCGACTTCCCGACCCTGCGCCACGTGGTCGGGTTCGTCCGCACGCACCGGCCCGATCTCGCCGCCCCAATCCCTGTGACTCCCGCCACCTCTTCTGCGCCCGTTCGCCCTGAGCGTAGCGGCGAAGCCGCGGAGTCGAAGGGCGAACAGACGGACCCGGTGACCCAGAAGGTCGTCGAGATCGTCTCCCAGAAGACCGGCTACCCGCCCGACCTCCTCGACCTCGACCTCGACCTCGAGGCCGACCTCGGCGTGGACACCGTGAAGCAGGCCGAGACGTTCGCCGCCGTCCGCGAGGAGTGGTCCATCCCGCGCGTCGAGGACCTGCGCCTGCGCGACTTCCCGACGCTCCGCCACGTGGTCGGGTTCGTCCGGACGCATCGGCCGGATCTGGCGGTCGAGACGGTCACCGCACGCCCTTCGACAGGCTCAGGGCGAGCGGACCAGAGTGCTGCCGCGGCTCCACCCGCTCCCGGTCCCGCACCCGGCCTCTCCTCGGGCCCGGGCTCGGGCCCGTTCACGGGAGGCTCCCCCCAGCCCATCCCCCTCGAGAACGCCGAGAAGGCCCCGCGCCGCGTCGCGACGCCGGTCCTCCGGCCGGCGCTCGACCTGTGCAAGCCGACCGGCGTGAAGCTCGAGGAGGGCGCGCGTGTCGTCGTCGCCCGCGGCGCCGCCGAGAGCCCGCTCGCGAGGAAGCTCGCCGACCTCGGCGCCACCGTGCTCGAGCTCGACGCCGGCCTGCCGGCGGCGGAGCTCGAGAAGGCGTTGAAGAGGTGGCTCGGCAAGGGGCCCATCCACGGCGTCTTCTGGCTCCCCGCGCTCGATCCCGCGGCCCGCCTGGACGCGCTCACCGTCGAGGACTTCAAGGAGCGCACCCGCGTCCTCGTGAAGAACCTCGCCTCCGCGATGCGCGTCCTCTACGAGAGCGTCGCCGGCGCGGGCACGTTCCTCGTCGCCGGCACGCGCCTCGGCGGGCTCTTCGGCCTCGGCGAGGACGGGACGGACGCGCCGCTCGGCGGCGCCGTCCAGGGCTTCGTGAAGGCGTACAAGCGCGAGCGCAAGGACGCGCTCGTCAAGGTGGTGGACTTCGCCGCCGACGCCGCGGACGCGGAGATCGCCGACGCGCTCGTCGCCGAGGCGCTCGCCGATCCGGGCGTGGTCGAGGTCGGCCGGCACGACGGCGCGCGCTGGTCGGTGAGTCTCGCCGAGGGGGCCGCGAGAAGCTCGGCCCCCCCGCTCGCCACGCGGCTCGACGTCGCCCTCGGCCGCGACACGGTGTTCGTCGTCACCGGCGCGGCCGGCGGGATCACGAGCGCGATCGTCGCCGACCTCGCCGCGGCGAGCGGCGGCACGTTCCACCTGCTCGACCTCGTCGCGCCGCCGCCGCCCGACGACCCGCACGTCGCCCTCTTCCGCAAGGGCCGTGACGTGCTCAAGGAGGCGCTCATCGCCGAGGCCAAGGCCCGCGGGGAGAAGCCCACGCCGGTCGCCATCGACAGGCAGCTCCTGCAGCTCGAGCGGCAGGAGGCGGCGCTCCGCGCCCTCGAGAGCGTGCGCGCCGCGGGCGGCACCGCGCTCTGGCACGCGGTGAACCTCCTCGACCCCGGCTCGGTCAGCTCCGCCGTCGAGGCGATCCGCTCGACGAGCGGCCGCATCGACGTCCTGGTGCACGCCGGCGGGATCGAGATCAGCAAGGCGCTCCCCGACAAGCCCGACGACGAGTGGGCCCGGGTGTTCGACATCAAGGCGGACGGCTTCTTCGCCCTGCTCCGCGCGGCGAAGGACGTGCCGCTCGGCGCGACGGTCGTCTTCAGCTCGGTCGCCGGCCGGTTCGGCAACAGCGGCCAGACCGACTACAGCGCCGCGAACGCGCTCCTCTGCGCGACGTCGCGCTGGCTGCGCCGGGCCCGCCCGGGCACCCGCGGGATCGCGATCGACTGGACGGCCTGGGGCGGCATCGGCATGGCCACCCGCGGCTCGATCCCGAAGATCATGGAGGCGGCCGGGATCGACATGCTCCCGCCCGAGGTCGGCATCCCGACCGTGCGCCGCGAGCTCGTCACCGGCGCGTCCGACGAGATCGTCGTGGGCGGCCGCCTCGGCATCCTCGTCGAGGAGTGGGACCCCGCCGGCGGGCTCGACCCGCAGAAGGCCTCGGCCTGGCTCGAGGAGCGCCCGCACGCCTACCCGATGGTGAAGAAGGTCACGGGCGCGCCCCTCCACGGCGGGCTGACGGTCGAGACCCGCCTCGATCCGGAGGAGCAGCCGTTCCTCCGCGACCACCAGATCGAGGGCGTGCCGGTGCTGCCCGGCGTCATGGGGCTCGAGACGTTCGCGGAGCTCGCGAGCGTCCTCTGCCCGGACCGGGTGGTCACCGGCCTGCGCGACGTCGAGTTCCTCTCCCCGTTCAAGTTCCACCGGATGAAGCCGCAGACGCTGCACCTGGCCGCCGTCGGCCGACCGGGCCCGGACGGCACGCTCGTCGTCGAGGTGAAGCTCTCGTCGCGGATCCAGCCCAAGCCGGGCGTGCCCGCCCAGGAGCGGCTGCACTTCCGCGGCCGGGCGATGCTCGAGCGGGCCGCGCCCGAGGCGAAGAAGGTGGCGTTCACGCCCACCGAGGAGTGGACCGTGGACCGGGAGGCGATCTACCGCGTGTACTTCCACGGCCCGGCGTACCAGGTGCTCGCCGGCGTCCGCATCGACCCGCGCCACGCGGTGGGCGCCTTCCACCGTGCGTTGCCCCCGAACGCGTCGGACGGGGAGGCGATCGAGCGCGTGGCGCCGCGGCTCGTCGAGCTCTGCTTCCAGACGGCCGGCGTCTTCGACATCACGCAGCGTCACGTCTTCGGCTTGCCGGCGGGGCTCGGGGCCCTGCGCGTGTACCGGCCGATCGAGGAGCGGTCGCGGCCGCTCTTCGCCGAGGCCTGGCGCCGGAGGGACGAGGAGGGGCTCGACGCCCACGTCGTGGACGCGGACGGGAACGTCTACGTCGAGCTCGAGGACTACCGGACGGTGCCGCTCCCCGAGCCGAAGGGGATGGGCGAGCTGATCGGCCGCGTCCCGGAGGCCGAGCCCGCGTGATCCACTGGGCGCTCCAGGCGAACGCCGGCTGGGCCGCGGCGCCGCCCGGGGCGACGCCGTTCGAGACCCGGCACCCGGCCGCGGCGCTGACCGCGGCCGAGCGCGCGCGGTTCGACGCGCTGCACGTCCCCAGGCGCCGGGCCGAGTGGCTGCTGGGCCGGACCGCGGCGAAGTCGGTCGTCGCCCAGGCGCTGCGCGACGCGATCCCCCGCGCGTGGCCCCCGGAGGCGCTCGAGATCGCGAGCGCTCCCAGCGGGATGCCCTTCGCGCGCCTGGCCCCCGAGGCGGAGCCCGTCGCCGGGTTCGCGCCGGGCGACCGGCTGCCGGTCACCATCACCATCAGTCACACGGCCGGCCATGCCCTCTGCGCGGCCGCCTGGACCGCGCCCTCGCCCGGGGAGGCGCCCCTGCCGCGGGCCCTCGGCGTGGACCTGGCGCTCGTGGAGCACCGGTCCCCCGGGTTCGTCGAGACGTTCTTCACGGACGGCGAGCAGCGCTGGGTGCACGCCGCCCCCTGGTGGGAGCGCGACGTGCGCGCGAACCTCGTCTGGTGCGCGAAGGAGGCGGTGCTGAAGGCGCTCGGCCTCGGGCTCACCGTGGACACCCGCGCGCTCGAGCTCCGGGCCGACGCCGGCGCGGCCGACCCCGCGGAGTGGCCGCTCGCGCCGGCGGAGCCCCCCTGGAGCCCGTTCACGATGGCGTGCAGCGCGGCCGCCGTCGCGGGCGGGGCCGTGGTCCGAGGGGTCTGGCGCACCTTCCCCGGCTTCCTCGGGGCGCTGGCCTCGTGGAGGGGCGATCCGCCGGGCGCGGAGCGGTGAACGCGCCGCGGCGGTCAGGTCTCGCGCGTGCGCAGCCGCTGCGCCGACTCGACGAGCGCGCGCGACCGCGCGATGAGCGCCTGCGACCGCTCCCACTCGCGGCTGAGCTCCGTCCAGACCTCGTGGGCGTGGGCGCGGGCCGCGCGGGGCAGCAGCGGGATCACGCGCGCCGGCCGCGGCTCCGTCGCGGCGGGCGGTCGCCCGGCCTCCGGCCGCCCGGTCGCCGGGCGAGTGCGCTTCTCGCGGTCCTGGCGCGCCCACGCGAGGTTGCGCGCGGCGGTGAGCAGCCTCCGCCAGCTCGCGCGCGAAGAGCGGCGCCGCGCGGCGGCGAGCGCGCGCAGGTACGAGAGTCGGGCCACGATGACGCGTTCCTCGGGCAGCATTGACGGAAAGAAAACCACCAAACCGCTGCGGCGCAGCGCCCCGCCGAGGACGCAAGCCTCGTTCGCCCGCCGAGGAGGCGCGCGCCGCCCGGGCCCTCGCCCCGCTCGCCTGTCCTGCGATCGCGCGCGCGCGCCGGCCGCGCGGGCCCCGTGCTACGGTCCCCTCGCATGGTCGACGCGCTCCTGCGGTGGGCCCTCCGGGCGGCGTACCTGCTCCTGCGGGCGTACTGGGCCGTCGTCCACCCGGCGACGTACGGGGTCCTCGTCGCGATCTGGCACCGCGGGGAGGTGCTGCTGGTGCGGAACAGCTACCAGCGCCTCGTCTCGATGCCCGGCGGGTACCGCCGGCGGCGCGAGTCGGCGGTGGACGCCGCCGTGCGCGAGCTGCGCGAGGAGGTCGGCCTGCACGTCCTGCCCTCGGCGCTCCGGCCGCTCTTCACGATGCGTCATCCCTGGCGCGGGAAGGACGAGCACGTGGACGTGCTGGAGCTCCACCCGGCGACGCGCCCCGCGGTGGAGATCGACCGGCGCGAGATCGTGGCCGCGCGGTTCTACGCCCCGGCCGAGGCGCTGGCGCTCGAGCTGCTCCCGCCGGTGCGGCGGGCGATCGAGGAGCGCACCGCTCCCGGCGCCTCGCGGCCCCTCCCGTGAACGAGCCCGAGCCCGGGACGCAGCTCCGAGACGGCCCGGCAGCTCCCGCCTCGGGCGACCGCTCGCGTATGATCGCCGCCCCATGGACCTCTTCGCCCGCACCTCCGGCACCTGGATCAACGTCGCCGCCATCCTTGCCGGCACGGCGATCGGCCTCGCCGCGGGCGCGCGGCTCCCGGACCGGATGAGCCGCACGCTGATGCAGGTCCTCGGGCTCGTCACCGCCTGGGTCGGCCTCGGCATGGTGCGCGGGCTCGACGCGGCGCGCGCGGGACCGCTCCCCGGCGTCATCGTCGCGCTCCTCGCCCTCGCCCTCGGCGCGCTCGCGGGCGAGGCGCTCCGGCTCGAGGAGCGGCTCGCGGCGCTCGGCGAGCGCCTGCGGGCCCGCGTCGGGGGCGGCGGGCGCTTCACCGAGGGGTTCGTGACCGCCTCGCTCCTCTTCTGCGTCGGCCCCATGGCGATCGTCGGGGGCCTCCAGAACGGGCTCGCGCTCGACCCCCGTACGCTCGTCGTGAAGTCGGCGCTGGACGGGATCGCCTCGGTGGCCCTGGCCGGCGTCTACGGCGCCGGCGTGGGGTTCTCGGCGATCCCGATCCTCCTGCTCCAGGGGGCCGTGAGCCTCGGCGCGGCGGCGCTCGCGCGCTCCCTGCCCGACCCCGCGGTCGATCCCCGCGTGCTCCTCGTCTCGGGCACGGGCGGGCTGCTCGTCGTGGGGATCGCGGTCAACCTGCTGCTCGGCGGGCTCGGCGTCGACGAGCGGCGGCGCGTGCGCGTGGCGGCGATGCTCCCGGCCCTCGCCCTCGCGCCGCTGGTGCACGTGCTGCTCGGGTCCTGAGCCCGAAAAAACGAAGGGAGCGAGCCCCCCGTGTTGGGCCCGCTCCCTCCTGCCCGTCCCAGCACGCGCTCAGGAGCAACGTGGTTTCAGGCGCGAATCGATCGTGAGAGTACGCCGGTCCGGCAAACTCCCCAAGCACCGACCGGTCTCGATTCTCTCGTACTCGAGGTCGTGCGCGCTGTCCCGCTCTGCCCGGACAGCACGACGATACCGCCCGTTCGGGCGGCACCAACTGCGGTGCTCGGAGGACTGCCTCCTACCCGGAGCACGACCTCGAGTCGTGGATCTGCCCCCCATCGAGGGGCCGAGCAGGTGCGCGTTGGTGCGCGCGGACTTCAGCCGCGTGTACGCCCTGGTACAGGTGCTCCGGGCGGCTCTCCCGGGTCGCTCCCCTCGTCCACGTGCAGGAGGCGGCTCACCAGGCCGAACGCGTGGGCGCTGAAGCCGCGCCGCCGGACCTGCTCCTCCTGGACGAGCTGGAGGAGCTCCTCGCGGCCCGAGATGCCGAGCTTGTTGTAGACCTGCGTGAGGTGGCCCTTCACCGTGCTCTCCGCGATGCCGAGCCGGTCGGCCATGTCGCGGATCCGGAACCCCTGGAGCAGGAGCTCGACGACCTCGCGTTCACGGTCCGTGATCTTCCGCTCCGTGAAGAACTCGGGCGCCGGCAGCATCCCGCCGACGAGCAGCGGCAGCGGGTCGAGGGCGTTCCAGCGCGTGCCGGCGAGGCGCCCGGCGACGTCGAAGATCCCGGTGATCTGCACGACCGGCACGTAGCGGCGCCGCTCCTGGTGCACGAGCCGGACGTTGGGGTAGCTCACGGAGCGGGCGTGCGCGAGCTGCCGCACGAGCGCGTGCGCCGCCTCCGCGCCCTCCGCGGAGAGGTGGCGGCGCAGGTTCCCGCTCTCCCCCGGCGCGAGCCCGAGGCCCTCGCGGCCCGCGGGGTTGACGTAGGTGAGGTTCAGCTCGACGTCGGTCTCGAGGACCATCATGGGCACCGCGCTCGCCAGCTCGCGGAACCGCTCCTCGCTCCGCCGCAGCTCCTCCTCCGCCCGGCTCCGCTCCCGCGCGAGCAGGATCGACCCGAGCGCGTCTGCGAGCTGATCGCGGACGAGGTCGAGGACGAGGCCGTCGGCCCGATCGCTCTCGAGGAGCGCGTAGCCGTGCGCGTGGCGGCGGCTCACGAGCGGGAGGAAGACCTGCTCGTCCCCGGTGCCGCCCTCGATGCAGGGGAGCTCGTCCATGTCGCCGGCGAGCGCGTCCCGATCGTCCCCGCCGAGCGGCACGGGGGCGCGGTGCAGGTGGAGCACGAGCCGGGTGAGGCCGGCGCCGGGCAGGAGCTCGCGGAGCGCCTGCACGAGCGCCGCCACGTCGGCGACGGTGGAGAGCCGCCCGGAGAGCTCCCGGAACACGCGCATCACGCTCCGGAGCGCGCCCAGCTCGCGCGCGTCCCGCTCGCCGGCCTTGCGGGCGAGGAGCGCGAACCCGGCCTGCAGGAGCTCGTCGGCGTGCTCGCGCTTGCGCGCGTCGGCGACGCCCTTCAGGACCTCGCCGTGGAGCAGCGTGAGGAGCCGGTGCCAGTCGGCGGAGAAGTCCTCCCAGCCGTTCGTGAGGTCGAACCACTCGGCGAGGGTCTGGAGGAAGAGCGGCTGGTCCCGGAAGACGCGCAGGTCGAGGAGGATGGTGTCGGCGAGGCCGGCGAGCACCTCGCGCGCCTGGCTCCGGTTCCGCACCGACAGCGAGAGCTCCGCGGCCGCGGCCGCGGTCACCGCCTCGCGCAGCGCGGACGCGTCGGCGCGACCCCGCTCGGCGCCGCGGTGGACGCGGCTCGCGATCCGCAGCGCCTCGGAGCACCCGCAGGAGCGGCGGTACACGACCGCGCCCGTGAGGCCGGCGGCGGCGCCCGCGCCGGGAGCCTGGCCGGCCAGCACGCCGAGCAGGCGCTCGCCCGCCGCCCACCCCTGGCGGTAGAGCGGCTGGTGGACGGTCGTGAGCGCGGGCGAAGCGATCCGCGCGCCGGGGAGGTCGTCGTACCCGGTGAGCGCGAAGTCGCGGGGGCAGGTGAAGCCCCGCCGGGCGAGGCCCTGGAGGAGGCCGAGCGCGCTGTCGTCGTTCGCGGCGACCACCGCGTCGAAGGGCAACCCCCGGCCGGCGTCGAGCTCCGCCGCGGCGCGCTCGCCGGAGCCGACCGTGAAGTCCCCGCGGAGGAGGAGCCGCGGGTCGGGCTCCATCCCGAGGGTGCGGAGCGCGCGCTGGAACGCCTCGAGGCGCGCGATCGCGTCGGGCGCGGTCGCAGGCCCCCCCAGGAACGCGACGCGCCGGTGCCCGTGCACGCGGACGAGGTGCGTCACGAGCTCGGCGAGGCCGGCGGCGCCGTCGAGCACGATCGCGGGGTGTTCGCCGGTGTCGAGCCCGATGGTGACGATCGGCAGCGGCCGGAAGTCGTCGAGGAACCGGGCCATCCGGTCCGGCGTCACGTAGTTGGCGATCGACGCGGCGGCGACGACGAGCCCGTCGAGCCGCTCGCGCCGCCGCCCCGGCCGCGCCAGGCCGTAGATGTGGTTCTCGTCGTCCTCGTGCCCGTACGGCGACGCGAGGGAGCGCCCGCCGAAGAGCCGCAGGGCGACGCCCTTCTCGCGGCAGAAGTCGGAGAGGCCGCGGCGAAGCAACGCCTGGTAGCGGCCCTCGCTCTGGTTGATCAGGAACCCGATGGCGGTCCGCTGGGCCGTCGCCAAGCATCCCTCCGGTCGGCCGGGGATAGTACCACGCGCGGGTCCCCCGGCTCGCCGCGCGCCCCGCGCCGGCGCAGCTCCCCGGCCCTGCTGCCGGGCCCTCCGGTGAGGGCCCGCCCCCTTCTCGCTCGTCGCCCGGCTCGCCCGCGAGGCCTACCTACGTGCATCCGCCGGCGGCATGGGCCGCAGGCGATCGACCCACCAGAGGATCAGATGCCCTTCTGGAACAGGCACGAACACCCGCACGCGCCGGACATGAGCCCGGCGGTGCCCCAGCGGGCGCCCTCGCCCGCATCATCGACGACACCCGAACGCAGCAAGGAGGGGAACGTGGCCATCCTTCCCGTGAAGCGAGACGAGATCCCGACGAGCCTGGGCGGCAGCTCCGACCTCCTGCTCGGCGCGGGGTCGGAGTTCGAAGGGAAGCTCAACTTCAAGGGCACCGTCCGGATCGACGCGCTCTTCAAGGGCTCCATCGAGACCGACGACGTGCTCATCGTGGGCGAGCACGCGCGCATCCAGGCCGACATCGTCTGCGGGACGGTGATCGTCCACGGGCAGGTGAACGGCAACATCCGCGCGAAGACCGCCGTCGAGATCCGCGCCACCGGCCGCGTGCGGGGCGACATCGACACCCCGTCGATCTCCGCCGAGAAGGGCTCGTTCCTCCAGGGCGCGCTCCGCATGGAGAACCTGGAGCGGCGGTCCGAGGCGAGACCGGCAGGCGCGCAGGCGTCGATGAGCGCCGGCGCGGCGGCCGCGGCGGCGTCGTAGCGTCTCCGGCCGCGATCGGCGCGCGCGCGTCAGCCGGCGCCCGCGTCGATCGCGGCCACCCACCCCTCGTCGATCCACGACGCGAGCGCGGCGAAGCCGGCGGCGACCGGCTCGTCCACGGCGGCGAACCGGGCGCAGACGTCGAGCAGCGACCCGCCGCCCAGCGCCGCGCCCAGCGTGAGCGCCTCGTGTCGATCGAGGGCCGTGTGGAACACGTCGTGGCCCGCCCGCCAGGCGACGAGCCACGTCGGCGAGGGCAGCACCTGCGGCGGCGGCGTCCCGCCGACGGCGCGCGCCCAGAGCTCGTGCGCGGGGTGCGCGAGCGCGAGGAGCCGGAGCGCCGGCACGAAGCGGAGCCGCGCCGCCGCGAACCGCTCCGGCGGCAGCGACCGCATCGCCTCGCGCCCGACCGCGCGCGCGTCCGCCTCCGCGAAGACCTCGGCCCGCGCCCACTCGAGCGCCGCGAGGACGCCGAGGTCCGTCCGCTCCGGCGGGGGATGCGCCCGCAGGAAGCCCGGGAGGTTCCGCCCGAGCCGGCCGATGTCCGCGTGCTCGGAGCGGTGGGCCCGGAGGTAGTCGCGGCAGAGCGCCGGGAACCGGTCCGCGCCGACGCAGGCGTGCAGCGCCGGGAACTCCGACCGGAGCGCATCGTGCTGCCGCCAGAACCACATGTCCGCATGAATCTGCAGCCGGTCGGCCGCTGGGAGCGCGGGCGTGCCCGCGAAGCAGCGCGCGAGGGCGCGGGGATCGGCGTCCCCGCCCGTGATGGCGGCGTGGAAGAGCGCCTGGTAGTCGGCGAGGGTCATCACACGTGCGCTCCCTGCGAGGCGGGGTCCCCGAGCTCCTCGGCCTCGAGGGCCGCCGCCCGCCGGCTCTCGGCCACGAGCACCTCGAGCGGCGGCACGAGGTCGTCCCACTCCACGAGCGCCGGCACGCGGCCGAACCGCCGGACGGCGCGGCGGTACAGCCCCCAGACCTCCGGCGGAACCGGCGCCGCATGGCTGTCGAGGAGGTAGGCGCCGCGATCGGTGTGGCCGGCCAGGTGGAAGTAGCCCACCCCGTCCACGGGGATCCCGTCGAGGTAGGCACCCGGATCGAAGCCGAGGTTCCGGCTCGACACCCAGACGTTGTTCACGTCGAGGAGCACGCCGCAGCCGGTTCGCCGGCAGAGCGCCGCGAGGAACTCCCACTCGGTCATCGTGGAGTCGCGCGCCGCGACGTAGGCCGAAGGGTTCTCGAGGAGCAACGGGCGCCCGAGGCGGTCCTGCACGGCGCCCACGCGGGCCGCGACGTGCGCGAGCGCCTCCTCGGTGTACGGGAGCGGGAGGAGATCGTGGACGTAGCTGCCCCGGTGCGTGCCCCAGCAGAGGTGGTCGGAGACGAAGACCGGCTCGATCCGGCGGACGAGCCGGGCCAGGTCGGCGAGGTACCGCTCGGAGAGCGGATCCACTGCACCGAGCGAGAGCGCGACCCCGTGGAGCACGACCGGCACCTCGCGCCGGACCTTCTCCAGCACCGCGAGCGGGCGGCCGCCCGCCGCCAGGAAGTTCTCCGAGATCGCCTCCACCCAGTCCACGGGCGGCGGCGCCGCGAGGAGCTGCGGGAAGTGCTGCGTGCGGAGGCCGACGCCGTGGCCGAGGGCGTGCCGCGCGATCATCGCCGCTCCTCGCGGTCCCATGTCCGCTACCGCTTCGCCATCGCCCTGCCGCCCTTGTCGGCGCACTCCTGGGCGCTCCTCGTCTCCACCCACCCCTGCCCCTTGCAGGCGTTCTGCGCCTTGCAGGCGTTGTCGGCGCCGGCGCAGCTCCCGTGGCCCTTGCAGGCGTTGATGCCGGCGCACTGCACCGGCCCCGTGCCCTGCTTCGCCTTCTCCATCTTCTCGCCCGCCTGCGCCGCGCCGGCGGCGAACAGGGACGCGATGGCGGCGGCGACGGCGGTGGCCTTCATGGACTCGCGGATCATGGTCCTTCCTTTCGGGGTGGTGCTTCGGTGAACGGCCAGTGACGCTCAGTCCTGCTTCGCGCGCGCGAACAGGGACACCTCCACGTCCCCCTTCGCCGCCACGACCCTCGCGAGCGACTGCACGCGGGCGAGCCAGCCCTCCGTGAACTGCGGGCCGACGCGGTACGCCTCGCGGTCGAACCCCTCGACCCTCGCGCGGATGCGGATCGTCTTCCGCGCTCCGTACGTCCCCGGCGGGAACAGCGTCGCGGAGCCCGTCACGCGCTCCGGCTTCCCATGCGGATGGACGCGAGCGGCACCGCGCAGCGCCCCGACGCGCGCATCGTGGTCTCGTCCAGCGCGAGCGTGCAGCCCACCGCGGAGCTCACCGCCGTGATCCGCTCGCCGAGCTTCGCGTCGAACACCGCGGAGAAGGCGTTGTTCCCGGCGTCGGGGTTCACCTCGAGATCCTCGCCGCGGATCGCGGCAGGCGCGGCGAGCACGGCGACGAGGAGGAGGGACGTCCGGAGCATGCGCGGGTCCTTTCGGCGGTGATCCGCTCGCTTCACCCAGCGCATACGCGCGCGGCGGCGGGCGGATACGTGCAGGACCCATCGAGGGCAGACGGAGGACTGGTCGGCTCATTCGCCGGCGGGCGCGATCCTCGGCCTCCACAGCCCCGCCGCCGCCGCGAGCGCGAGCAGCACGCCGCCCGCGTGGAAGGCGAGGAAGTGGGCGGCGGCGGCGTGCACGCCGCACGTGAGCTGGAGCGCGGCCGCCCCCGCGAGCGCGCCCGCGC
>JAEYZK010000137.1 GCA_023428085.1 Pseudomonadota bacterium
TCGCGGGCGCGCTCGCCGGCGCGCTCCTCGGCGTCCACGTGCCCGTGGCGGGGAAGCCCTGGCTGGGAGCGCTCATCGCGGCCGCCGCCGGCGCCGGGCTCTTCTCGGTCGGCGCGCGGACCGTCGCGGCGGTCCTGGCCAGCGTCGCGGGCGGCCTGGCGATCGGGGTCGGGCTGGTCGTGCTCGCCGGCGGGCACGAGCTCGGGGTGGAGCTCGCGACGAGCCCGTTCGTCCTGCTCGGGATCGCGGTCGTGCTCGGGATCGCCGGCGCCGCGTTCCAGCTCGCGGGCGAGAAGGGCAGGCCCCGGCTGCCCGAGGCGCCCCGGCTGCCGCGGGAGTGAGGGGCGCTACTCCGGCGGATCGAGCAGCTCGAAGTCCGGGATCTCGGCCTTCATGTACGCCCGCAGCCGGGCGGTGAGCTTGGCCTCGATCTGCCGGGCGCGCTCGCGGGTGAGCTTGAACCGATCGCCGATCTCCTGGAGCGTGAGCGGCGTCTCGCCCTCGGGCGGCAGGAGGCGGTGGTCGAAGATGTACCGCTCCTTCTCGTCGGTGACCGTCTTCGCGAACGCCTCGAGCTTCTCGCGGAAGATCCTCCGCAGCTCCTCGTCGCCCATCTGGACGTCCGCGGGGGCGGGGCCGCCGCCGTCGGCCATCCGGTCGAGCCGGGTCTGCCGCGCGTCGTCGCCGTCGGGCGACACGGGCGCGTCGAGCGAGAGGTCGTCGGCGGCCATGCGGGCCGACATCTCCTCGACCTCCGACTCCTCGACCTGGAGGTTCTTCGCGAGCAGGCGCGGGGTGGGCTCGATCCCCCGCGCGAGCAGCTTGTCCCGCTCCTTGGCGAGGTTGAAGAAGAGCTTCCGCTGGGCCTGGGTGGTCCCGAGCTTCACCATCCGCCAGTTCTCCATCACGAACCGGATGATGTACGCGCGGATCCACCACGCGGCGTAGGACGAGAGCTTCACGCCCTTCCACGGATCGTACTTCTTCACGGCCTGCATGAGGCCGAGGTTCCCCTCCTGCACGAGGTCGAGGAGCTGGAACGCGGTCCGGCGGTACTCGTGCGCGATCTTCACGACGAGTCGCAGGTTGGAGGCGACGAGCTTGTAGGCCGCCTCGAGATCGCCCGTCTCGCGGTAGTGAACTGCGAGCGCGTGCTCCTCCTCGCGCGAGAGCACGGGGTGGCGCTGCACCTCGGCCATGTAGGCGCGGAGCGGGTCGTACCGGACGAGCCCCCCGCCGCCGTCGCTGCGCGCGCTCCGCGCGGGCAGCGCCGGGACGGGGTGGGCGCTCTCGGGGGTCTCGGGGTCGAAGGGCTCGCTCGGCATCATTGCGGACCGGCCGCGGCAGCACGCCCGAGCTTGGGGAGTGGCGACCGCGGCGGATCGGTGTGATATAGGGGGCGTCAATCGCGCGCAAGACGCGTGCGACAAGACGGCGCATGGCGCTTTTCGCGGAGCGGCGCGGGCCTCGATCCCCGGATCGAGGCCGACGCGGTTCCAGGTGCGAGAGTCGCCATGCGCCTCACGGTGCCCACGCCGGCGCGGCCGGCGGGGCCAGGAGAGACCATGGAGAACGTCTCGGGTGAGGCGCCCTCGGCGGCGCCTTCGGATTACGTCACACAGACCACGTTCGACGACCTCGGGCTGTCGGAGCCGCTCCGGCGGGCCGTCGCCGAGCGCGGCTACGAGCGGCCGACGCCGGTCCAGGTCGCGACCTACCGGCCGGTGCGCGACGGCAAGGACGTGATCGTCCGGTCCAAGACCGGCACCGGCAAGACCGCCGCCTTCGCGCTGCCGATGCTGGAGCGGATCCCGGACGGGCGGCGGAAGCCGTCCGCGCTGATCATGTGCCCCACGCGCGAGCTGGCGATCCAGGTGGCGGAGGAGATCGCCTCGCTCGCGAAGCACCGCGACGTCTCGGTGGTGACGATCTACGGCGGCGCCTCGATGGGCGACCAGCTCGAGAAGCTCAAGGCCGGCGCGGAGATCGTGGTCGGCACCCCGGGCCGCATCTACGACCACATCCGTCGCAAGACGCTCCGCCTGGACGACGTGCTGGCGTGCTGCCTCGACGAGGCGGACGAGATGCTCAACATGGGGTTCTTCGAGGAGGTCACGCGGATCCTCGATCACCTCTCCGACGACTGCCAGCAGCTCCTGTTCTCGGCCACCGTCCCGGCAGACATCGAGCAGATCATCCGTGAGTACCTGACCGACCCGGAGCCGATCATGCTCTCCGGGGACGAGTACTCGGTCGAGAACATCCACAACGTGATGTACCCGGCGGTGGACGCGTACCCGAAGCCCCGGAACCTCCTCTACATGATCGAGATCGAGGAGCCGGAGGCGGCGATCATCTTCGGCAACACGCGCAACGACACCACGCTCATCACCGCCGTGCTCAACCGGAACGGCTACGACGCCGAGGTGCTGAACGGCGACCTCCCGCAGAAGGAGCGCGAGCGGGTGATGGCCAAGGTGAAGCGGGGCGAGGTCCGGTTCATGGTGGCGACCGACATCGCCGCCCGCGGCATCGACATCTCCGACCTCTCGCACGTCATCAACTACTCGCTCCCCGAGGACCCGGCCGTCTTCCTCCACCGCGTCGGCCGCACCGGCCGGATCGGCAAGAAGGGGACGAGCCTCTCCATCGTCTCCGGCGGCGACATCCACACGCTCACCGCGCTCCAGAAGAAGTACGGGATCGAGTTCGAGGAGCGGAAGCTGCCGACGCCCGACGAGGCGCGCCGGATCTGGACCGAGCGGCACGTCGCCGAGCTCAAGGAGGCGATGTCGAGCTCGATCTTCGAGGCGTTCATCCCGCTCGCCCAGGAGCTCAAGAACCGGCCGGACGGCGAGTACCTGCTCGCGTTCGCGCTCAAGAGCTTCTTCACGAAGCACCGGATCGAGAAGGCGGCGGACCGCGAGAAGGCCGAGCACAAGCGGAGCGAGCGCGTGCGCCGCGAGCACGGCGAGACCGAGAAGCCGCCGACCGCGCGCGAGCCCCGGGCCGCGGGCGAGGGGCGCGGCGGGCGGGGCGAGCGTGGGGAGCGTGGGGAGCGTGGGGAGCGGGGCGAAGGGCGCGGGCGCAGGCGGGAGC
>JAEYZK010000144.1 GCA_023428085.1 Pseudomonadota bacterium
GGCGTGGCTCGGGCGCGAGCGGATCCTGCGGGCCCGCCTGCGCGGGCTGCAGAAGGAGCTCGGCGAGCTGGGCGTGCGCCACGCGGTGGAGCTCGCGCGGCTGCGCGAGGCGGAGGCGCGCGCGCGCGGCGACGCGGAGCAGGCGTCGCGCGCCCGCGACGAGTTCGTGGCGACGGTCTCGCACGAGCTCCGGACGCCGCTCAACGCGGTGCTCGGGTGGGCCCGGCTGCTCCGGCTCGGCAAGCTCGACGCGGCCGGCGCGGCGCGGGCGATCGAGACGATCGAGCGGAGCGCTGCGGCGCAGGCGCAGACGGTGGACGACGTGCTCGACGTCTCCCGGATCCTCCGGGGCGAGCTCCGCCTCGACGTGCGGACGGTGGATCTCATCCCGGTGGTCGAGGCGGCGATCGACGCGGTCCGGACGGCCGCCGCGGCGCGGCGGATCCTGCTCGCGATGTCGCTCTCGCCGCGCGCCGGCCAGGTCGCGGGCGATCAGGGGCGGCTCCAGCAGGTGGTGTGGAACCTCCTCTCCAACGCGGTCAAGTTCACGCCCAACGGCGGCCGGGTGGAGATCCGGCTCGACCGCGACGGCGAGGACGTGGTCATCGCCGTGCGGGACACCGGCGTCGGCATCGACCCCTCGTTCGCCCCGCACCTCTTCGAGCGGTTCCGGCAGGCCGACTCCTCCTCGACGCGCGCGCACGGCGGCCTGGGGCTCGGGCTCGCCCTGGTGCGCCACCTCGTGGAGGCGCACGGCGGGTCGGTGCACGCCGAGAGCGACGGGCGCGGGCGCGGGTCCACCTTCGTGGTCCGGCTCCCGTCGGCGGCGCCGCGGCGGCTGGAGGCGGCGCCCGCCGCGCCGCGGGCGGCGGTCCCCGTGTCGGCCGACGGCCCGTGGCCGCTCGCCGGCCTCTCGCGGCTGCGCGTGCTGGTCGTGGACGACGATCCCGACTCGCGCGAGGTGGTGCGCGAGGTGCTCGAGCAGGCGGGCGCGGTGGTGGCGGTGGCGGGCTCCACGCCCGAGGCGCTGCGGGTCATCGCCGAGCGCCCGCCGGACGTGCTCCTCTCCGACCTCGGCATGCCCGGCGAGGACGGCTACCAGCTCATGCGCCGGGTCCGCGCCCTCGATCCCGTCGCCGGCGGCAGCGTCCCGGCCGCGGCCCTCACCGCGTACACGCAGGCCGAGAACCGGCGCGCCGCCCAGGAGGCCGGGTTCCAGGGCTACCTCTCGAAGCCGATCGATCCCGCGGAGCTGACCGCCGCCGTCGCGCGCCTCGCCGGGCGGCTGCACTGACGTCTCGTCGGGCGAGCCCGCTCCGGGTCCCTGTGCTATGTACTCCCGTCCATGCCGTTCTCGGACGTCCTCGCGCAGGAGCGCGCCATCGGAGCCCTCCGCGCCGCGCTCCGTCGCGGCGCGCTCCACCACGCCTACCTGTTCGGCGGGCCGCCGGGGACCGGCAAGGCGCGGGCTGCGCGGCTGCTCGCGCAGGCGGCGAACTGCGAGGGCGAGGCCCGCGCCGTTCCCGCCGCCCCGGGCGCGGCGGGGCTCCGCGACGAGCCGTGCGGCGCCTGCCGGGCGTGCCGGAAGATCGAGGCCGACAACCACCCCGACGTCTACTGGCTCCGCGAAGAGCGGGTGATGGCGAAGGCGGGCCGGTGGGAGCCGAAGGGCGGTCGCTCGCCGTCGAAGGACATCGTCGTGGACCAGGTCCGCGCTCTCGTCGATCACCGCCTGGCGCTGAAGCGGTTCGAGGGCCGGCGGCGGTTCGTGATCGTCGATCCCGCGGACGCGATGAACCCGCAGGCGCAGAACGCGCTCCTCAAGACGCTGGAGGAGCCCCCCGACGAGACCACGCTCGTGCTCGTCGCGGGGAGCCCGGACGCGCTCCTGCCGACGATCCGATCGCGCTGCCTGCGCGTCTCGTTCCAGCCCATCCCGGACGCCCTGGTGGTCGCGCGCCTCGAGGCCGAGGGGAGGAGCCCCGCGGAGGCGCGGCTCGCCGCGGCGCTCGCGGGCGGCTCGCTCGGCCGTGCGCGGGCGCTCGACCCTGCGGAGCTCGACGCGCTGCACGAGGCGGTGCGCGCGGCGGCGGCGCTCGATCCGGACGACGCGCTCGGCTGGCTCGCGTTCGCGCGCGAGCGCGGCGGCGACCGCGCCCAGGCGGCGGAGCTGTGCGAGCTCCTCGCGGTCTGGCTCCGGGACGTGCTCGCCGCGCAGGCCGGGGGCGGGACCCCGGCGCTGCTCGATCTCGCCGCGGAGACCGGGCGCGCGGCGGCGGCGCTCTCGCCGGCCGAGGTGGTGCGCCGGCGCGACGAGGTGGCCTGGACCGTCCTCGCGCTGAAGCAGAACGCCGCGCCGGTGCTGGCGCTCGAGCGGCTCGTCATCCGGTGGTTCGCGGCCGGGGAGCGCCCGCGCTCCCCGGAGACGGAGGGCGCCCATGGCCTCGCCTAGGGCGCCGAGGGCAGGAGCCGCGCGGGCAGGCGCCGGGGGCGGCGGCGGGCAGGGTGGCACCCTCGACGCGTGCCTCGCCGAGGCGGCGGCGGGGACGCCGCGGCCGGTCTACCTCTTCGATGGGGACGCGTTCCTGGCGCTGCGCGCCGCGCGGGCGGTCGCCCACGCGCTCGTGCCGGAGGCCTCGCGGGCCCTGAACCTCGTCGAGCTCGACGCGGCCGCCTCGCCGGCCGAGGTGGCCGCGGAGGTCGCCACCGCGGGGCTGTTCGGCGGCCGCAAGGTGGTGCTCGTCCACGAGCCGGCGTTCCTCACCTCCCGCGAGGACGCGGGCGAGGCGTTCGCGAACGCGGCGCGGACCTTCGCGGAGGGGCGGCAGCGGGAAGGGGCGCGCCGGCTGCTCGCGCTCGCCGCCAAGGCGGGGGTCGGCGCGAAGGCGCTCGCGCCCGGGCCGGACGGGCGGGTCGCGGTCGAGGCCAAGGAGACGCTGGCGGCCGAGCTCGGGTTCACGCTCACCGCCGCCGCGGGCGACTTCATCGACGCCGCCGCGCGGTTCGCGGCGGAGAAGGAGCTCAAGGTCGCGAAGGGCGACGACGCGGGGGCGCTCGACGGGGCGCTCGGGCGCGGCTTCCCGCCCGGCCACGTGCTGGTGATCGCCGCGGGCAAGGTGGACGGGCGCCTCCCCCTCGTGAAGAAGCTCGCGGGCGCGGGCCGGCGGGTGACGACGGCCATCGAGACCGACGGCCCGTGGGACGCGCAGCGCCCGGTGCTCGGGCCGCTGCTCGAGGTGCTCCTCGCCGGGACGGGGAAGCGGTTCGATCGCGCCGGCGAGGCCGCGCTCGCGGAGCGCGTGGGCGACGACGCGCGCGTGCTCGCCTCGGAGGTCCAGAAGCTCGCCGCGTACGTCGGCGATCGCAAGGTGATCGGCGCGGCGGACGTGCAGGCGGTGGTGGTCCGCGTCGCCCAGGACCCGTTCTTCGCCCTCGGGAACGCGGTCGAGGCCCGGGACCTCCCGCAGGCGCTGGCGGTCCTCCAGCGCTCCCTCGAGGACGGCGCCAACGAGTTCATGCTGCTCGGCTCGCTCGCCGCGACGGTGCGCAGGCTCGTGGCAGAGCGCGAGCGGGGCCGCAGGGCCGCGGGCGACCGCCGGCTCCGGTCGTACGACGAGTGGCAGCACCTCGTGCTCCCCACGTTCGCCGAGGGGGAGCTCGAGGGGAAGAAGCCGTACGGCTTCTGGATGAAGTACCAGGCGGCCATGCGCTTCGAGCGCGGCGAGCTCCTCGGCGCGCTCGCGGACCTCGCCGAGGCCGACCTGGCGATGAAGAGCGGGCAGGACGGCCGGATCCGCCTGGAGCGGTTCCTCCTCGGCCTCCTCGCCCCGACGAACCTCGAACGGAGCATGCCGTGAGCCAGCGACTCCTCGTCACCAGCGCCCTGCCGTACGCCAACGGGCCCATCCACCTCGGCCACCTCGTCGAGTACATCCAGACCGACGTCTACGTCCGGTTCCGCCGCGCGACGGGCGACGACGTGACGTACGTCTGCGCCGCGGACTCCCACGGCACGCCCATCGAGGTGAACGCGGCCAAGGCCGGGGTCACCCCCAAGGCCTTCGTGGAGCGCTGGCGGAGGGAGCAGCACGAGGACTTCAAGCAGTTCGGGGTCGAGTTCGCGACCTACTACACCACCGACTCCGAGGAGAACCGGCGCTGGGCGTACCGGGTCTACGACGCGCTCAAGGCGAAGGGGCTCATCTACAAGAAGTCGGTCGAGCAGCTGTACTGCGAGACCGACCGGCGCTTCCTGCCGGATCGGTTCGTGAAGGGCACCTGCCCGACGTGCGGGACGAAGGACCAGTACGGCGACGTGTGCGAGAGCTGCGGGACGACCTACGATCCGCGCGAGCTCAAGGAGCCGTACTGCGCCATCTGCCGGAACGCGCCGGTGGTCCGCGCGAGCGACCACGCCTACGTGAACCTGCGCAAGCCCGAGGTGAAGGCGATCATCGACGGCTGGGTCGCCGCCGAGGGGCACCTCGAGCCCGCGGTGCGCGAGCAGGTGAAGGGCTGGCTCGCGGACCTGCAGGACTGGTGCATCACCCGCGACGAGCCCTACTTCGGGTTCCCGGTGAACGACCCCGAGTTCCCGGGCAAGTTCCTCTACGTCTGGGTGGACGCGCCGATCGGCTACCTCTCCAGCGCCGAGCACTACTTCGCCGCGGAGGCGCCGGAGGGCAAGAGGCTCTCGCCGAAGGAGTTCGAGGCGCGCTACCTCGCCGAGGGGGCGCCGGCGCGGCTCGAGCACTTCATCGGGAAGGACATCCTCCGGTTCCACGCCGTCTTCTGGCCCGCGATGCTCTGGGCGACGGGCCTCAAGCGCCCCGACCGCATGCCGGTGCACGGCCACCTGACGGTGAACGGCGAGAAGATGTCCAAGTCGCGCGGCACGTTCATCACCGCCGCGACGTACCTCGCGTCGGGGCTCGATCCGGAGCTCCTGCGGTACTTCTACGCCGCGAACCTCGGGCCCGGCGTGGCCGACCTCGACCTCTCGCTCGAGGAGTTCAAGAACCGGATCAACGCCGACCTCGCGAACAACGTCGCGAACCTCGCCTCGCGCGTCGCGGCGCTGATCGAGAAGGCCCAGAAGGCCGGGCCCACGCTCCAGGAGAAGCCCGAGGCGGCCATCGTCGAGGCCACGAAGGCCGCGCTCGACGGGGCCCGCGTGGCGTACCTCGCGCTCGAGCTGCGCGAGGTGGTGCGGCTCGCGAACCAGGTCGCGGATCGGTGCAACAAGCGGCTCCAGGAGGCGAAGCCCTGGGAGGACCCGGCGAGCCCGGCGAGCCGGGCGCTCCTCTTCACGGTGGCGAAGGCGCTCCGCGGGATCGCGACGCTCCTCTGGCCGGTCATGCCGCGGTTCTCGGAGGGGCTCGTGGCCGCGTTCGGCCAGGCCCGCCCGGCGACGTGGGAGGCAGGGTTCGACCCCTTCGACGGGCCGCCGGTGACCGCCGCGAGCAAGCCCCCGCAGATCGCCCGCCTCGACGTCAAGCAGACGGCGAAGCTGATCGTCGCCGCGCCCGACGCTCCGGCGGCGGCCGCCGCGCCGGCGGCGTCCGCGAAGGGGGCGAAGCCCGCCGCCCCCGCCGCGCCGGCGGCGCCCGGCGTCATCACCTACGACGAGTTCGCGAAGGTGGAGCTCCGGGTGGCGGTGATCCGGACGGCGGAGAAGGTGAAGGGCGCGGACAAGCTCCTGCACCTCACCGTGGACGCCGGCGATCCGGAGCCGCGGACCATCGTGGCCGGGATCGCGCTCGCGTACCCGGACCCGGCGGCGCTCGTCGGGAAGCGGATCGTGGTGGTCGCGAACCTCGCGCCGCGGCCGCTCCGGGGCATCACCTCGTACGGGATGCTCCTCGCCGCGGGCGAGGCGCCGAACCTCCAGGTCGTGACGGTGGGGGAGGGGATCGCGCCGGGGACGAGGGTGAAGTGACGCCGGCTCCGCGGCCGATCGACTCCCACGCCCACCTCGACGGCGAGGACTTCGAGGCCGATCTCGACGCCGTGATCGCGCGCGCCCGCGCTGCGCTCGCGCACGTGGTGCTCGTCGGCCTGTGGCGGAAGCCGGGGGACTTCGGGAACGCCCGCGCGCTCGCCGCCCGCGATCCGGCCTTCCTCTCGGCGACGGTCGGGATCCACCCGCACGACTGCGCCCGCGTGCCGGAGGAGGACTGGGCCGCGAGCGAGCGGATCGCCCGCGCGCCCGCGACCGTCGCCGTCGGGGAGACGGGCCTCGACTACCACTACGACCTCTCCCCGCGCGACGTGCAGGTCGCCTCGTTCCGGCGCTCCATCCGGATCGCGGCCGCCGCCGGGAAGCCGCTCGTCGTCCACGTGCGCGAGGCGGACGCCGACTGCGCCCGCGTGCTGCGCGAGGAGGGCGTCCCGGCGCGCGGCGGCGTCATCCACTGCTTCACCGGCGACGCGGCCGCGGCCCGCGCCTACCTCGACCTGGGCCTGTCCATCTCGGTGGCGGGCATCGTGACCTTCAAGACCGCCGGGGCCATCCGCGACGCCGTCCGGATCGTCCCGCGCGACCGGCTGCTCGTCGAGACGGACAGCCCGTACCTGGCCCCCATCCCGTTCCGCGGGAAGCGGAACGAGCCCGCGCACGTCGTGGAGACCGCGAAGAAGGTGGCGGAGGTGTGGGGGACGACGCTGGAGGAGGTGGCCGCGGTCACCGCGGAGAACACGCGCCGGCTGTTCGGCCTGAGGGCTGACAGCTGACAGCCGACAACCGACAGTCACCCCTCCCAGCTTCCCCACTCGTCCGCCACGTCCGGCTCGCCGGGGCGGTTCCGTTCCTTCCACGTCGTGATCTCCCAGCCGCGGCGCTCGGCGATCTCGCGGAACGCAGGCTTGGGGTTCACGACGACCGGGTTGCCCACCGCCTCGAACAGCGGCGTGTCGGCGACGGAGTCGGAGTAGAGGAAGCTCAGGCCGGGGTCGAGGTCGTACTCCGCCAGCACCTTCTCGACGGCGGCCCGCTTCCCGTCCCGGAAGACCACCGGCGGCACGAGCTCGCCGGTCAGCCTTCCGCCCTCGATCCGTACGCGCGTGCCGACGGCCGCGTGGACGCGGAGGTGGCGGCCGATCTCGTCCACGATGTACTGCGAGGAGCCGGAGGCGATGACGACGAAGTGCCCGGAGAGGAGGTGGCGCCGGAGCTGCCGCATGGCGCCGCTCGTGATCCGCTTGCGGAGGTGGCGCTCGAAGCAGAGGTGCGCGTGCGCCTTCACGAGGTCCGCGTACAGCCCCTGCTGGCAGGTCGACCCGGCCTCCACCATGTCCTGCTCGGTGAGCCGATCGCGCGCGTACTCGTAGATGAGGCGCGGGATGCGGGACCGCTGCTCCGGCCGCATCACCTTCTCGCTGTAGAGGTACCAACTGAAGATCGTGCCCGAGTTGCCGTCGAGCAGCGAGTCGTCGACGTCGAAGATTGCGGCGGTGCGCGAGAACGGGGTCATGCGGCGCGTTCGCCCGCTCGCCCTCCGACCCTTCGACAGGCGCAGGGTGAGCGGACCGTTGGGTCCTTCGTCCCTGGCGATCATGCCACGGGCGAGGTCGGACCACGAGCGGAGCGCCGCCCCCGGAGGGGAGCGGGCGGCGCTGCGCTGGGATGATGGCTCACTCCGGCTTCGGCTCCGGGGCCGCGGCGGCCGAGGGCTCGGCGGCGGCCGTGACGGGCTCGGTGGAGGGCTCGGCGGCGGGCGGAGGCGCCTCGGGCACGTGCGAGGTCTCGGCGGCGGCGTCGTCGTCCGCGGCCGACGCCTCGGCGGGCGCGGCCGGCTTCTCCTCGCCCTTGCCGGTCTCCTCGAGCTTCTGCGCGAGCGCCGCGAAGGGATTGTGGGTCAGCGCCTTGCGCTCCGAGGGGCGGTGCGGGCCGGTGTCGCCCGGGAGACGCGGGCCGGTGTAGCCCCGCTTC
>JAEYZK010000162.1 GCA_023428085.1 Pseudomonadota bacterium
GCCCGCGTCTGCCGCGCACCCGCGCGCCGTCACCCGGCCCGCTCCGGCGGGCCCCGCTCCCGCTCCGGCGCCTGCACCCACCGCCGCGCCGGCCGCCTTCGCGAACCGTGCCTCCGTCGCCGCGACGCAGGCGCAGCCCGCCTCGGCGGCGCCCTCCGGTCCGTCCGCGCCCCTGCTGATGGACATCGACGAGGAGGAGCCCATCACCGGCGAGCTCACGGGCGAGCTCGAGCTGCCCGCACAGGGCGGCGCCTCCCCGCCGTCGCGCGCCGAGCAGGCCGTCCTCGCCGCGATCGAGCGCCTGGCCGAGGGCGGCCGGGCCGAGCCGGAGACGCTGAAGCCGACGCAGGCCATGGCGGTCGTGATCCGCCTGCTGATCCGGAAGGGCATCCTCACCGAGCGCGAGATCCTGGACGCGCTGGGGATCCGCGGAGAGTAGGATCAGTTGTCAGTTGTCAGTTGTCAGTTGTCAGTTGTCAGTTGGCGGTTGGCGGTTGGCGGTTGTCGGTTGGCGGTTGTCAGGTCTCGGTTCTCGGTCCGGAGCCCTTCAACCCTGAACCGTGAACCTCCCATGGAGCCCGCGCTTCGACAGATCCTCGAGGGCGTCCAGCGCGCCGGCGGCCGGGTCCTGGCGCTGACGGGCGCCGGCATCTCGGCCGAGAGCGGGATCCCGACGTTCCGCGGGACCGAGGGATACTGGGTCGTCGGCTCCCGGAACTACATGCCGCAGGAGATGGCGACCCGCGAGATGTTCGACCGCGCGCCCGAGGAGGTCTGGCGCTGGTACCTCTACCGGTTCGGCGTCTGCCGCTTCGCGGAGCCGAACGCCGGCCACGCTGCGCTGGTGCGGCTCGAGGCGGCGCTCGGCGAGCGCTTCACGCTCGTCACCCAGAACATCGACGGCCTGCACCGGCGGGCCGGCGCGAGGAAGGTCCACTGCATCCACGGCGACGCCGCGTACGTGCGGTGCGCGGCGGAGTGCGGCGCGGGCCTCCTGGACCTGCCCGCGTTCCCCGCGCGCGGCAAGGACGACCCCCTCACCGCGCAGGACCGCGCCCGGCTCACGTGCGCGCGCTGCGGCGACTGGCTCCGGCCGCACGTGCTCTGGTTCGACGAGTGCTACGACGAGCCGTACTACCGGATGGAGAGCGCGCTGCGCGCGGCGGAGGAGGCGGACCTCCTGCTCGTCGTGGGCACGAGCGGGGCGACCAACCTGCCCGCGCAGATCGGCCGGATCGCGTTCCGCAACGGCGCCGCCATCGTGGACGTCAACCCCGAGCCGAACCCGTTCGCGGAGCTCGCGGCGCGGGCGGAGCGCGGGTTCTTCGCGCGCGGGAGCGCCTGCGAACGTCTCCCGGAGATCGCGGCCGCGCTCGGCGCCGCGCCCTGAACCCGGGTTCGGGGTCACGGGCACCCGACCTCCGCGGGGCGCGCCGCGCGGGCCGTCGGCGGTTACACGTCTGCGGAAGGAGCCGACCGTGAACGACGCCGTGCCGGGGATCCGCCTCGAGACGCTCACCGCCCAGGACGCCCTGGACCTCGCGATCCTGATCGAAGAGGAGGCCCACGAGCGGTACCTCGCCCTCGCCAGGTTCGTGGGCGGCCGCTACGCCGGCGACGCGGCAGACATGTTCCGGCTCATGGCCGCCAACGAGGCGAAGCACGGCGCGCAGCTCTCCGCGCGCCGCCAGCAGCTCTTCCGCGACGCGCCGCGGACGGTGACGCGGGACATGCTCTACGAGGTCGAGGCGCCGGATCTCGGCGCCCCGCGCGTCTTCATGTCCGCGCGCCAGGCGATGGAGGTCGCGCTCCGCTCCGAGCAGAAGGCGCGCGACTTCTTCGAGCAGGCGCTCCCGCACGTGCGGGATCCCGACGTGCGCGCGCTCTTCACCGAGCTGCGCGACGAGGAGATCGAGCACGCGGCGTTCGTGCAGGCGCGCCTCGAGAAGCTCCCGCCCGGCCCCGACGTCGAGGAGGACGAGGCCGACGAGCCGGGGACGGATCCGGGGAACTGACCCCGTCTCCGCTCACGGCCGCTTCGCCGGGCTCACCGTCCGCTTCGGATCGCGGATCACCGCGCCGCCGAGGATCTCGTCGATGCGCTTCAGGATCGCGGGGTCGAGCTTCACCCCCGCGGCCTTCACGTTGTCCTTCACCTGCTCGGGCCGCGACGCGCCGACGATGGCCGACGAGACGTTCCGGTTCTGGAGCACCCAGGCGATCGCGAGCTGGGCCATCGTCAACCCGGCCTCCTGCGCGACCGGCTTCAGCTTCTGGACGCGGCCGAGCACGTCGTCGCTCATGAAGCCGGCGATGAACTGCGCGCCCGTGGGATCGGTCGCGCGGCTCCCCTGCGGCGGCGGCTGGCCGGGGAGGTACTTGCCGGTGAGCACGCCCTGAGCGATCGGCGACCAGACGATCTGCCCGATGCCGGCCTTCTCGCTCGCGGGGACGACCTCCTCCTCGATCACCCGCCAGAGCATCGAGTACTGCGGCTGGTTGCTCGCGAACGGGATCCGGAGCTCGCGCGCGAGCGCCGCGCCCTTCGCGATCTGCTCCGCGGTCCACTCCGAGACCCCCACGTAGAGGACCTTGCCCTGGCGCACGAGGTCCGCGAACGCGGTCATCGTCTCCTCGAGCGGCGTCTCGTGATCGAAGCGGTGCGCCTGGTACAGGTCCACGTAGTCGGTCCGCAGGCGCCGCAGGCTGCCGTGGATCGACTCGAAGACGTGCTTGCGCGAGAGCCCGCGGTCGTTCTTGCCCGGGCCGGTGGGCCAGTAGACCTTCGTGAAGATCTCGAGCCCCTCGCGCCGCTGGCCGGCGAGGGCCTCCCCCAGGACCTCCTCCGCGCGCGTGGCCGCGTACACGTCCGCGGTGTCGAAGGTGGTGATGCCCTCGTCGAGCGCGGCCTTCACGCAGGCGAAGGCGGCGTCCTTCTCGACCTGGGAGCCGTGGGTGAGCCAGTTGCCGTAGGAGATCTCGCTGACGACGAGGCCGCTCTGGCCGAGGTGCCGGAAGTGCATGGCCGGTCCTCTAACACAGCGCGCCGGGGCCGCAGCGGTTTCGGAGGTGCCCCCGGAAGGTCGGAGCCCGGAGAGCGGTCTGGCGAGCCTGCGCGCTCTCCGGAGGCGCTTTCCGTCTGGCGGGGGCGCGGGGCCACGGCTAGCATCCTCCGCCATGAAGACCTCGATCCTCGTCGCCGCCGCGCTCGCGGCCCTCACGACCGCCGCGCCCGCTTCCGCCGCCGACCCGAAGCCCGCCGCCGCGAAGAAGCCCACGGCGGCTGCCGCCGCGTCCGGCAAGGACCTCTACGCGCTCTTCGAGACCTCGCGCGGGAAGATCGGCGTGAAGCTCCTCCCCGGCGAGGCGCCGAAGACGGTGGCCAACTTCGTCGAGCTCGCGACCGCGAAGAAGGAGTTCACCGACCCGCTCACGAAGAAGGCGCGGAAGGGCCCCTACTTCGACGGCCTGCTCTTCCACCGGGTGATCCCGGGGTTCATGATCCAGGGCGGCGATCCCGCGACCCGCGACGCGCCCTTCGGCGCGACGTCGGCGGCGGGCCTGCCCTTCGGCGTCTCCGGCCCGGGGTACCAGTTCGCGGACGAGCTCCCGAAGCCGGGGACGATCCTGTTCGACAAGCCGTGCGTGCTGGCGATGGCCAACGCCGGCCCGAACACGAACGGCTCGCAGTTCTTCATCACCGAGGGGTTCGGCGCGCAGGTCCCGCAGCTCGAGCCCGCCGCCTGCGATCGCTCTCCGCAGGGCGTCTGCGGGTACACGCGCTTCGGCCAGGGCGTCTGCGGGTGCGAGCGGGTGGGCGAGATCGCCCGCGGCGGGAACGCGCAGACGCGGCTCGTGAAGGTGACGATCACGAGCACGCCGCCGACGTGCAAGTGACCGGCGGCCCCCCGCCGCGCCGCAGGCGCCCACGCGGCCCCGAGCTGTGGCATCCTCCGGCCGCCGTGTCCGACCGCCGCGCCTCCTCCGATCCGCTCCGCTTCGACGCCGCCTACTACCAGCGCTACTACCACGCCCGCGAGCGCACCCACACGCCGCGTGAGATCGCGCGGCTCGTCGCCGGCGTGTGCGGCCTCGCAGCGTGGCTCGGCGCGGAGCTCCGCGCGGTGCTCGACGTGGGCGCCGGGACGGGGATCTGGCGCGGGCCGCTGCTGCGGCGGCTCCCGGGCGTCCGGTACCGCTCGATCGACGTCTCCCCGTACGCGTGCGCGCGGTACGGGCACGAGCAGCGGGACATCGCGCGCTGGCGCGCCCGCGAGCGGTTCGACCTCGTCGTCTGCCACAGCGTGCTGCAGTACCTGCCCGACCGGGAGGCCGAGCGCGCCCTGCGCAACCTCGGCGCGATGTGCCGCGGCGTGCTCTACCTCGAGGCGATCACCCGCGAGGACCTCGCGGTGCTCGACCGCGCCCGCACCGACATGACGGCGCACCTGCGCCCGGCGCGCTGGTACCGGACCCGCCTCGCCCGCGACTTCGAGCAGATCGGCGGGGGTCTCTGGGCCGCGCGGCGCGGACCGGTGCGGCTCTACGCCCTGGAGCGGCCGGGCTGAGCGGCGGGCGCGCTCACCCCGCCGCGCGCAGGAACCCCTCCGCTCTCAGCGCCGCCAGGACGTCCTCCTCGCGCGGCCCCGCGACGCCGCGCGCCGCGGCCTGCGCGAGGCCGTCCACCACCTCGTTCACGGCGTGGCCGGCGTGGCCGCGGACCCAGGCGTACCGGACGCCGGCCGCCTGGCCGCGCGCGTCGATCGCCTCGATGAGGTCGCGGTTCAGGACCGGCTCGCCGGCGGCGGTGCGCCAGCCCTTCTTGCGCCAGCCGTGGATCCACTTCGAGAGCGCGTTGACGAGGTACTGCGAGTCGGAGACCACCTCGACGCCCTCGCCGTCGGGGAGCCCCGTGAGCGCCTCGAGGACGGCGCGCAGCTCCATCCGGTTGTTGGTGACCGCGTGCGGGCCGTCGGTGACCCAGCGCGTGCCGCCGAAGCGGACCGCGGGGCGCGCGCGATCGAGCACCACGAAGCCGGTTCCGCCGGGACCGCCGGGGTTCACGAGCGCGGAGCCGTCGGAGAAGACGAGGAAGCGGGCGGAGGCAGGGGGCATGGGCCCGGCAACCTACCCGAGGACCCTGACGCCTGACTCCCGCCGCCCGCTGCGCCGCGTCAGGCCGAGAGCCGCTGCGGGCCGCCCGACGCCCGCTCCGACCCCGGCGCGGACCGGCCCAGCAGCGCGTCCACCGCGTACCGCCCACCGCCGCTGCACGCGATGGAGAGGAACGCGAAGGCGTAGAGGAGCGCGGGCTCGCCCTTGTTCACGGCCGGGAGGAGCTCCGCGCCGAGCTGCAGCTTCCAGTGGAACTGCACGTAGGCGACCGCCATCGTCCCGCTCGAGAGGAACGCGGCGAAGCGGGTCAGGAGGCCGGCGGCGACGAGGGCCCCGCAGACGAGCTCGATGACCCCGCCGATCCAGAGCTGCGAGCCGACCGGCGGCTGGAAGCCGCCCAGCACGCCGACGGTCTTCTGCAGGCCGTGGAACATGAACAGCAGCCCCGTGACGGCACGGAAGAGAGCGTAGGAGGGTTCGGCGAAGCGTTCCAGGAAGCGCATCTTTCACTCCTCGTTGCGGTTGGTCGGATCCAGATGTCGGGCGGCGGCCTGGCGTTCACGTCCCTCACGGGCTTCACGCACCGCGCTAGACTGCGTTCATGGCGACACGGCCCTACTTCACCCCTGCCCTCTTCACCTTCCTCGCCGAGCTCCGGCTCCACAACGACCGCGAGTGGTTCGCGAAGAACCGCGAGCGGTACGTGCGCGACGTGCGCGATCCGATGCTCCGGTTCATCGCGGACTTCGCGCCGACGCTGAAGAAGCTCGCGCCGCGGCTCGTCGCCGACCCGCGGCCGGTGGGCGGCTCGATGTTCCGCATCAACCGCGACACGCGGTTCTCGGGCGACAAGTCGCCGTACAAGACCAACGTCGCGGCCCACTTCCGCCACGAGGCCGGCCGCGACGTCCACGGGCCGGCCTACTACCTGAGCCTCGACCCGGACGAGGTGGACGTCGGCGGCGGCGTCTGGCACCCCGAGCCGCAGGCGCTCCTCGCCATCCGCAGGGCCATCGTGGCGAAGCCCGCCGCGTGGAGGCGCGCGACCGGGGTGCCCGGCATGGCGAAGCTCGAGGTCTGGGGCGAGCGCCTGAAGCGCACGCCGCGCGGGCTTCCCGAGGATCACCCGCTCGACGAGCTCCTCCGCCGCAAGGACCTCGCGTGGGGGCTCACGCTCCGTGAGAAGGACGCGGTCTCGCCGCGTTTCCCGGAGCGGGTGGCGGAGGTCTACCGGGCGATGGTCCCGGCGATGAAGCTGCTCGCCGCGGGGGTGGGGCTGCCCTGGTGACCGGGCTCCTCAGATCGCCTCCACCGCCGGGCTCCCGTGCTTCCAGTCGAGCTCGGTGTCGCGCAGGAACAGGACGGGCCACCGCGCCGGCCCCGTCTCCCAGGCGCGGAACCCGCGCACCTCCTCCACGAACGCCGTCACCTCGGCCGCCGACGGTGCCCGGGCGAGCGCCCGGATCCGCTCCACCATGCGCGGCGGCCGCTCGCGCGCGCCCTCCAGCACGCGGAGGAACCACTTGTGGAACGGGAAGAGGAGCTCGTTGTGCGCGAGCACCATCCGGCCCGCGAACAGGCACACGCGCGAGACGGCGGTCGAGACGAGCCAGGGATCGTCCTTCTTGAACGCCTCGCCGACGTACCAGGTCCACGCCTCGAGCTGCGCGGAGAACCGGGCGATCCGGTCCGCCTTCTCGGCGACGGGGTAGCGCGGGATCTCCGCGGCGAGGCGGGGGATGGCCTCGTCCCGCGCGAAGAGGACCTGCGCGTCCTGGAACGCGAACCGGGCCGGCTCGCTCCCGCGCGCCGCGACCTCCGCGAGGAAGCCGGGCGACACGTACTTCCCGTCGACGTAGCCGCCCTCGTACGCGCAGAGGTCGGTGGTGAAGAACGTCGTCTGGCCCTCGGCCGTGCGCCGCGCCCAGTCCGCGTCGGAGACGACGATCATGACGTCGACGTCCGAGCGCTCCGTCGCGAAGCCGTGCGCGAGCGAGCCGCCGAGGAGGAGCGCGAGGACGTCCGGCTGGCCGCGGAAGTGGTCCGTGGTCCGCTCGATCGCCTGGCGCTGCGCGGGGGTGGGGATGGGCGAGGTCATGGATCGACGTTCGCGCGGGGCGGTCCACGCCGTCAAGGCGATCGCCGCTCGCCCTTCGACACAGGCTCAGGGTGAGCGGGCCTCACTGCGCACCGCGCTCGAGCCGCGCTCGCACCTTCTCCGACGCGAGCTCGCGCAGCGCGTCGGCGGCCACCCAGCGGGCCGCGCGGACCGCGGGCTCCCCTCCCCGCTCCCCGCCCGCGCGCCGGTTCGCGGTGGCCCGGATCCGCTCGCCGCACGCGACGGCGGCGGCGTGCAGCGCGGGGTTCCGCTTCCCGATGTTCCGGAGCGCCCAGTTCACCGCCTTCTTCACGAAGTTCCGCTCGTCGAAGGCGCCGCGCTCGACGAGCGGGAGGAGCCCCAGGAAGGCGGCGTCCCCGGCCTCCCGGTCGTGCACCGCGAGCCCCGCCATGAGCGAGAAGCCCGCGCGCTTCACCCACTCCGCGTCGCGCCCCGCCCACTCGACCGCCTTGCGCCACGCGTGCGGCGTGCGATCGAAGAGGCTGGTGGTCGCCTGGTCGCACACGTCCCACGAATCGAGCGCCGCGACCCACCCCTCGAGCTGCGCCTCCGTCACCGCGGCGGGGTCGTCCACGAAGCACGCGAGGAGCCGCGCCTCGTGGTTGCCGGTCTCCCAGAGGGCGAGCGCGAGGCGGTGATCGGTCCCGAGCCGCTTCGCGATCCTCCGCAGCTCGTGCACCGACACGCCGAACGCGTCCTCGACGTTGATCCCGTACCGCGCCATCCCGGCGCGGTCGTGTTCGCTGCCCATGGCGCGGAGCTCGTCGAGGAGCTTCGCCACGCGCGGGTCCTTCCGGGGGCTGGCGGCCATCGCGGGCCGACGATAGCACCGCAGCATGACCACCCGCCTCTACCTCGTCCGCCACGGCGCGACGCAGCTCACCGCCGAGAACCGGTTCTCCGGCATGGTCGGCGTCGATCTCTCCGACGAGGGGCGCGCGCAGGCGGCGCGGCTCGCCGAGCGGCTCGCGGGAGATCCCATCGCCGCGGTGTACGCGAGCCCGCTCTCGCGCACGCTGGAGACCGCGCGGATCCTCGCCCGCCCGCACGGGCTCGAGGTCGCCGAGGAGGACGGGCTCCGCGAGATCTCGCACGGGCGCTGGGAGGGGCTCGCGCGGCAGGAGGTCGAGGAGCGGTTCGCGGACGAGTACGCGAACTGGGAGGCGGACCCGTTCACGTTCGCGCCGGTCGGGGGCGAGAGCGGCGTCGCGGTGCTCGCCCGGGCGCTGCCGGTGATCCGGAAGATCGTCTCGGCGCACGAGGGGCGCACCGTGCTCGTGGTCTCGCACAAGGCGACGCTGCGGATCCTGCTCTCGAGCCTCCTGGGCGTGGACCCGCGCGGCTACCGCGACCGGCTCGACCAGTCGCCGGCCTGCCTCAACGTGGTGGACTTCAAGGACCCGGTGCGCGCCCGGCTCATGCTCTTCAACGACGTCTCGCACTACGCCGTGAAGCCGCGGTCGGCGGCGCGGAACCTGTCGAAGTGGTGGGACGCGGGCCCGGGGGCGTGACGCCCGAGGGCCGCGCCGGCGGGTTCGTGCCTCACCGCTCGGTGAGCGGCCGCTCCTGCGCGCGCGCGGCCGCGAGGAACGCGTCCGGGGCGCGGGTGGGGCACCGGGCCTCGTAGTCGAAGAAGACCATGCGCGTCAGGACCCGGGCGATCTCCACGCCGGTCGCCTCGTCGGAGAGGCGATAGACGAGGTGGAAGGTGGCCGGGCGGACCTGCGCCGGCGCGACCTCGAGCCGGAGCTCCATCCCGTAGGTCCCCTCCGCGCGGTAGATGACGGCGGCCTCCGCCATGATGAGCCCGGCGCCGGCGACGTCGAGCTCCGACGCGAAGCCGAGGGACCGGAGCCAGCGCATGCGGGCCTCGTGCGCGAGCGAGAGGACGGCGTCGTGCGCGAGGTGGCCGCCGAGGTTGACGTCGTCCACCCGGACGGCGACCCGGGTGGCGAAGGGAAAGGATGCGGGGAGATCGATCCGGAGGCGGAGCATGGGTGCTCGGTGCGGGCATCCTACGAGGGCGGGGCGGGAGCGTCGAGTCCGTTCGGGCGGTTCACACCGCCGCGCGCAAGCGCACCACGAAGCACGCCCCCGGGCCGTCCGCGGGGTCGAGCGCGATCGAGCCCCCGAGGCTCCGCGCCAGCGAGCGGCAGAGGGCGAGCCCGAGGCCGACGCCGGGCGCCGCGCCCGCGGCGCGCGCCGCCGAGCGGCCGAACGGCACGAAGAGCCTCCGCCGCTCCTCGGCGGAGAGGCCGGGGCCCAGGTCGCGCACGCGCAGCGCCACCCACCTGCCCTCGCGCGCGGCGGAGAGCTCGATCCGCCGGTCGGCGGCCGCGGCGGCGTACTTGCACGCGTTGTCCACGAGGTTGAAGAGGATCTGCTCGAGCGCGCCGGGCTCGGCGACGACGCGAAGCCCCGGGTCCACCGCCACGCGCAGCTCCATGCCCGCGCCGGACGCGCGCTCCCGCAGCCGATCGCCGTGCCGCGCGAGGAGCTCGGCGAGCCCGAGCGGCGCCGGGCGGCGGACCGTCTTCCCGCGCTCGACGCGCCCGTACGCGAGCACGTTCTCGACGAGGTGGCCGAGCCGGAGCGCCTCGCGCCGGAGGGTGTCGAGGTACTCGGCGCGCCGGGCGTCGTCCTGGACCATGCCCTCCGCCAGCATCTCCGCGTACATGCGGAAGGTGGTGAGCGGCGTCCGCAGCTCGTGCGTGACCGCCGACGCGAAGGCCGCCCGCCGCTCCGAGAGCGCCTGCATGCCGAGCAGCAGCAGCAGCACCGCCGCCGCCGCGAGGAGCACGAGGGCCCAGGTCGCGCCCAGGATCACGGGGAGCGGCGACGCCTCGGCGGCCCGCTCCGGACGGGCGCGCGGATCGAGGCGCGCCGGGAGCGACGCGAGGAGGCGCGCGGCGTCGTCCCCGCCGGCCGGCACGGGCTCGAGCCGCGCGTCCGGGAACAGGTCCGCCACCTCGCCCTGGAGCCACCTCCGCAGGCCGCCCCAGTCGAGCAGGCAGCCCTGGAGGTGCTCCGCCCCGTCGAGCCGGACGCGGCGGACGAGCACCAGGTCGCCGCCGAGCCAGAGCGGGGTCATCGCGCCCTCGGGCATCGGGCGGCGCGCGCTCCGGGGCGGGACGTGGGCGCGCGCCGGGCGCTCCGCCGGCTCCGCCTGCTCCACCGAAGAGCCATGCGTCGGCACGACGTTCTGCTTCGCCACCTGCCGTGCGCGGCTCTGGTACTCGATGGAGCTCTTCGCGGCGGGGCCGTCGAGCTTCCCGAGCTTCGTCGCCTGCGGCTTCCCGCCGGTCGCGGCCAGCTCCTCCTCGCGCCTCCCGGCCGAGGGCGGGAGGACGGGATCGCGCACCTCCGGCGCCGCCTCGCCCGGGAGGAGCGCGACGAGCGCGCCGCGATCGAGCGCGGGCCGGAGCCGATCGAGCCGCTCGCGCGCGGCGGCGATCCGCTCCGCGGTGGTGTACCGGGCGACGGTGAGCGAACGCGCCCGGCCCTCCGGGACCTGCGGCGAGCGCACGGCGCCGTCCGGCCCGACCTGGAAGTGGAGCAGCACGTGCTCCGGCAGCTCGCGGAGGAGCGGCGAGGGGACGAGCACGTGTCCGTCGTCGATCTCGGCGAGGCCGCGGGTGTACACCCGCTCCGGCGCGTAGAGCGGCGCGTAGACGAACCACGGCCGGCCGCTCTCCCGGGCGACGAGCGGCGCCACCGCCGAGTCCATGCGCCAGAGCGCGAGGCGCACGTCCTCCTCGACCGCCGCGGTCCGGCGCGCCGCCGCCTCGGAGCGCTCCAGCCGGATCGCCGCCAGGCTGAGCGCGCCCACGCCGCCGAGCATCGCGGCGAGGCAGAGGGCGAAGACCGCCCAGACGCGCCAGGAGCGGGTCATGCCTTGGGCACGAGCCGGTAGCCCTTGCCGCGCAGGGTGAGGATCACCCGCGGGCGCTCCGCCGGGTCGCCGAGCTTCTCGCGCAGCCGCGCGACGTGCATGTCCACCGTCCGTGTGTGCACCGATCGCGCCGGCACGCGCCAGACGCGCTCGAGCAGCTCCTCGCGCGAGACCGGCCGGCCGGCGGCGCGCGCGAGGTAGCCGAGGAGCTCGGCCTCGCGCTCGGAGAGCTGGGCGGCCCCACCGCCGTCGAGCGCCACCTCCCGCCGGCCCAGGTGGGCCCGCCCGCCCTCGAAGGCGATCTCCTCGACATCGGCCCGCCGCTCGGCGCTCCGCCGCAGGACCGCCTCGACCCGCGCGAGGAGCTCCCTGGCGGAGAAGGGCTTGAGGACGTAGTCATCCGCGCCGCGCTTCAGGCCGAGGACGCGATCGTGCTCGGCGCCGCGCGCGGTGAGCACGATGACCGGGAGCGTCGGGTGCGCCGCGCGCGCCCGGGCGAGGAGGTCGAGGCCGTCGCCGCCGGGGAGCACGAGGTCGAGCAGCACGAGCTCGCAGGGGACGCGGAGCGCCGCGTCGAGGCCCTCCTGGAACGTGCCCGCCTCGAGCGGCTGGTAGCCGTCGAAGCGGAGCGCGTCCACCACGCCGCGGCGGATGGCGGCGTCGTCCTCGATGACCAGCACCCTGCGTGCGGGCATGACGACCTGATCCGTTCGCTCGTGCCTCGACAGGCTCGGCACGAGCGGTGTTCCAGAGACAGCGGCCGCTCACCCCGAGCCTGTCGAAGGGTGAGCCTGTCGAGGGGCGAGCGGAGGTCGGACACTCCCGCTCACTCGAACGTATACCGGCGCTTCTTCGCCTGCGCGCGCACCGCCTTGATCATGGCCGAGTCGAGCGTGTCCGTCGAGCCCCGGGCCGCCTTCGCGATCTTCGCCTGCTCCTTCGCGAGGAACGCGGCCCGCGCCTGCGAGGCGGCCGCGATCTGCCTCTGCAGCGCGGCCCGCTGCTCGCCCTTCTGCTCGACGTACGCCCTCCGCTCGGCGGGGCCGAGCTTCCGGACTTCCGGCGGGAGCTCGCCGGCGTCGAGCGCCTCGACCTTCACCTTCCCTTCGCGCGCCGCGTCCACGAGATCCCAGCCCGCGTTCTTGTAGAGCCCGCTCGCCTTCGACCGGGCCCGGGTCGAGACCGAGCTCGGGGACAGCTTCTTCGCGTTCGCGTCCTGGGCGTTCTGGCGCTGCTGCATCGCCGCGCCCTGCGCGCCGTACGGGATGTAGGTCGCGTTGAGCGCGTCGTTGAGCCGGGCGAGCTCGGCGTCCTGGGGCGCCGGGACGTCGGCGGCGACGCGGTCGTGGTCGATCACCAGGAAGGTGCCGTCGGCGAGGACCGCGCCGTCCTTCCAGCCGGTCGCGACGCCCTCCGCCTGCGAGCCGCAGTGGATCGTGTTGACCGAGATCCCCTTCGCCGCGGCCCGCTTCACGGTGGCGCGGAAGTCGATCGGCCCCTGGGTGAACGGCTCGTTTCCCGCGATGAAGACGAGCTTCAGGTCGTCGGGGGAGGTGGACCAGCCGAGCTCGTCCAGCGCCCGGGCGATGACCGCGCCGCAGTACTCGCTCCCGCCGTTGGTGGTGAGCGCGAAGAGCTGCTCGCTCACGCGATCCAGGTCGTCGGTGAACGGGCTCACCTGGCGGATCCAGTGGTCCTTCTCCGCGAGCCCGGAGTTGCCGTACTCGTACAGCGCGATGCGCAGCTCCGGGTGCGCGCCGTCCCGCTTCGCGGTGGCGAGCTCGTTGACCACCTTCCAGAGCTGCGCCTTCGCCTGCCCGATGAGCCCCTCCATGCTGCCGGAGGTGTCGAGGAGGAGCGCGATCTGGACGAGCGGCCGCTTCGGCCTCGGCGCCTCCGGGGCTGCGCGCGCGCCGTCCGCGCCGGCGGCGGCGACGAGGGACCCCGCGAGCGACGCCCCGAGAGCGGGGGCGCCGGCGAGGGCGAGGAAGGCGACGGCGGCGACGGACGGGTACGACTTCATGGCGTTCTCCTCCGGGCCGCTCGCCCCGAGCCTGTCGAAGGGCGAGCGGTCCTCATGGACTACGGGTTGCGACGCCATGGAGCCACCGGCCCGGCGGGCGGTGGGTAACGGGGGTGTAACGGGTCACCGCGCTGGACGCGCAGGGCATCCTCGCGGGTCGCGATGCGCGCGCTCGGTTTCCGGGCGAGGCGAACGGATCTACGCTCCGTCCGGCTCGACCCACCCTCGCGGAGGAGATGCCCATGACCACGGCGATCACACGGGGACTGCGCCGGCGCTGGCTCGCCGTCGCGTGCCTGCTCGTCGCCGCCTGCGCCGGCGCGAAGGGGACCCTGGACCTCGAGGAGCCGGACCGGGAGCCGGTCTCGGCCGGCGCGGTACGCCCGGACGAGAACCCGTTCGTCCACGCACGCGGACGCGACCTCGTGGACGATCAGGGCCGGCGTGTTCTCCTCCGGGGGGTCGCGTTCACCAACGACATCTGGCGTGCGGCGGTGGCGCCCGAGTCCCTGCACGCGGAAGCGGACTACCGCCGGCTCCGGGAAGCCGGCATCAACTCGGTCCGCTTCTACCTGCACCACCGCTGGTTCGAGGGGAGCGGCGGCACCTGGGACGAGCGGGGGTTCGCGTGGCTCTCCCGGAACGTGGCGCGGGCCCGCGCGAACGGCATCGGCCTCATCCTCAACGTGCACGTGCCGCCCGGCGGTTTCCAGTCGCTCGGGGGCGGGCTGGCGCTCTGGAAGGAGGAGCGGCACCAGCGGCGGTTCGTGGCCCTGTGGCGGGAGCTCGCGCGCCGACTGGCGGACGAGCCGGCGGTGTTCGGATACGACCTCCTCAACGAGCCGGTGGTCACCGCCTCGATCGACCAGTGGGAGCGGCTCGCGCGGCGCACGGTCGCCGCGATCCGGGAGGTGGACCGGCGTCACCTCGTCGTGATCGAGCGGGTCAACGCGGTCTATCCGGGCGGCTTCCTGCGCCCGCCCCGCGCCTCGGACTGGATGCCCGACCGGAACGGTGCGTTCAACTTCTTCCGCATCGATGACGGGAACGTGATGTACGAGTTCCACTACTACCAGCCGTTCGCGTTCACCCACCAGGGCGCCGAGTGGCTCCCGATGCTCCGCCTCCCGAGGACGGCGACGTACCCGGGGTCGTTCGCGGACTGGAACGGCGCGCTCACGACCTTCGATCGCGCCTACCATGAGCGGATGGTGGCGCGCCTGCTCGAGGTCCAGGCGGTCCTCGAAGCCCCGCTGTACCTGGGCGAGACCGGGGTGATCCGCGCCGGGTTCGAGCCTGGGAGGAACGGCGCCGGGTGGATGAAGGACGTCCTCGGACTCATGCTGGGAGCAGGGATCGGCGTGAGCTACCACTGCTACGAGGCGGAGACGGATCCGTTCGGGGTGAACGGACACGAGGCGGCCTGGAGCGCGCTCGCGGAGGCGTACCGTGAGCGCCGAGAAGCGCAGCGCTGAACGACTCCTCGGCACGCCCGCGTTCGGTCACCACGCGGCGCGGAGCGCGCGCCGCCTCCTCAGGCGCGCGCCCCGGACCGCGGGTGGAGCGTCATCCAGATCCCGCTCCGCGGCCGCAGGGTGACGCTCGTCTCCGCGTGCACGGGCCGGCCCGGCACGAGCGCGAGCCGGAAGCGGTCGGCGATCATCGCGAGGACCACCTGCATCTCCATGGTGGCGAACGCGTGCCCGATGCACATGCGCGGGCCGGCCGCGAACGGCACGTACGCGTGCCGCGGCCTGCCCGCGTCGGAGAGGAACCGATCGGGGTCGAACCGCTCCGGCTCCCTCCAGAAGCGCGGGTCGCGGTGCAGCGTCCAGGGGCAGACGGAGACGGCGGCGCCCGCGGGGATGCGCGTCGCGCCGAACGCGTCGGGCGCGATCGCCTCCCGGCCGAAGATCCACGCGGGCGGGTAGAGCCGCATCGCCTCCTGGTTGACGCGCGCGGCGAACCCGAGGCGGGGCAGGTCCTCCAGCCGCACGGCGCGACCTCCCAGGGCCGCCGCGCACTCGGCGTGCAGCCGCGCGTCCGCGTCGGGGTCCTGCGCCAGGAGGTAGAACGCCCAGGACAGCGCGTTGGCGGTGGTCTCGTGGCCGGCGAGGACCATCGTCATGACCTCGTCGCGGAGCTCCCGGTCGCCGAGCTTCGCGCCGCCCTCCTCGTCGCGCGCCGCCATGAGCATGCCCAGGAGGTCGGGGCGGGGCGGCTGCCCGCGGCGCGCGGAGATGATCTCGTTCACCAGCCCGTCGAGCACGCGGAGCGCCCGCCCGAACCGGAGGTTCCGCGGCGTGGGCACCCACGGCGGCACGTAGAGGAGCGCGTAGATCCGCTCGTTCGTGATCCGGAGGGCGGTGGTGAGCGCCCGCCCCGTCCGCGCCGCGCGCTCGAGCAGGTCGGAACCGAAGAGCGCGTGGCCCACCACGGTGAGCGTGAGGCGCATCACGTCCGCGGCGACGTCCACCGCCGCGCCGCGCGCCGCGGCCGCCGCCCAGCGATCGAGGAGCGCGCTCGTGTGGCGGGCCATCACGTCGACGAAGCCGGCGAGCCGCTCCTTGTGGAAGGCCGGCTGCGCCAGGCGGCGCTTCCGCTTCCAGTCCTCGCCCTCGCTGGTGAGGAGCCCGTCGCCGACGAGCGGCCGGAGCCGCTCGTAGAGGTAGCTCTTGCGGTAGTTGGCGTGGTTCTCGACCAGGACGTGCTGCACGTGGTCGGGGTGGTTGAGGAGGAAGACGTCGCGGCCGAGCCGCAGCCGCACGACGTCCCCGAGGCGCGCCGCGCGCGCCAGCAGGCCGAGCGCGTCGCGGCGGATCGCGGGCAGGTCGCCCAGCACCGGCCAGCCCCCCGGGACGACCGGCGGCTCGATCGGCTCCGGCATGCTCTCCATCCGCTCGGCGGTCCTCATGATGCGCCCTCCGTGGGGAGGGAGTCATGGCGCAAGCGGCCGCCGCGCGCACGCCGGCGATCGGCGCCCGCCCTGACCGGGCCGTGGTGGCCCTCGAGGCGAGCCCGCCCGGCTCCCCTCCCGCGACCGACCGCGCGCTTCAGGCCTCGGACCGCGCCTGCTCCTCGCCGCCGCCGCGCCCGGTCAGGCTCCTGCGGTAGCGGCTCAGCGCTCGCACGTCGCGGACCTCCGCGCCGAACAGGCTCGAGAGCGTGGCCAGGATGCGATCGATGACCCGCGCCTCGCACGCGGCGTCGAAGGCGATCTGCTCCTCGAGCCAGCGCTCCAGCCACCCCGGGTCCGGGAGGCGGCTCTGGACCGTATCCTGCGGATAGTGCGCCTTGGAGACGTGGAGGTTGGTGGGGTGGAGCGGCTTCCCGGCGCGGCTGCCGCTCGCCATGAGCACGCCCACCTTGGCGAAGGCGGCCCGGGCCTCGGCCGGCGTCCGCTCCAGCGCGCGCGCCATGTACCGCCGGTACGCCCCCGCGTGGCGCCCCTCGTCGGCGGCGACGAGCTCGTAGATGCGCCGGATCACCGGCTCGGTGTGCCAGTCCGCGGCCTTGCGGTACCACTGCGTGAGCCGCACCTCGCCGCAGAAGTGCAGCATGAGCGTCTCGAGCGCCGGCGCGGGATCGAACTCGAAGCGCACCGCCGCGAGCTCGGCCTCGGTGGGGAGGAGGTCGGGGCGGAAGCGGCGCAGGTACTCCATGAGCACGAGGGCGTGCTTCTGCTCCTCGTAGAACCAGACCGACATGAACGCGGAGAAGTCGGTGTCGTGGCGGTTGTCCCGCAGGAACATCTCGGTGGCGGGGAGCGCCGACCACTCGGTGATGGCGTTCATCTTGACGGTGAGCGCCTGCGCGTCGCTGAGGCGGGCCCCGTCGAACGCCTCCCACGGGATGTCGCTCGCGAGCGTCCAGCGGGCCTGCTCCAGGGTACGAAACAGCTCGGGGTAGATCATTGCGTGCCTCGCGGTCGGGTGAAGCGGCTGATCTAGGAGCCGGCTGTCACGGGGTGGTCATGGCGGGGGACCACCAGTGGGGGGGCAAGCAACGGCTTACGACCCTCACCCGAGCGCGCGGATCGCGTCCCTGACCGCGAGGAAGTGGCAGACGGCGGCGCCGACCACCAGCGCGTGGAAGATCTCGTGGTACCCGAACACCCGCGGATACGGGTCCGGGCGGCGCAGCGCGTAGACGATCGCACCGATGGTGTACACGAGACCGCCGGCCACCACGAGCACCACCGCCTGCGTCCCCAGCGCGGCCTGGAGGCGCGCCGTCGCGGGGATGAAGACCCACCCCAGCAGCACGTAGATCCCCGCCATCAGCGGCTTGGGTGGTGACTCCCACACGATCGTGAGGGCGATCCCGAGGAGGGCGCCGATCCAGACGATCCCGAGCAGCGCCCTTCCCAGCGCGCCGCCCACGGTCAGGCAGATCGGCGTGTAGGTCCCCGCAATGAGGAGGAAGATGGCCGAGTTGTCGAAGCGAGCCAGGATCCGTCGCGCCCGCTGCGACCACGTCGGCCGGTGGAACACCGCGCTGGTGAGGAACAGGCCGAAGAGGCTCGCCCCGTACGTCGCGGCGCCCACCTGCGCCTCCGTGCTCCGGGCGCTCGCCACGAGCGCCAGGGTGGCGGGCGCGGCGACGAAGGCGGCGATCTCGTGGGAGACGCCGCGCAGGAGCGGCTTGGTGCGGGGACCGGCTGGCTGGGACACGGCGGGACCTCGGGGGTGGTGCTCCAACGAACATGGGTTCCCCGCGTCACGAGGGCGTCACGGCGGGCGCCTCGCGGGTCGGGCATCGCCCTCGACGATCAGGTCGCGCACGCCCGGCGAGGGTGCAATGCTGTGTGTGTCGGACGGCCCACGGACACGGAGGAGCGCATGAGCGGCAAGCTGAAGGGCAAGGTGGTCCTCGTCACCGGCGCCAGCGCCGGCATCGGGAGGGCGTGCGCGATGGCGCTGGCCGCGGAGGGCGCCGACCTGGTGCTGACGGCGCGGCGGGCGGAGCGGCTCCAGGCGCTCGCCGCCGAGGTGGAGGGGCACGGCGCCCGCGCGGCCGTCGTCGTGGGCGACGCCCGCGAGGAGGAGACCGCCGTGCGAGCCGTCGCCGAGGCGAAGGACCGGTTCGGCCGGCTCGACGTGCTCGTCAACAACGCCGGCGTCGGGAACTACAAGGACCTCGTCGACACGAGCGCAGCCGACTACGACGAGATGTTCGACAGCAACGTCCGCTCCACGTTCCTCTTCACCCGCCACGCCGCGCCGGTGATGATCGCGCAGAAGAGCGGCACCATCCTCATGGTCTCCTCGATGGCCGGCAAGTACGGCTTCGCGGGCGAGGCGGTCTACTGCGGCACCAAGTTCGCCCAGGTCGGGATGGCGCAGGCGCTCGACAAGGAGCTCCGGCCCCACGGCATCAAGGTCGGGGCGATCTGCCCGGGGGGCGTGAAGACCGAGTTCGCCATCGGCAAGGGGCGCACCGAGGCGGGCGTGGCGAGCTCCGCGATGCTCGAGCCGGAGGACGTCGCCGCCGCGGTGCTGCTCGCCTGCACCCAGTCGCCCGGCGCGCGGATCATCGAGATCCAGCTGCGGACCATGTCGGAGCCGCTCGCGTGACGGCTCCGCCGGAGCCGCTCGCCTTCACCCCCGCACCACCCCATCCACCCCCACGACGACCTCGCGCACCAGCACCTCGCGCCCCGCGCGCGCCGCCGCGTGCTGCGCCGCCGCGGTGATCCCGGCGCAGCACGGGACCTCCATGCGCGCGACGGTCACGCGGGCGGGACCGTCCGGGCGCCCGAGGATCGCGGTGAGCTTGTCGGCGTACGCCGGGAGGTCGTCGAGCTTCGGGCACCCGACCACGACGGCGCGGCCGGAGAGGAGGTCGGCGTGGAACGACGGGTACGCGAACGGCACGCAATCGGCCGCGACGAGCAGGTCGGCGCCGGCGAGGAACCTCGCGCCGACGGGGACGAGGCGGAGCTGGACGGGCCAGTGGGCGAGGGCGCCGGCGCTGGCTCCGGGTCCCGCGCGCGCAGCGGGGCCGGCGGGCTCGGAGACGACCGCGAGGCCCCGGCGCGGCAGCGTCCGCGGCGCGGCCCCCGGGCAGGCGGAGGGCGCGGCGGGCCGGTCGTGCGGCGCCGGGGCGCGGCCCAGGTGATGGGCCACGGCCCCCTCGTCGAACGCCTCCGCCTCGCGCTCCTCGATCGAGATCGCGCCCCGCGGGCACTCGCCCAGGCACGCGCCGAGGCCGTCGCACAGGACGTCCGACGCGAGGCGCGCCTTCCCGCCCACGACGGCGATCGCGCCCTCGGCGCACGACGGCACGCAGTCGCCGCACCCGTCGCAGCGCGCCTCGTCGATCTGGACGATCTTCCGGATCTGCTTCGCCATCCGCGGCTCCCGCCGGCCGGCGCGGCCGGTCCCAGCCTTATGGCACGCCCCGCCCGCGCCGGGACAGTGAGCGGGCGTTTACCGGGCGATCGCCCGGCGCTGCCCGCGCGTCGACGAGCGCAAACGCCACCGTCCGGACCCGCGCGCCGTTGACGCAGAGGGTGAGCGCGTGCGGGCCGCGGTGGTGCTTGCGGGTCGAGCGGTCGCGGAAGTCGAGCCGGCGGACGAGCTCCAGCTCCTGCCCCGGCGCGAGCGCGGCCTCGGCGATGCGGAACACCTTCCTCGACGTCCGACCGCGGGGCCGCGCGTACGCGAGCTCGTACTCGAGCCGCACCGTCTCCGGGCGGCGCCCCGCGGCGCGCAGCGCGACCCGGAGCTCCGCGCGGCCGCCGAGCGGTACGCGCCGGGGCCGGAGCTCGACCGCGACGATCTCGACCCGGGCCTTCCTGCCGAAGCCGAACAGCGCCAGCGCGCGCGCGTTCCCCGCCTTGAGCGGACCGCGCAGCGCGTGGCGGAGGAGCGGAGCGCGCGCCGGCGACTCCGCGAGCCACCGCGCGGCGACGTCGAGCGCGAGGTCGAGGTGGTCCTTCGCGATGTCGCCGAGGTTGTTGGCGACGCTCCGGCGGACGTACGCGCTGGGGTCGTCCCGGAGCCGCTCGAGGATCGGGAGGATCGGCGCGGGATCGCGCTGGAGCGCGGGCAGGCGGCGGCCCCACGGCAGGCGCGGCCGGCAGCCCTCGCTCGCGAGCCGCCGCACGTGCTCGTCCGGGCTCTCCGTCCAGGCGAGCATCCGCGCCAGCGTCCGCTCCGGTTCCCGCTCGAGGAACGGCCGGATCGCGAACTCCGCCGAGCTGCGGGTGAGGCGCTCGAGCGCCGGGAGGGAGGCCCCGGGATCGCCCGTCCCGAACCGCTCGACGAAGTCCGCGAAGACGAGGTGATCGAACCCCGTGAACTGCCCCTCCACCGCGAGCACGATCCGGAGCGCGGCGCGGTAGTCGGCGGGGAGCGTCCGGCCGAGCGCGTCGGCGGCGTGGTGCATCCGATCCTTCAGCTCGAGCGCCGGCCAGCGCGCGCCGTCGAACACGAGCCCGAGGAACCGGGCGGCGTCGAACTCCGGGTGGACCCCCGCGAGCGCGGCGGCGAGGCGCTCGAAGAACGGCCGCTGGAAGAACCGGTCCTTGAGGCGGGTGGCCATGCGCGGAGTGTACCCGGCGCGCGGGCCCGTGCAGAGCACCTGAGCGGTGCGCGCCGGGCGCCGCCCGGGCGGCGCGCCCTCACTCCGGCCGCACCCACCGCTCCACCGCGGCGTGTCCGAACCGGAGCTCCGCCGCCCGCTGGAAGCCGTCCAGGACGACCGCACGGCCGTCGGTCACCGGGATCGGCTCGCGCACGAAGAGGACCTCGCGCACCTCGGGGCCGAACGCCACGCGCCCCTCCGCGTCCTGGCACGCCATGCGGGCGCGGACCCCGGGCGAGAAGTACGGGACGATCTGCGGAGCGCGGGCGCACGGGTACCCCTCCTTGAACGGAGGGTGAAGCTGGAAGATCTCCCGGAAGTCGGTGGCGACCGCGCTCGCCGGACCGATCTCGCGCTCGACCCAGCGCGCCGCCTCGCGCAGCCCGTCGGCCCAGGTCGGGCCGAGCGGCGCCGTGCGCAGCTGGAGCGCCGACCACCCACCGGCGAGGAGCGCGCCGGCGAGGGCGAGCGCGGCCCGGGCGCC
>JAEYZK010000169.1 GCA_023428085.1 Pseudomonadota bacterium
GCGCTGGGGGCGGCGGCGGTAGGAGCGCCGGCCCGCGGGTCACGCGAGGCCGGCAGCGCCTTCACTCGGAGGGCCAGTGCTGCCCGCGCCTCTGCACCGCGCTCCGGCCGGACCGCGCCGCGTCGCCGCGCACCCGCGCCGCCGTCTCCACGACGCGGCGCACCCGCTCCTCGGTCGTGACGTCGCCCTCGATGCGCAGGATCGGACAGGAGAGCAGCTCCATCCAGCGCGCGTGGCTCGCGCGGCTGCGCACGTCGAGCCCTCCGTCCTCGTAGCGGGCGGCCCAGGCCATGAAGTGGCGGTGCTCCGCGTGCATGTCGCCGCCGGGCGCGAGGCGCGCGCCGAAGTGCGCCTCCTCGCGGTCGCGCAGCCGCGCCAGGCGGAGCGCGGGCGGGATCGAGACGTAGACCGCGAGGTCGAGGGCGGGGACGAGGACGTCTCCCCATCCCATCATCGACCCGGAGACGATCCACGAGGGCCGACCTTCGACCGCGGCGACCAGGGCGGCGCCCCGCTCGGCGGGCGGCCGCGGGGTCTGGTACGGCGGATCGGTCTTCACCCAGTAGAAGTCGTCGGCGTCGAAGAACGGCGCGTCGAGCGTGGCCGCGAGCGCGCGGCCGAGCGTGGTGGTGCCGGACCCGGAGGCGCCGAGGACGTGGATGTGCAAGGGAACCTCCGTCGCACCTGTACCACGCCACGTCACGGAGAGGACCACGGTGTGCGGCGCGCGCCGTGTCCGGTCCGGCGCGAGCGGCTGCGCGCCCGGACGCCGGCTGGCGACCCGCGCGCCCCCCGGGCATACTCCGCGCGTGAGCGACGACACTCGACCGCCGGGCGCGGGCTCCGCGCGAGAAGCCCTGCCGGCGCCGGTCCCCGGCGCCGCCGGTCCCCCGTACCGCACGGGCCCGGGCTCGAGGTTCCCGCTCGGCGCGGACGCGCGCGCCGAGGGCGTGAACTTCTGCGTGTTCAGCCCGCACGCGACGCGCGTGGCGCTGCTCCTCTACGCGGGCGCCGCCAGCCCCGAGCCGTACCAGACGATCGAGCTCGCGCCGGAGCACGACCGCACCTACTCGTTCTGGCACGTCTTCGTCGAGGGGCTCCAGGTCGGCGCGCACTACGCGTGGCGCATCGACGGCCCGATCGACGCGCGCGAGTCGGGCCGGAGCTTCGCCCCGCACAAGGATCTCGTCGATCCGTACGCGCGGGCGGTGTCGGTGGACACCTGGGACCGGCGCAGGGCCGCCGACCCGGGCGACCACGGCCACGCCGGCCTCCGCGCGATCGTCGCCGAGGGCCTGCCCGCCCGTCCCGTCGCCCCCGCCGAGCTCGCCGGCGCCGTCGTGTACGAGCTGCACGTCGGCGGCTTCACCCGCCACCCCTCGAGCGGCGTGCGGCACCCCGGCACCTTCGCGGGCCTGGCCGAGAAGATCCCGTACCTGCGGGAGCTGGGGGTGACGCACGTCGAGCTGATGCCCGTGATGGCCTTCGACGAGCAGGACGTCCCGGGCCGGGCCGCGGCCCGCGGGCTGCGCAACTTCTGGGGCTACAGCACGCACAGCTTCTTCAGCCCGCATCCGCGCTACTGCGTCGATCCGTCGATCGCGAACCGCGAGTTCCGCGCCCTCACCGACGCGCTCCACGCGGCCGGGCTCCGCGTGATCGTGGACGTCGTGTTCAACCACACCGCGGAGGGCGGGGAGGGTGGGCCGGTCATCCACTTCAAGGGGATGGCCAACGACGCCTTCTACCTCCTCGATCCCGCCGACCGGCGCCGCTACCTCGACTACACCGGCTGCGGCAACACCGTGAACTGCAACCACCCGATCGTCACGGCGTACGTCGTGCAGTGCCTCGAGTACTGGGTGGAGGAGCTCGGCGTGGACGGGTTCCGGTTCGACCTGGCGAGCGTCTTCACCCGCGGCGCGAGCGGCGAGGTGATGCCGAACCCTCCGCTCCCCTGGGCCATCGAGTCGTCGCGCGTCCTCTCGCGGGTGCCGCTGATCGCCGAGGCCTGGGACGCCGCCGGGCTCTATCACGTCGGCGCGTTCCCGGGGATGGGGTGGGCGGAGTGGAACGGCCGCTACCGCGACGCGGTGCGCAGGTTCGTCCGCGGCGACGCCGGGATGGCCGGCGAGGTGGCGACGCGCGTCGCCGGGAGCGCCGATCTCTATGGCGACGACGGCCGGCTCCCCGCCAACAGCGTGAACTTCGTCACCTGCCACGACGGCTTCACCCTCGCCGATCTCGTGAGCTACGAGCGCAAGCGGAACGAGGCCAACGGCGAGGGCGGGCGCGACGGGTCCGACGACAACGCGAGCTGGAACTGCGGGGCCGAGGGCGAGACCTCGGACGCGGCGGTGATCGCGCTCCGGCGGCGGCAGGCGAGGAACCACCTCGCGATCCTCATGCTCTCGCGCGGAGTGCCGATGCTGCTCGGCGGGGACGAACGCCTCCGCACGCAGCGCGGGAACAACAACGCCTGGTGCCAGGACAACGAGGTCTCCTGGGTGGACTGGCGGACGACGGCCGCGCAGGAGGAGATGCTGCGGTTCACGCGCGAGCTCATCGCGCTCCGGCGCCGCCACGCGAGCCTCGAGCTCAACCGGTTCTTCGAGGGCCGCCCGGTCCCGGGGCGGCCCATCCCCGACATCGCCTGGCACGGCGCGCGGCTGGGCGAGTCCCCGTGGCACGGGGACGGGAGGGTCCTCCGGTTCACGATCGCGGGGCTGGGGCCGGGCGAGGAGGACCTCCACGTGATCCTCAACATGTCGGGGCGAGCGCTGGACGCGGATCTCCCCGTCGTCCCGGGCAGGCGCTGGCACGTCGCGGTGGACACCTCGCGCCCATCTCCCGAGGACGTCGTGCCGCGGCCGAAGCAACGGCCGCACGCCGGGGCGTCCTGCGTGGCCGGGCCGCGGAGCGTGGTGGTGCTGGAGGCGCGCTGAGCCCCGGGCCCCCGACCGGGCGGCGCCGGGCGCGCGCCGATCCGGCCTAAATCGGTTCAGAACACGCCAGGTTCGCAGGAGTAGCGAAGTGGGTACTTGACGCAGAGAGCGGGAAGGTGGAACCCATCTCCCTCCGTGTGAGCGTTCACATCCCTGCCGTCCGGGAGCCGCCGGGATCCGGTGGCGCGTCACCTCGTACCAAGGAGTCCATCATGAATCGCTTCTCTCGTGGAGCGCGGCAGGCGTGGTCGCTGCTCGCGCTCATCGCCGCGCTCGCCGCGCCGAGCGCGGCCGGCGCCGCGTCGCTGGTCCAGGTGACCGGCTTCGGCACCAACCCCACCAACCTGACGATGCACCTGTACGTGCCCGACAACGTGCAGGCCCGTCCGCCGCTCCTGCTGGCCCTGCACTACTGCACCGGCACGGGCCCGGCCTTCTTCTCGGGGACGGAGTGGAGATCGGCCGCCGACCGGTACGGCTTCATCGTGATCTACCCCTCGGCGACGCGCAGCGGTCAGTGCTGGGACGTCTCCTCCTCGTCCGCGCTCCGGCGGAACGGCGGCAGCGATCCGGTCGGGCTGATGTCGATGATCAGCTACGTCCAGTCGCGATACCCCGTGGACGCCAGCCGGATCTTCGTCACGGGCGCCTCCTCGGGCGCGATGATGACGAACGTCATGCTGGGCGACTACCCGGACGTCTTCGCGGCCGGCGCCGCCTTCATGGGCGTGCCCTTCGGCTGCTTCGCCACCAGCGACGGCTCCGGCTGGAACAGCCAGTGCGCCAACGGGCAGATCTCGCGGACGGCGCAGCAGTGGGGCGACGCCGTGCGGAACGCGTACTCCGGGTACACCGGCCCCCGTCCGCGCATGCAGCTCTGGCACGGCACCACCGACTCCACCCTCCACTACAACAACTTCGGGGAGGAGATTAAGCAGTGGACGAACGTGCTCGGCCTGTCGCAGACGCCGTCGTTCACCGACACGCCGCAGTCCGGCTGGACCCGGACCCGCTACGGCGGCACGGGGGCGCAGGCGCCGGTGGAGGCCTACAGCCTCGCGGGCACGGGCCACTCCATGATGTTCAACGGGCAGGTCGCGTACGCCCTCACCTGGTTCGGGCTCGACCAGACGGGCACGACGTACACGCTCAGCGTCACCCGGGCCGGGACGGGGACCGGCACGGTCACCTCGAGCGCCGGCGGGATCAACTGCGGGTCGACCTGCACGGCGTCCCTCGCCAGCGGCACCTCCGTCACGCTGACCGCCACCGCCGCCGCGGGCTCGACGTTCGCGGGCTGGGGCGGCGCGTGCACGGGGAGCGGCTCCTGCGTCGTGTCGATGACCGCCGCCCGGGCGGTGACCGCGACCTTCGACGGCGGGACGACCGGCGGTCCGATCTCCATCAACGCTGGCGGCGCCGCGACCGGGAGCTTCGTGGCCGACGTCGGCTTCTCCGGGGGGAGCACGTACTCCACGACCAGCACGATCGACACCGCGCTCGTCCCGTCCCCGGTCCCGCCGCAGGCGGTGTTCCAGTCCGAGCGGTACGGCGAGTTCAGCTACACGGTCTCGGGCCTCACCGCCGGGAACGGCTACGCCGTGACGCTCTACTTCGCGGAGAGCTACTGGACGGCCGCGGGCCAGCGGACCTTCAACGTGGCCGTCAACGGCGCCGGCGTGCTGACCGCGTTCGACATCTTCGCGACGGCGGGCGGCGCCAACAGGGCGGTGGCCCGCACGTTCCAGACGACGGCCAGCGCGAGCGGCCAGGTGGTGATCCAGTTCACGCGCGGCGGCGGCCCGGACAACCCGAAGGTCAGCGGGATCGCGGTCGAGGCCGGCAGCGTCGGGACCAGCTACACGCTCGGCGTGACGAGGACCGGCGACGGCAGGGTGACGTCGAGCAGCGGGGGCATCGACTGCGGCGCGACCTGTGAGGCGAGCTATCCCAGCGGCACGTCGGTGACGCTGACCGCCGCGCCCGCCAGCGGCTCGACGTTCGGCGGCTGGGGCGGCGCCTGCACCGGCAGCGGCTCCTGCGTCGTGACGATGACCGCGGCGCGGACGGTGACCGCCACGTTCACGGGCACCAGCACGGGCGGGGTCTTCCTCAACGCGGGCGGCGCCGCGACGGGGACGTACGCGGCGGACGCGTACTTCTCGGGCGGGACGACGTACACCAACAGCAACACGGTCGATGTCGCGGGGCTCGGCGCGGACGCGCCGCCTGCGGCCGTGTTCCAGTCCGAGCGGTACGGCGCGTTCACGTACACGATCCCCAACCTGACCGCGGGGGCCGCGTACACGGTGCGGCTCTACTTCGCCGAGACGTACCACACCGCCGCGGGCCGCCGCGTCTTCGGCGTCGCCGTCAACGGCGCGACGGTGCTCTCGGGCTTCGACATCTACGCCGCCGCGGGCGGGCAGAACCGGGCCATCGCGCGGTCGTTCGACGCCACCGCCAGCGCGAGCGGGCAGATCGTCGTGCAGTTCGTCGCCGCCACCGAGAACCCGAAGGTGAACGCGCTCGCGGTGACGGCGGGCGGCAACCCCCCGCCGGTCGGCGGCGTGTCCCTCAACGCGGGCGGCGCGGCGACCGGCACGTACCAGGCGGACGCGTACTTCTCGGGCGGGACGACCTACACCAGCAGCAGCACCGTGGACGTGTCGGCGCTGGGCGCCAACGCGCCCCCGGCGGCGGCGTTCCAGTCGGAGCGCTACGGCGCCTTCACGTACACGATCCCCAACCTCACCGCGGGGGCCGCGTACACGGTGCGGCTCTACTTCGCCGAGACGTACCACACGGCGGCCGGGCGCCGGGTGTTCGGCGTCGCCATCAACGGCGCGACGGCGCTCTCGGGGTTCGACATCTACGCGGCGGCGGGCGGACAGAACCGGGCCATCTCCCGGTCGTTCAACGCCACCGCCAGCGCGAGCGGTCAGGTCGTGATCCAGTTCGTCTCCGGGACCGAGAACCCGAAGGTGAACGCGCTGTCGGTGACGGCGGGCACCAACACGGACCCGGACCCCGATCCGGTGCCGGTGTTCGATCCGTGCCCGGCCAGCGGCGACTGCAAGATCCTGCCGCTCGGCGACTCGATCACCGACGGCTTCAACGTCGCGGGGGGCTACCGGATCGAGCTGTTCCGCAGGGCGCGCGCGGCCGCCAAGCGCTTCACGTTCGTGGGCTCCCTGGTGAACGGGCCGACCACGGTGGACGGCGCGACGTTCCCGCGCAGCCACGAGGGGCACAGCGGCTGGACCATCAGCCAGATCTCCGGCCTGGTGCCGTCTCCCGCCCTGAGCTCGTCGCCGCACATCGTGCTGCTGATGATCGGCACCAACGACATGTACGGGAACAGCTCCGGCATCCCGGCGGCGACCCAGCGGCTGGACGCGCTCCTCGGGAAGCTCGTCGCGTCGGCGCCCAACGCCCTCATCGTCGTGGCCCAGATCACGCCGCTCAGCGACTCGAACCGCGAGTCGCTGGTGCGGTCGTACAACTCCGCGCTCCCCTCGATCGTCAACGCGCGCCGCGCCCAGGGCCAGCACATCGTGCTGGTCGACATGCACACCGGCTTCCCGCTCTCCGAGCTGGCTGACGGAACGCACCCCAACGCCGCGGGCTACGCGCGGATGGCGGGTGTCTGGTACGGGGCCATCAGCTCGTACCTGCACTGATCGCCGCTTCACCCCTGCGCGCATCGCCGGGCGTTCTTGCCGGGCGATGCGCGCGGGCGGTAGGTCACCGCCTTCAGACTGTCGAATCGCCTCAGCACGTCACTGACGCGTGGCGCCCGGCCGAGCACCGGGAGCCCGCCCGCGATCCAGGGATGAGAAGACCCCGCTCGCCCGGCGTTCGGGGGGCGAGCGGGGCCTGGGAGCGGCCGAGTCTTCCGACAGCCAGCTACCGGCTCCAGCGCTGGTTCAGGCCGCCGTTGCAGGTCCAGGCGACGACCGCCGTGCCGTTCGCGGTGCCCTGACCGGTGACGTCGAGGCAGAGCCCGGTGGAGACGGAGGTGATCGACCCGTCGGCGTTGAACCGCCACTGCTGGTTCGTGGCGCCGGTGCAGTCCCAGATCTGGACCTGGGTGCCGGCGGCGGTGACGCCGCTCGGGAGCTCCAGGCACTTCGTCCCGTACACCTGGAACGCGCCGGAGGCGGTCTGGGTCCACTGCTGGTTCGTGCCGCCGTTGCAATCCCAGATCGTGAGCTTGGTGCCGTTCGTCTGCGATCGGTTCGGCACGTCGAGGCAGCGGCCGGACTGCGTGGCGAGCAGCCGCCCGGTCGACGTGCCACCCGTGGTGTCGAACGTGGCGGTGACGGACCGCGCGGCGGTCATCGCGAGGACGCAGGTGCCGGTGCCGCCGCAGTCGCCGCTCCAGCCCATGAACGTGGAGCCGGTCGCCGCCGTCGCGGTCAGGGTCACGCTCGCGCCGCTCGTGAGGGTGGCGCTGCAGGTCGCGCCGCAGTTGATCGCTCCGCCCGAGACGGTGCCGCTGCCGGTGCCGCTCCTCGTGACGGAGAGGGGGTAGGTCGTGGGGCCACCGCCCTCCGCCGCCACGGCGATGCCGCAGAGCTTCGGGTTGTCGGGCCCGCCGCCCCGGGTGAAGGCGATCACCACCTGGCCGCTCGCGTTCGCGGTGGCGCTGAACGTCTGCGCCACGGCCCGGTTGGTGCCGCCCGCGGCGGCGAGGATGTCGAACGCGGTGAGCACGGTGGCGCCGTTGATCGCCACGTTGAACGTCCGCTGGCCTGCGGCGGTCCAGTAGCTCTCGGCGAAGTACAGCGTCACCGTGTAGGCGCTCCCTGCCGTGAGGCCCGGGATGGTGTAGGTGAACTCACCGTACCGCTCCGTCTGCAGCACCGCCTGCGGCGGCACCGCGCCGGGGAGCTGGGAGGTGTCGATCGCGCTCGTCGTCGAGTACGTGCTGCCGCCGGAGAACCAGGCGTCCGCGACGAAGGCCCCGCTCGCCGCGCCGCCGGCGTTCACGGAGACCCCGTCGACCTGGGGCGCGGTGAAGGTGGCGGTCGCCGTCTGGGCCGAGTTCATGGTGAGGGCGCAGGTCCCCGTGCCGCTGCAGGCCCCGCTCCAGCCGCCGAACGTGGAGCCGGCCGCGGCGGTCGCGGTCAGGGTGATCGTGGTGCCGGTCGCGATCGTGGCGCTGCACGTGCTGCCGCAGTCGATCGCGCCGCCGCGCACGGTCCCGGTGCCGGTCCCGGCGCGCGTGACCGTCAGCGTGTAGCCGCCCGGGGGCGTTCCCGTGCCGGCGCCGAGCCGGGCGTTCGTGCCGCTGAGCGTCTTCTGGCTGTGGTTGGCCGTGCCGGTGATCGGGGTGTACCCGTAGCTGCCGAGGAGCTTGGCGGTCCGCTCGATGACGTAGACGCCGCCCGCCGTCGTGTTGAAGGTGAGCTCGCCCGCGGAGGAGCTGAGGACGATCGCGTCGTTGGCCGCGTTCCGCACCTGGAGCTGCTGCGTGCCCCAGGGGTTGATCACCGTCGCGGGCTTGCCGTGGAGGCTCTTCACGCCCACGTACTTGATCTCGCCCGCCTCCCGCTCCGAGCTCACCAGGAAGCCGCCGTGGGCGAGCAACGTGAACCGGCCCACGAAGCTGGAGTCGCTCGGGAGGGCGGGGAAGACGCGGATCTTGCCGGTGTGGCTCTGCAGCAGCGACTCGTTGATGGCGCTGAGGTGCGTGCCGAGGGAGTCGTAGACGCCGTTCCAGGTGTTCGTGATCCCGTTGGGATAGGCCTGGAACTTGCCGATCATCGTCTTCATGCTGGAGAAGGCCTGGGGGCCCATCCCGAGCCGCGCCGCCTGGACGGCGTCGGGCGACCAGATCTCGGTGTGCGGGAAGGGGCGGGTGTTCCAGTTGTAGACGACCCTCGAGAGATCGGGCGACCCGATGCCCACGACGCCGTAGGGCCAGGCCATCTCGCAGGCGACGTTCTCGTTGTTGCGCGTGGCCGAGATCGGCGGGGTGTGGGGGAGGTACCCGTTGGAGTCCGCGGGGTAGGCCACGACGTTGTTGAGCACGTCCTGCCACTGCGCCCGGAGGTTGGCGTCCTGCCCGAGCGTCGCGCTCGCCTCGATCACCATCGGGAAGAAGGCCTTCACCGCGACGAGGTCGGTCAGCGCGTTCCGCACGTTCCAGTAGGTCTCGTGCGAGTTCGAGTTCGCCATGTAGTACTTGCCGGCGCTGTCGCGCGAGAACCGCGACGTGTGGAACTTGGCGACCTCCCGCATGAAGGGGTAGATCCGCGACAGCCAGGCGGCGTCGTTCGTGTACTTGTACCGGTAGTACATCCACTGGCCCGCCTCGTTGCCGGTGGTGAACACGTTCTTCGTGAAGTCGCTGTTCTCCGTGTGCCGCGCGTTGCCGTCCCAGCCGATGGTCTCCGGCACCCAGATGCCGTCCACGCCGAAGCGGCGCTGGGTCGTCGCCTTCATGGCGTCGTAGTTGCGGAGGTAGAGGTTGTAGAAGGTGTCGAGCACGTTCGCGTGGTTGGACGCCAGGAACGAGTGGAAGACGTCGCGCTGGTTCCAGAACCAGTAGCCGCCGGACCACTGGGAGGCCTGGTCGTCCTTCTTCGCGTTGTAGGTGCCGTGGATGTGCTGGAAGGGGTAGTTGCCGAAGGCGCCGCCGGCGATGATGTACTCGGCGAGGTAGTAGTAGTTCTCGAGGTAGTCGGCGTCGCCCGCGGAGTTCGAGTACTGGACGAACGAGGCGCTCCAGAAGTCGTTCCACCACCGCTTGAAGCTGGAGAGGGTGGCGGCGTAGCCGGTCGTCCGCGCGTTGCTCAGCAGCCGCTTGGCCTGCGCCACCGAGTCGCCGTTGGGCGCGTTCTTGCGCGTCGCGTTGGCGATCCAGATCGTGTAGCTCGAGGTCGGCGTGATCGTGAGGCGGACCGTGCTGCCGTTGACCACCGAGGCCGTGTAGCTCGCGCCCTCGACCGACGCCGCGAGCGTGTACCCGAAGCCGTTCGAGTCGCTCTGGCCGCGGCTGATTCCCGCGCCCGTCGAGTCCGCGAACGTGGAGACGGTCTTCCAGGTCCCCATGTTCGGGATGTCGAGGTACATCGAGCTGGACGAGGAGGGCAGGCCGCTCAGGTCCCAGATGCTGATGTCCAGCGTGATGCTCGACACCCCGCTCCGGCCGTCCTCCACGTGGATGCCGAGCACCTCCGCGTTCGGGGCGCCCATGACCGTCACGGTCCGGTTGGAGTCGTAGGTGGCGGTGATCACCCCGTCGTACAGGTTGAGGCGCTGCTGGAACCGGCTGTACCCGGTGTCCATGGCCGGGCTCGTGCGGAGGTTGACCAGCCCGGACGAGAAGGCCGTCTGCTGGGCGTTGTCCACGCCGGTGACCTGCATGGTCAGCCCGTTGCTGTTCCAGACCTGCGCGCCGATCCGGCCGGTGGCCACCGTCGGACCGTTCACCGGGGTGGTGATCGGCGCGTTGAACACGACGTCGTGCCTGGAGAGGTACCCGGCGTAGTCCACGTTCAAGGTGCCCGTCGCGGCGTTGAACGAGTGGCTGTTCGCGGCGGAGGCGTAGTCCCCGTGCTCGTCGGCCCCGAGCTCCGGCCCGCAGGCGGCGAGGACCATGGACAGCGAAAGCGCGCAGAGCTGCGCGAGGCGATGGGTCGCGGTGGACATCGGCAAGCCTCTCTCCGTCGAGTGGGTGTCGAGTCCGGTTGGGTACTCACCTCCGGTGGATCCTGTCTAGGCTCCAATGCGACAAGCCCTGCGACTCCCTGAAGTCTGGAGCGTTTCCGGGTCGCGGCAGGGAGCGCCGCGGATGCCGCGGCGTTCGTCGCTCATCGGCGTCGCGCGCGCCGGGATCGGAGCGGTGTCGTCATGGTCGTGTGGGTGGAGCGGCTCCGCGGGTGGTGTCCCGTCCGCCCGTGGGCGCCGTGTAGGGCGGCGCCGCGAATGGCTCCGGGCGCTTCTCCTGTAGACTGTGGCCGGGGCAGACGGAGCACGAGGGGCGAAACACTCATGCCTGTGCGCATCGCGGTCGCGGCGATCAACTTCGGCCCGACCTTCCCAGGACTCATGTACGCGCGGCTCAAGAAGCGCGCGGGGCCGGATCAGCTCCTCGTCGAGACGACGACGCAGGTCACCACGATCGACGAGAACGACCTCGCGCGGGCCCGTGTGCTGGGCCTCCTCGAGGGCCAGCCGAAGCCCATCGCGCTCGTCGGGATCTGCATCCGGCCGGGCGCGGCGACGCTCGCGGCGTTCCGCGCGGTCGGCGCGCCGACCGTGCTGCTCGACGAGGAGACGGACGGTGCGTCCACCGTCTCGTGCGACAACTTCCACGGCGCGTACCTCGCCACGAGCCACCTCCTCGGCCTGGGACGGCGGCGCCTCGCGATCGTGGTCGGCGCGAGCGTCGGCGGCGACATGAACACGGCGCAGCGGCTGGCCGGGTTCCAGAAGGCCCTCGCGGAGAAGAGGCTCACGCCCGTGGACGTGATCTACTCGCACGACTACACCCGCAGGGACGGCGCGTACGCGATGACGAAGCTCCTCGACGAGGGCCGCAAGGTCGATGGCGTCTTCGTGGCCGCGGGCGACGTGTGCGCGACCGGCCTGCTCCAGGTGGCCCGCGAGCGCCGGATCCAGGTGCCCGAGGACGTCGCCATCGTCGGCTTCGACGACAACTCGCTCGCCGCCATCTCCGACCCGCCGCTCACGACCATCCGCCAGCCGGTCGAGGCGATGGCCGACGCCGCCTTCCGGCTCGCCACCGAGGAGACGGCGGAGATCCTGGCCCAGCCGAAGCGGATCACCCTGAAGCCGACGCTCGTCGTGCGGCAATCGGCGTAGCCGGGCGGCGCGCTCCCCCTGCGCGCCCATCCGCGCGCCGCGCTCCCCCGTCGGTCACCCGCTGCCCCGTTCCGCCTTCCAGGCGCGGTAGGCTTGCAGGAGGGCGTCGCGCGCCGCGGGAGGCACGTCGTCCTCCGCGAGCCGACCGGCCGCAGCGAGCACCTGTTGCATCTGCTGGAGATAGGTCCGGCAGTGCTCGCACTCCGCGAGGTGGGCCTCGAACCGGGTGCGCTCGTGGGCCGGCAGCGTGTCCGCCAGGTACTCCGTGACGAGCTCGACGAGCTCCCGGCAGGTCAGCTCCTGGGAGAGGCCGGTCACGCGTGCTCCTCCCGCCCGAGCTGCCGCTCGACGTCGCCGCGCACCTTCGACCGGGCGCGGTGCAGCAGCACGCGCTGGTTCCCCTCCGAGATCCCGAGGAGCTCGCACACCTCCTCGGCCCCCCAGCCCTCCACGTCGCGCAGGCTCATCACCGCCCGCTGGCCCTCCGGCAGGCGCGCCAGCGCTGCCTGGACCAGGGCCATCAGCTCTCGGGACGCGACCCACGCCTCCGGCCACGGTGACGGGGGCGCCGCCCAGTGACCGGCCCATTCGTCTCCCGCGCCGAGGAACCGGTCGGGGGGGACGCTGGGCGCGTCCTCTCCTCGCTCCGCCTCCAGCGCCGAGAACGGCACCGTCCTGCCCTCGCGGATCGCGCGCGCGCGGGCGCAGTTCAGGAGGATTCCGAAGATCCACGCGCGGAGCGACGAGCGGCCCTCGAACTGGTGGAGTCCACGAAGCACCCCGAGCCACGCTTCCTGCGCGACCTCCTCCGCCGCGGCGGCGGAGTGCACGTGGAGCGAGGCCACGCGGATCATCGCGGGGTGGTGGCGGCGCACGAGCCTCAGGTACGCCTCCTCGTCGCCCGCGCGGAGGGCCGCCAGCTCGCGTTCCTGCGAGGCCTCGCCCTGTGGCCCACTCGACATCCGCCGTTCCATCCCGGACCGCCCCTCCTGCGCCGACCGTTCGCCGTACGCCTGCCCGTGTACCGCCCGCGTGCGAGCGGCTCCCCGCCTTGATGGGGTCGTCGCCGGAGGGGCGGGGCGGCGAGCGGGCGCGCGGGCGCGGCGGAGCGCCCGGCGCCCCGGACGCTCACGCGGCCCCCGGTGCCGTCACCAGCGCGCCCTGGCCGGATCGCCCCGCACTCCGCGCGCGCGCCGCCCGCAAGGCCTCCGCGGCGGTGACGATGCAGGCGCCCAGCAGGACGACGTCCTTCAGGAGGAACTGCGACGCCGGGTGCTTCAGCGAGAGGGCCCCGGGCGTCGAGAAGAGGAACGAGAGCGTCACGAGGAAGATCGCGGCCCCGGCGGCGGAGCCGACCGCCGACGTCGCGGGCGCGAACCGGCGGGACGCGATGGCGAGGCCGGTGAGGATCTCGATCGTCCCGATGATGCTCGAGGTGCCCCGCACGCCGAAGGCGCCCAGCATCCAGGACAGGGAGGGGCTGTGCTCGACCAGCGGCGCGATCGCCTCGGCCTCGAAGGCGAAGTACTTCGCCGCGCCGATGGCGACGAGCAGGAAGACGACGCCGTAGCGGAGCACCGCGGTGCCGAAGCCCTGGGCTTGCGCGATGCGCGCGTCGGCGCGGTCGCGGTCGGTCCACCTCGCGTCGCGGTCGTTGGACTGGGCGGTCATGGCTCTCTCTCCTCGAGCAGGTGCGCGGGGGGATTCCCGCGCTCGAGTCCACGTTCGCCGAGCCCTCCGGTCCGTTACGGGAGGCCCCGAGGGAGGCCCCGTGAAGATGTGCCGGGCACGCGGCGGGGGGCCTCGAGGACGGTGGGCGCGGCGACGTCGGCGGCGGGTGACGCCCGTTGACAACGTTGGCGCGCGTGGTAAAGCGCCGGGACACCGATCGAGCCGGCGCGGGGCCCCTGCCTCCTCCGCCGCCTTCAGCGAGGCTCCCCCTCGCGTGGGAGATCCCATGAGCGTTCCTCCGAGCAAGATGCCGAGAGCGACCTTCACCCGGAGCGTGGCCGCGATCGCGGTCTGCCTCGTCCTCGGCGGCGCCTCGCCCGCCGCCGCCCTGGACAACGGCCTGGCGCGCACGCCGCCCATGGGCTGGAACAGCTGGAACCGCTTCGGCTGCAACGTCAACGAGACGCTCGTCCGCGGCATGGCCGACGCGATGGTCTCGAGCGGCATGGCGGCCGCCGGCTACCAGTACGTCGTCATCGACGACTGCTGGCAGGTGAGCCGCGACGCGGCCGGCACCATCGTCGCCGACGCGTCCCGGTTCCCGAGCGGCATGAAGGCGCTCGCCGACTACGTGCACTCCAGGGGGCTCAAGTTCGGGCTCTACACCGACGCCGGCACCGCGACCTGCTCCAACAAGCCGGGCTCCCTGGATCACGAGGTGCAGGACGCCCAGACGTACGCGGCCTGGGGCGTGGACTTCGTGAAGGTGGACTGGTGCAACACCGGCGGCCTCGACCCGGCCACGCAGTACGCCACGTTCCGCGACGCCCTGGCCGGCGCCGGTCGCCCCATCCTCTTCAGCATCTGCAACTGGGGCATCGACTCTCCGTGGAGCTGGGGCCCGGCCACCGGGAACATGTGGCGCACGACGGGCGACATCCAGGACAGCTGGAGCAGCATCCTCACCATCATCGACCAGAACGGCAGCCACGCCAGCGCGGCGCGGCCGGGGGCATGGAACGACCCGGACATGCTGGAGATCGGGAACGGCGGCATGACCGCGACCGAGTACCGCTCGCACATGAGCCTGTGGGCGATCATGGCCGCGCCGCTCATCGCCGGGAACGACCTCCGCGACATGACCCCGGAGACGCTCTCCATCCTCACCGCGCCCGAGGTGATCGCGATCGACCAGGATCCGCTCGGCGTCCAGGGCGCGAAGGTCTCGGACCGCGGCGGCCTGCAGGTCTGGGCCAAGCGGCTCGAGGAGGATGGGGCGGTCGCGGTGGCGCTCTTCAACCGGACCGGGTCCACCGCCGACATCACCGCCACCTGGAGCGCCATCGGCCTCCCGGCCGGGAGCGCCACCGTCCGCGATCTGTGGGAGCGCGCCGACCGCGGGTCCTTCACCGACAGCTACACCGCCAGCGTCCCCTCGCACGGGACCGTCCTCGTGAAGATCGTCGCCGGAGCGGGCAGCGGCGCCGGAACCCTCACCGTCAACCGGACCGGGACGGGCACCGGCACGGTGGCCTCGACGCCGGCGGGCATCGCCTGCGGGACGGCCTGCAGCGCCACCTACGCCAGCGGCACCGCGGTCACCCTGACCGCGGCGCCCGCCGCCGGATCGACGTTCACCGGCTGGAGCGGCGCCTGCGTCGGCAGCGGTGCGTGCATCGTGACCATGACCGCCGCGAACCAGACGGTGACCGCCGGCTTTGCGGGCACGCCGCAGCCGCCAGGACCCGTCTCCGTCAACGCCGGCGGCGGGGCCACCGGCAGCTTCGTGGCCGACACCTACTTCGCCGGCGGCAGCACGTACTCCCGGACCACGGCGATCGACGCCTCGCAGCTCACCGGAACGGTGCCGCCGCAGGCCGTCCTGCAGTCCGAGCGGTACGGTGAGTTCACGTACACGATCCCGGGCCTGACGGCGGGGACCGGGTACGCGGTGACGCTGTACTTCGCCGAGGTGTACTGGACCGCGGCGGGGCAGCGGACGTTCGACGTGGCGATCAACGGGAACGCCGTGCTGTCGGGCTTCGACATCTTCGCGGCGGCGGGCGGGGCGGGGAAGGCGATCGCGCGGACCTTCGACGCGGTGGCGAACGCGAACGGGCAGGTGGTCATCCAGTTCACGCGCTCGGGCGGGCAGAACAACCCGAAGGTGTGCGGGATCGCGGTCGGACCCGCCGGCCAGAGCACGCAGTATGCGCTGTCGGTCACGAAGGCAGGCGCCGGCAGCGGGAGGGTGACCGGCGGCGGGATCGACTGCGGGGCGGCCTGCAGCGCGAGCTTCGACTCGGGGACCGCGGTGACCCTGACGGCCACTGCCGCGAACGGATCGACGTTCGGCGGCTGGAGCGGGGCGTGCACCGGAACCGGGACGTGCACGGTCACGCTGACCGCGGCCCGGACCGTGACGGCGACGTTCACCGCCGTCCCCGACGGCGACGGGTGCAAGACGCCGGTGGCGACCGGCCAGAGCGGGAACTTCGACACGACCGGCGCGGTCTGCTTCACGGTCAGCCCCGTCATCCACGGCTGGGGCTGCTCGAACGTCGATGGCCGCTCCGTCACCGTGAATGGGACCGGGGTGACCTGCGGGCAGCTGCCTCTCCCCGGATCCGCGCCGTACACGTTCCGCTTCACCGCGGGGACGTACCCATGGGCGAGCTTCTACTGGTGGTAGCGCATCTCCGAGGTCTCCGCGCCCCGGGACGGTGAGGAGGGCGCAAACGGCGGCCCAGCTCGGCCGCCGGGTGCGCTACCCTGGCCGCTCGAAGCCCGGAGGATGAGCCGGATGAAGGCCGCACGAGACCCGACCCGCAAGCCCGTCCGGCTCCTCGAACGGGCCGCTCGCCTCCGCGATCCGCAGCTGCTCGTGCTCGCCGGCCGGACCGCCGCCGGGAAGCTCCGGCTCGCGCTCGGGCTGGTGCTGCTGGTGATCGCCTGCCTGGCGACACGCGCCCCGACCCGGCACAGCCTGGACGTGGACAACGACGAGGCGCTCTACACGGCCGCCGTGGGCTTCGAGTACGCGGAGTACCTGCGCACCGGGAACCTGGGGGGCATCCTGCGGTCCCGGGAGAACTACGAGCATCCGCCGCTCGTGAAGCTGATCCACGGCGCCGCCATCGCCGTCACCGGAGCGCACCGGTCCCCCGAGGACCTGGTGCGGGTCTGCCGGATCACGGCGATCCTCTTCGCCTGTCTCACGGCCGCCCTTGTCTTCTGGGTCTCGCCCAGCGCCGCGGTGATCCTCTGTCTGCACACCTGGTACATCTACTTCACGTCGAAGGCCTGGCTCGACTCGGTCACCGTCGGCTTCGTGACGGCGTCCTTCGTCCTGCTGCTGAAGGCGAACGGTACCTGGGGCCGCTGGCTGGTCGGCTCCGCGGTGCTCCTCGGCGCCGGGGTGGCGTCCAAGTACGTCGCCGGTGTCCTGGCGCTCGCCATCTTCCTGGTGCTGCTGCTGCAGTTCCGGCGGCGGATCTGGTGCCCGCTGGCGTACACCGGGATCGCGATCCTGACGTTCGTGGCGCTGAACCCGGCGCTGTGGCTCGATCCGGTGGGCAACCTGCTGCGATCCGTGCACTTCCACCAGGTGCACGCCGGGTCGGCGCTCTATCGGCGATTCCTCGAGGTCTACGGCGGCGACACCGGCCCGCTCGGCGCGTTCGCCGCGCTCGGGCAGCCCAGGGCGCTGTTTCAGCCCAGCGAGCTGATGTTCGGCCTCGACCGGGTGATCCTGATCCTGGGCTTCCTGGGGCTTCCGCTCCTGCTCCGGCGCAGCTTCGCCCTCTTCGCCTGGTTCGCGGCCGCCGCGCTCTTCCTCCTCCTCTATCCGATCAAGTATCCCCACTACTCGATGGTGTTCATCCCGGCCCTGGCGATCTCCGCGGCGGAGCCGCTCCGGGCCGGCCTCCCCGCGCTCCTGGCCCGACGGGCGCCGCGGCTTCGGATCCCTCCGTGGCTGAACGAGCTGAACCTCTGCGCGGTTGCATGCGCCGTCGTCGTGGCCTACGCCGCGACGTTCGCTCACCGGCACAGGGACGTGCAGGGCGACTTCGCCAGGGCGTACAACTCGTACGCCTACACGCTGGTCCGGCTCGGCCGCACGCAGGAGGCCGTCGCCGTCTTCGCCCGATCGGCGCGGGCCGGCGGGGAGGTCGCGCAGGCGGCGCACCTCAACCTCGCCCACATCTTCCTCCAGCAGAACCGGCCCGCCGAGGCGCGCGCCGAGCTCGCGCAGGCGCTCCGGCTCTCGCCCGAGTCCCAGGTGGCCCGGCTGCTCATGGGCAACGCCTTCCTCCAGGAGCGGCGGGACGACGAGGCGCTGGCGGAGTACCTCCGGGTGGATCCTCGAGGGCTCGTGGATCCGAACGCGCGCGTGACCCTCTGGTGCAACCTGGCGTCGCTGTACGTGAACAAGCGGCAGCCCGACCGCGCCGTACCCCTGCTGGAGAAGGCGATCGAGCTCAACCCTCGCAGCGGGAACGCACACTACCTGCTCGGCGTGTCGAGCCTTCTCCTCGACGATCTGGACCGGGCCGAGCGCGAGGTGGTGGCGGCGATCCGTGCCGGCACCGAGAACTGGAAGGTCTACCAGGATCTCGGAGAGATCCACGCGCGGCGCGGGGAGTACGGCCAAGCCATCCGCGCGTGGGAGCGATCGCTGCAATACGATCCGCACAACGCCGAGACCCGGCGCTCCATCGAGACCGCCCGGGGAATGCTGCCGTGAGCTGCGCGGCGCCGAAGCGGTAGAGTGCTGCTGCACGCCGTGCGCGCGGTCCTGGGCGGCTCGGAGTGGGCTCTCCGCGTGCTCCCTGCCCTGGGCAGCGTAGGCCTCGTCGCGCTGGGCGCGGGTCCGGTACGGCGGCTCGTGGGCGAGCGGACGGCGCTCCTCCATGCGGGCGCGGCGCTCTGCATGCCGGTGCTCCTCATCCACGCGCACGAGGCGCGCATGTACACGCTCGCTGCCGTGGCCGTGACCGCGGCGGCCGTGTACGGGGCGCTGGCGGTCCGCGAGGGTCGCCGCGGCGACTGGCTCCGGCTCGGAGGCGCGTCGCTGGCCGCGGCCTACCTGCACAACTACGGGCTCATCGCCGCGTTCTTCGTGCACGCCTTCGTGCTGGGCTGGGTCGTCCTCCGCCGCCGGGAGCGGCTCGCGCCCTGCCTCTGGACGGGCGGGATCGTGGCGGCAGGGTACGCGCCGTGGCTGGCGCGAGTCCTCTCCCAGGCGGCGCAGGTGAAGGGGCAGGGGTTCTGGGTACCGCCGCCCTCGTGGCGGGGCGTGGGCGAGGTGCTGCTCCGGCCGTTCGTGCTCAAGGAGCTGTACCCGGGCTATCCGCCGGTGCGCTCCTGGATGGTCGCCGCGCTGGCGCTCTGCGCCGCGCTGATCCTCTGGGGCGTCCTCGACGCCTGGCGTCGCCGCGACGCGGAGGCGCGGACCACGGGCGCGCTGCTCGTCACGATCTACGCCGGCACGTTCGCGGCCGCGCTCGTCGTCTCGGTGACCGTCGTGCCGGTGCTCTTCCACCGGTACTTCATCGTCTGCACGGGCGTGCTCGCGCTCCTCACGGCCATGGGCGCGGCGCGGCTGCCGGGCCGGGCGTCGGCGTGGGCGGCGCTCGGGGCCCTCGCCCTGCTCAACGGCGCCACGTTCCGCATCATCTACACGCAGACCCTCAACGCTCCGATGCGCGAGGTCACCCACGACCTGCGCCACGTGATGCTCCCGGGTGATCTCGTCATCACCTCCGACTCCTGGTCGCTCGGACCGTCGATGTACTACCTGCCGGAGGCGGTCTTCTTCCACACGGACAACCGGTGGGAGGCGCGCTGGGGGCAGATCCTCGAGGTGCTCGTGCCGCCCCTTCACCGGGAACGCGGGCTGAAGGAGCTCCTCGCCGGGCGGCGGTCGTTCTGGTACGTCACCTGCTCGATCGGCATGGCGAAGGACCTCTCGGAGATCGTCGACGGCGAAGAAGGCTGGGAGCCGCAGGGGGATCCGCGCGTCTGGCCGAAGCTACCCTACGGCGCCTACGGGTTCACCGCCCAGCGCTACGTTTCCACGGGGAGGAAGCCGGAGGGAGGCACGCTCGAGGTGCACGTCACCGGGCTCCGGTCGGGCGGCAACCTCTTCGTGAGCCTCTTCGACCACGAGCCGATCCAGGGCAAGCCCGCCCGCTGGAAGCTCCTCCCGGTCGGCGGCCCGGAGCTCACGTTCCGGCTCGGCGGCCTCGCCGACGGCGACTACGTCCTCATCATGCTGCACGACGAGGACGGCAACCAGCGGTGGGATCTGGATGCGCGGCGACGGCCGCTCGAGGGAGGCTTCGCGGTCAACGGCGACAAGGTCGTCGCCGACGCCGTCGCCGCCGGGATGAAGGCGGAGGACCTGGGGATGGACGTGTTCAGCTGGAACAATCTCAAGTTCCCCTTCGCCGGGCCGACGCAGGTGGTCGACGCGAAGATCGGGTACCCGAGGCCCCCGCGCGCCGCGCGGTGAGTTCGACGCAGCGCCGGTGGCGCCGGTGAGGCCGACCCACGCGATCCCGTCGGCGATCGCGGGCTCACGCCAGCGGCCAGACGACGAGCACCGCCAGGTCCCAGGCGGCATGAACCAGGATCGCGGGCCACAGCGAACGGCCGGCGATCCGCAGGAGCCCCCAGGCCAGCCCGCACGCCAGCGCCACGAGGACGAGCAGGAGCGAGCCCGAGGTGGCGTGGCAGGCGCCGTACAGGAGCGCCGCCAGCGCAGCGCGCCGGACGGCGGCCGCGTCGACCGTGCCGCGCGCCGGTGGGGGTCCGAGGCTCCGGCCTCGCCAGACCACCTCTTCGCAAGCCGCGATGGGCGTCACCTGGATGGCGAGCGCGAGCGGCCCGGAGCCACCGGCGTTCAGGACGCCGTACAGGCCAGCCGTGGCGTCGGCCAGCGATGGCACCACCTCGACCAGGACCGCATAGAGCCCGTAGGTGCCCCCGACCATCACCAGCGCCCCGGCCGCGGCCAGGGGCACGGTCGAAGCACGGGGGAGGAGGAGCCGGCGGGTCTCCGGATCGGTGAGGACCAGCCGGACGGCCGCCAGCAGCGCGAGCGCGGCGAGCGGCGTCCAGCTACCCTTCCATTGCACCCAGGCGAAGCCGGAGAGCCAGGCCACGGCGGCGAAGGGAAGATCGAGGCGACGCGACACGACGAGGTGAGCGTAGCATGACACGGCGGGCGCTCCTGACCGGCGGAACCGGCTTCGTGGGCCGGCACGTCCACGACAGGCTGCGCGGCGCCGGGTGGGAGGTCCGCTGCCTCTCGCGCCGCCCCGACGTGGCGCGTGCGCAGTGGCCCGGTCGGGAGTGGATGGGAGGCGACGTGGGAGACGCGTCGTCGATCGAGCTCGCGCTGCGGGACTGCCAGGCCGCGCTCTACCTGGTCCACGGCATGGCCGACCTGCGGCCCGGCTGGGAGGAGCGCGAGGTCCGCGCCGCCGAGACCTTCGCCCGGGCGGCAGGGCGGCGGGGGCTGGAACGGATCGTCTATCTCGGCGGCGTCGCGCCGGCCGGGCCCCCGTCGAGGCACCTCCGCTCCAGGCTCCGGACCGGTGAGGCGCTCCGCGCCGGGCCGGTGCCGTGCCTGGAGCTCCGCGCCGGGATGATCGTGGGCGCGGGCGGCGCTTCCTGGGCGATCGTGCGGGACCTGTCGGCCCGGCTGCCGGCCATGATCCTTCCCGCCTGGCTCCTGAACCGGAGCGAGCCGGTCGCCCTCGACGACGTGTCCGCCGCGCTCGTGGCCGGGCTGGCGCTCGAGCTGGAGGGCAGCGACTGGTGGGACCTGCCCGGCCCCGAGGCGCTCTCGGGGAGGGACATCCTGCTGCGGGTGGCCGCCGTCCAGGGGCGTCGGCCCTGGCTCCTCCGCGTGCCGATGGTCTCACCCGGTCTGTCGTCGCACTGGATCCGGCTCATCACCCGGGCTGATCACGCCCTCGCGCGCGAGCTGGTGGAGGGGCTCCGGAGCGACCTGCTGGCGCAGCGGCCTGGGTTCTGGGCCCGGGCCGGGCTCGACCCGCCCATGGTGCTGGAGGAGGCCGCGCGGCGAGCCCTGGCCGCGGAGACCCGGCTCGCACCGCACCAGCACCTGGTGGAGGCGCTGGCGGCCGCGCTCACCCGGCGGGCCTAGCGCCGGGACGGCGCCGCGCGCTGACGCAGGTCGGCTCGCGGAGCTCTCCGCCGCTCCGGCACGATGGCCTCCCCGCGGGCCAGCGTCGAGACGAGGGCGGCGATCTTCCGCGCCCTGCCGGCGGCGGTCTTCATCTTGCCGGTCCGGAACGCCAGCGCGAAGAGGTTCGCCTTGCCGAGCGCGCGGAGCGTCCGGAGCGCGCGAGGGCTCGCCTCGATGGCGGCGCGCAGGTCCGCAGGGAGCGTCGCGAAGGTGACCTCGCGCATGGGCGCGTAGGCCGCGTCCCACCGGCCGTCGGCCCTGGCGGCATCGACCTCCCGCTGCCCGGGCACGGTCATGCGGCCCGCGGCCGTCAGCCGCGCGACGTGCTCCCGGTTGATCTGGCTCCAGGTGCTCTTCGGCCGCCGGCGCGTGTAGCGCTGCAGGAACGAGGTCTCGTCGAAGCCCTTCCGGATGGCGTCGATCCAGCCCCAGCAGAGCGCGACGTCCAGGGCCTCGGCCGGGGTGAGCGTGGCGACGCCCGAACCCTTCTTGAAGATGCGGACCCAGACCTCGTCCTCGCGATCGTGGTTCGCCGCGAACCAGGTCTCGAACGCCTTCACGCTCTCGAAGGAGCGGATCTTCTTCGGGTCGGGGACGAGCGGGGTCATGGAGCTCCTCGGGAGCTGACGCCAGCAACGGAGAGCATAGGGGCGCGCGGCGAGAAGTTCACCCGCTGAACCGCGTCGGCCCGGGACGAGAGGTCAGCGCCCGGATCGAACCCGGGCGAACGACCCCGCAGACGACGGGCTCAGCGCGGCGTCGGGGTCCCGGAGGCGGGCGTGATCGGCTCCAGGACGACGTCGAGCACGATCTCGAGGCCCGGGACGAGCTCCTTTCTCGTGACCCCGCGTTCGGCCACCGCGGACCGCAGGCTCACCACCCGCGGTCGGTATCCCGGTGCGCGGAACTCGAGCCGCGGGTTCGCGGAGTAGCAGCGAGGCAAGTACCAGCACGAGATCTTCGGCGCGATGTCATAGCCCCCGTCGTGCTCCGAGGTGCTGACGCGGGCCGCCGCGGCGCTGGCGACGGTCGCCCCCGCCAGCGGCCTCGGTCCGTTCGGCGTGGAGCCGAGCACCGTTCCATGCACGTAGGTGGAGTGCTCGCAGCCCGTGAGGAGGGCGGCGAGGAGGCCAGCGACCGCGAGTGGGAGCAGCCGCCGCCTGCTCCGCCTCCGCGCGTGGCGGGTGCACCAGGCCAGCCCTCCCGGGAGCGTGAAGGCTCCCGGAGACACCGCGCGGATCGCCAGGTCGTCGGCCGCCATGTGGCCGAGAATGGTAGATCTCGTCGGGGCGCGCTGTCGATGCTGCGCCGCGCGTGGACCACGAGGTGGTGATCGACCATCCCTCTCGCGACGGGAGAAGCCATGAAGGCCGCCGTGTACGACGAGTACGGACCGCCCGAGGTCGTTCGGCTCGCGGAGCTCGACGAGCCGACGCCCGCGGCGAGCGAGATCCTGGTGAAGGTGCGCGCGGCCACCGTGGCGGCCGGGGACTGGCGGATGCGCAGGGCCGATCCGTTCCTGGTGCGGCTCGTCAACGGGCTCTTCCGGCCGAGGCGCGTGCGGGTCCTGGGGTTCGAGCTGGCGGGCGAGATCGAGGCCGTGGGCAGCGCCGTTCGTCGCTTCAGGCCAGGGGAGCACGTCTTCGCCTTCACCGGGTTCGGCTTCGGTGCCCACGCGGAGTACCGGTGCCTCGCCGAGAGCGGGAAGATCATGAAGGTCGGCCTGGTCGCGCGCAAGCCGGCCAACATGAGCTTCCAGCAGGCCGCCGCCGTGCCCGTCGGCGGGCTGACGGCGCAGGGATTCCTGCGGCGCGCCGGCGTCCGGCCCGGAGAGCGGGTCCTCGTGTACGGGGCCTCCGGCAGCGTGGGGACCTTCGCGGTGCAGCTCGCGAGGCACCTCGGCGCGCACGTGACCGCCGTGTGCAGCGCGGCGAACGTCGCGCTCGTGCGATCGCTCGGCGCGGACGAGGTCATCGACTACACGAGCGAGGACTTCACGCAGCGCGGCCGGGTCTTCGACGTGGTCTTCGACGCCGTGGGGAAGTGCGCGGCCTCGCGAGCCAGGCGCGTGCTGAGACACGGCGGGCGCCGGGTGTCGGTCACCGGTTCGCCGCGGTTTCGGCCGGGCGACCTCGAGCGGCTCAGGGAGCTGATCGAGGAGGGCAAGCTGACGCCGGTGATCGATCGGCAATACCCGCTCGAGCAGATCGTCGACGCGCACCGGTACGTGGAGGCGGGCCACAAGAAGGGCAACGTGGTGCTGACCGTCTCGTAGGGGGGCCGCGCCCCGGAGGGCGTCGGTGCGCTCGTCGCCATCATCCGAGCTCGTCCGGCGATGGCGGCTCGAACACGCGCACCCACTCCTCGAGCTTGGCCTCGGGGATGTGAAAGGCACCCGGAGGAAGGTGAGCGTTCCTGGCCCTGATACGCTCGAGCAGCAACTCCTCGGACACGTCCATGAAGTGGATCCTGAGGTCCGCACCGAGGTCGCGTGCCCTTGCGCGGAGCTCGTCGCGTTCCCTCCTGGACCAGAACCCAAAGTCCAGGATGACGTCGACGCCGAGGACGAGGAGCTTCGCCGCCACCTCCCTGAGGAGCGACTCGATCGCCTCGTGCCGGACGTCATGCTTCGCGAAGTCGGACTCGTCGCTGTCGTCGTGAACGTCAGATCCGAACAGCCGGATGTGCCATTCATCGACGGTGAGCCGGAGCGCGGAGTACCTGGTCTCGAGCTCCCGGGCCAACGTCGTCTTCCCGCTCCCGGGGAGTCCCACCATCAGGTGAAGGGTCGCCATCGAAGCCTCGATCCCCGGATTCTAGCGAAGGCCATGACGCAGCAGGAGCGCCTCTGCTCCTGGGCCACTCCACCGGTCCTTCGGACGACCGCAAGGCGCCGAGGCTGGCCATCGTCGAGGGCGCCGGGGTACGGCCCTGACGGGCGTTGCCCGCGCCGCGCGCCGGCGTGAGGTGAGGTCCGGAGCGCCCGGACGGGCGCCGGAGGTGCACCATGCGGATCGGGATCCTCGGCTCGGGAAACATCGGCGGCGCGGCGGCGCGGCTCTTCGCTGGAGCGGGGCACGAGATCGCCCTCAGCCACTCCGGCGCTCCAGACACGCTCCACGAGCAGGTGGCTGCGCTGGGTCCCAACGCCCGCGCGACCACCGTCCGCGACGCGGCCGCGTTCGGGGAGGTGGTGGTGCTGGCCATCCCCTGGCGCAGCCGCGCCGACCTGCCGGCGCAGCAGCTCCAGGGGAAGATCGTCATCGACGCAATGAACCACTATCGCCCGGACATGGGGCTCTACGACCTCGCCGGCTCCACCTCCAGCGAGGAGGTGGCCAAGGTGCTCCCCGGCGCGCGCCTCGTGAAGGCCATGAACAGCCTGCCCGCGGACGACCTCCTGAACCGCGGCCGACCCGGCGTCCCCATGCACGAGCGGGTGGTGATGCCCATCGCCGGCGACGACAGCGAGGCCAAGGCCGTCGTCGCACGGCTCATGGCCGAGATCGGCTTCGCGCCGCTGGACACCGGGCTCCTGCGGACCGGCGGCGTGCTCCAGCAGCCCGGAGGCGGTCCGCTCTCCGGCAAGCCGCTCACGCTGGCCGAGGCAGAGGCGGCGCTCCAGCGGTCCGGTGCGGAGGGCGATGCGGCGTCGCCGTAGCGCTCCCCGAACGCATGAAGGCCGCCAGCTCGGGCGCTGGCTTCGCTTCGCCGTGGCGACCCCTCGCCGGCGCTCGTCGCCGCGCCAGGCGTCAGCGCCGCCACCTGAGCTGGAGCTCGAGCTCCTCGCCCTCCTCGCCGCGCTCGTGCTCGACGCTCATCACCGCGTACGCCGGGACGGTGAAGCGCTCGTTCGCGACCTGGATCGTGAACGGCTGCCCCTGGTCGAGCGCGTCGGCGAGGCGCCGCAGCTTCTCGACGAACTGCGCGCGGGAGATGACCTTCTCGACATCGCGTGCGGGGCCGTCTGCCATGGATCCTCGGGATGAAAAAGGAAGACCCCGCCGTTGGGCGGGGTCGTGGGAAGTGGAGGCGCCGGGAATCGAATACGGCCCGAGCGCGTCCGTTTGCGGCAGAGTACGGCGGTTGAGGACGCTCAAGCGTCCGAAAACAGGCCATCTCCTCGGGTAAAAGGACTCGAGGGAGAACGGTTTACGGCCATGGAAGGCACAGGGCGGGTAGCAAAGTAGCAAGCGGTCGGCGAGTTACGACTTGAGAGCCTGAACACGGGCCTCGGCCAGTTGGAACTCACTCCAAAGGCGTTCGAGCACCGGCAGGAGCCTGGTCTGAGCTTCGGTCACGCGCTGGGCTGCGCGCTGCAACTCAGGGGGGCCACCTCGTAGCGTAGAGATGAGTTGGGTCCGCCGGGCGTCGATCTCCTGCTTGGCTTGCGCGATGTCTCGTGGGTCGAGCGGTTCGTTCGGGTTGAAACGAAAGTTCACGGAGTGCGAGTGCCGCCAGGCAAGAAGCTCCCCGGTGAGCTTCTCGCCGAACCCCGGCACGTTCATGACCGCATACCGCTCGACGTCAGCCGCCGTTTCGATGCCATAGGCCGCCAGCATGGCTGCTCGGCTGGTGCCGATGCCTCGGATAGAGGCTCGGTCGATCCGGAAGCGGTCCAGGTATCTTGCTAGTTGCTTGTCGCGCATCTCAGACCGGAGCCGCTCGATCTTTCGTTCGAGCTCTCTGGGAAGCTGATCGAGCTCACTCTTGCACCGTGTCAGCGCCGCGAGCTTTGTGTCGAACTCGGCGCGACTGGTCTCGCCCCGCCATTGCTGGAGTGCTTGCTCCCAGCGGCTACGTGCCGCCCGAACGGACTCCTCAGCACTCGAAACGACCTGGTGGAACCCGCGCGGCGCGAGTGCGAACGCGATACCGGCTACAACCAGGCCGCAGAGGAGCGCAGGGGGCGAACTCGCCATGCATCCGATGAAGCCGATGAGGATCGCAACAGGTGGCACCGTGCTGCAGAGACTCTGGCGGATCTTGCTTGGCTTGCCGGCATACAGGTCGATGCCAGGTGGCGCTTGCCAGCCCTTGGCTGAAGGGAGAACCGGCTCCGTTGGAGGGCGCGGGGCGGCAAGAATTGCCTTCCACAGCGACTCGACATCCATCCCTGCGGTATCCGCGGCCCACACAAGCCTCTGACCGAACAGCCGGACACCCGTCGATGACTCAACTTCACACCAAGGGCAGTGCTGGAGCGAATCTGCGTGGTGATGCCAAGCGACTTTACCGCACGGCTTGAGATGCTCCTTGAGCTCGGTCAGCGCGTCGATCCAGGTCGGCGCTGAGGGGCGACCGCGCGAAGGCGCACTCGGCGAGAATGCTTCGCGGAAAAGGGCAGCCGCACTGGGGCCGGCTGTCGCCAATGGCACCGTCGCGGGTGGCGGCTGCATCTGCGTCCAAGCATCGCCTCCGTATGCGAACCGGTGCTCGGCGATAGCACGCTCGATGGGCATGTCGCCGCGGCCAAGGTATCGCCCAGCGAAGGGGTGACGCCCCATGAACAGCAGATGAAAAAGCAGCACGGCGAGCCCGAAGCGGTCGTGGTCGGGGCTCCGCAGTCGACCTCGCAAGGTCTGGCCCTGCAATTCGGGAGCTGTGAAGAGTGGTACGCCGACGTCACACGGGAACACGGAGGTGTCAGCAGCAATCTGGAAGGAATCACAGTCGATTAGGATGACTGTTCCATCCGCCCCGACCATCACGTTCCCGTGGTTTACGTCTCCGATGACAGTGCCATGACCGTGCGCGAGCGCGAATGCGCGGGAAATGTTTGTTCCAACGTGGACGAGGAACCGGAAGTCAGCCTCGGGGAAGGCGTGTGAGCGGCTCTTCGGGCTGTAGAGCTGGTGCGCGTCCCAGTGGGACTTCACGCGGCGCATTACGAACCCGTGTGGCCGGCCAGTAGCATCGACCAGCAGGTCCTTCGGCCAAGCCGCGACGCTTGCTAGAGGTGCGAACCTCGCCGAAGCCATGGCCCGGAGCTTCTCGGCCTTCCGTGTATCCGGCGCGGCTAGGTAGAGTTTGGCAACGTCGTCGGCCCGCCCCTCCAGCGCGTATACCGCCCCTTCGCCTCCACGACCCAACTCCGGGCCCAGTGCGACTGGCTGGCGCGTACTCGCATACAGGAGGTTCACAGACGTGGCGGCCTGATCCGGTTCGCAAGAATCAACGACACGTCATCGTCGGTGCGTGTAGCGACAACGTCGGACCCAAGATATCTCTCCAGCGCAGCCGAGAGCTCGGGAACCTCCCGTGCGCCAGTCGCGGATCCTAGCACCCGAAACATGCCATCGAAGAACGGAGCGTGGGCAGACCGAGTCTCGTAGTGGAGGGCAAGCGGCTCGAGACCATCGCTCATCATGGCTACAGACGTAATGTCGCCGACGAAGTCCTCTACCTGCAGTCGCTCGAGCGCATCGTCGTCGGTCAAGAAGAAGGTCGTGTTCGCGAACTCGCCGCGCTGCGGCCAGAACACCCAGCTCCAGTCCGACCCGTCGCCACCCACAACTATTACACCGTCGCCGATCTGGGCAGCGGCGCCGCCGTGAGGGCCGAGTGTGGCGAGGAGCAATGTGGACGCAAAGTCTCGTGGGCGTTGGCCCGCGTCACGGGCGGCATCGGCGACGGCGCTTGCCGCATCCCGCGCCGCATCGCGGAGGATAGCGCAAAAGTCGTCGCGGCCGGACGTGATCGCTGTGCGAACGAAGCCAAGGGCTGTAGCGGTCGCGATTCGGGCGCCATGTTCCGCGGATACCGCGGACCCCGCGCCGTCTGCGAGCGCTGCGACAAGCGATCCGTCATCTAGGACGGTGCACGCAAACTGGTCCTGGCAAGGCGAGCCGGCCCGGATGTGGGATGTGCCACGCGTGCGCGCGGAGATGAAACGCCACATGGAGTCAGCCGGCCACAGCCCAGCCGTCGGGTGCAGCAGGGTTCGCAAGCGCGGGGGTGTCGCCGGGCTGAGACCTCGAGACGCTTCCAAGAGAGTTGGAGAGCCAAACGAAGAGCTCGCGGAAAGACATCCCCTTCAACTTCAGTGGCTGGCGTACCGCGATCTGCTTGAGCCGCTCGAGGTCGGCGTTCTCGACACCGACAGCGTAGAACATGAGGCTCTTGGAAGCCTCGCCCTCGCGAATCGCGGCGGTCGCGCGGCCAACGTCATCCGTCGGGGCGCCATCGGTGATCAGGAAAATCCAAGGCCGATAGTAGGCAATCCCGTTCGTCCGGTACGCCTTCTTGCGTTCGGCCACGAGATCGACTGCCCTCAGGATCGCTTCACCCATCGGCGTGTCTCCGTGGGCAGCCAGTACCGGAGCGGAGAACGAGTCCGCCGTAACGAAGTCCTGGATCGTTGCGACAGGGCCGAAGCCAACGATGGCGACCTCAACGCGCTTGGCGGCCATCGCGTCCGACCGCAGCTGCTCAGCGAAGGCTTGTAGCCCCGCGTTCAGTTCGTCGATCTTGGTGCCGGCCATCGACCCAGAGGTGTCGAGGAGAAGAACGCACGGGCACCGAGGCTCGGGATTCGTAGCGAAGTCGCTGATCTGTGCGAACGGCTGCTGGTCGAACTCAGACACGGGGTCCCCCAGTGGACTCGTTGAAGCCTTAACCATATCACGGAGTCGCACTCGGGCAGCGCGGCAGCTGAGGGCTCTGGACCGCCGCGAACACGCGCCAACCTCCCTCGAAGCGCCCGCTCCTGCGAGTGCCGCGTCGGGTGTTTAGCTGAGGCCGAGAAGCCGCCGCCACCAGGACGGGGGAGGAGAAAGTGGAGCAGCGGGTGCGATGGTTGGTGACGTGCTCGCCACGCTAGGAATCGGCTCTGGGACGGAGCCAAGAAGAACAGCCGCGTCCGGCGCCAGGGACTCGTGCGCCGATTCGGGCCTGCGCTGCTGCTCCCGGGTAACCACGAACGGCAACGGCTCGACGGGCTCGTTGAACCGCGTTCCGCGTGCGGCCCAGACCTCAAGCCGTGCGGGGTACGGCTGCATCCACCCATCGCAGTGACCGTGGACCCGGACTGAGCCCGGACCGCCGCGGCCCGTATCGTAACACTGGACCGTTACGCGGGCTCCGGCATCCATCGCTCTTGCGAGGTCGGACTGTGTGTACGGCCCATAGCCCCACTTCCCCTGGATGAAGCCATGGGCGGGCACGTAGCCCACGAGGTCGCCATTGCTTCTGCGAACCTCGATGGCATCCCGGTCATGCGGGTTACTGGGATCGCGCACGAGGTAAAGTCGCTCACCGCTCACGACCTCAGTAGCCGCGTGGTGGTGTGGGGTACCGGCGACGCCGAAGAAGAGCTTCTCGGGACGGTGATCGCCATTGCGGTGCACGTTCGGAGCAGAGCGAATCTCTCTGCACTCATCACAGTACTGTCGGGCATCGGTCGACACTGCCTTCGTGCACCCCTTGGTCTTGCAGGCGCGGGGTCGGGGCTCACCAACCGAGGAGAGTATAGCGCCGGGCTTCGCCCGAGCTACCGGCGTTCCTGACGCGAGCGCCTTGGCCTTCGCAAGCCGAGCGCGGTACTTGGCGACGAGAGCCTCGGAATATGGCTGTTGCTGGAACACGGCGATAGCGCGCTCGACCACGGCGATCTCCCGGTCGTACTCCTTCCGGCGCCTCCAGATGATGGCGAGCCTGTCGTACGGATGTGTCCCGTCGAACCCCTCGCGAGCATTTACCTCGTAAAGTTGGATAGCCTCGTCCTCGGCGCCCTGCTTCTCCAGAGCTTCCCCGCGAACGTTTCTCTCCACAGCGGACGCGAAATCGTCGGAGCGAGACACGAAGGCATGCGCATCCGGCGAGTCATGCGCGCCACTCTCGAGGTCGTCCGCACCGGTGCGTTCACCGAGGCACAAGGCGGGTGCCGGTTCGTCCGGACCCAGCTCGTCGGCGAGGGTATCGAGCGCGTCGGCCTGGCGAACCGAGGGTTCCAACCGGGCTGAATTGATCACGGCGAAGAAGTGGGCAGCGGCCAGGATGCGAGTGCCGTACGCACGAGCCTTGGCAGCTTTTCCAGAGGCGGAGTTCGGATCCGCTACCACGAGGATGTCCAGCTTCTTGGTCACACTCGGACACACGATGAGGCCGGCCTCCGCTGCAAGACGCTCTGCTACGGGCCTGGTTAGCGGCTCTCCTTGGTGCAGGACCTCTTGCAGAGACCCGGTGAAACAGACCCGCTTGCCTCGTAGATCCTCTCGAACTGGCGCCGCCTCCGACTTGTTAGGGCGCTGACCGACGAGTGTTAGTACGCGCTCGGCCGGGACACCGAGTAGCTGCCCGACCAAGAGCAAGTCCCGAGACTCCAGTTCCGATACCTCGCCATCACTCCAGGCGGCGGCCACCAAGGCTCGCAGATACTTCTCGTGCGCACGTTGGACGTCTACTCTCGAGAGACCGAGCTGAACCGAGGCGTCGGCAAGAGCTTGGCCCTCGGCAGCGGTGACCGCCCGGTCTTCGATAACCCGGTCCAACAGAGCCATGTACTCGGCTTCGTCCGCTCCAGTGGCGTCATCCCCGGGGAGTCTGCTGACAAGTCGAGACAGGTAACTACGGTTGTCCGAAACGGCGCGTGCGGCCTCGGAACGAGTGCATCGCTTCCCACGTCTCGTCGTCGGGGCCCAAGCGCCTGGAAACGCGAGCGGCGAGCATCCCAATTCGCCCAAGTCTCGCATGCCTTCTTCGGCTGCAGATCCTAGGAAGGCAGTGAGCAACCGGGTGGTTGCGCGGGCATCGCCGAGCGCAGAGTGAGCGTTATCGAGTGGAACTCCGAGAACCCTGCAGCAGGTCTCGAGCCGCCTGTTGGGCGCCACCAAGAACTGTTGAGCGAGCCGGAGCGTGCAGAGCCGAGGCAGTTCGGGGAGATGGACGCCCATCCGCTCGAACTCTGCACTCAGGAACCGAAGATCGAAGCGAACGTTGTGGCCAACTACGACAGCGCCCTCCATCCGGGAGCCTACGTCACCGGCAGCATCGGAGAAGAGCGGCGCGCTCGTGACGTCCGAGGCCGTGACGCCGTGAATCTCGGTTGCACCCACGTCTCGGCAGGGGTTCACCAGCGTATCGAACTCCTCCTCAACGCTGAGGTCCGGCCGAAGGCGAACGAGGGCCACCTCAAGCACTCGGTCAGTACGAGTCAGCAATCCGGTGGTCTCGACATCGACGACGACGAGTGGACTCGTTCCGAGCGCTGGCGCTGACACGGTGCCTCCTAGTTGCGAGGACAACGGCGTCATTCTCTGCGAGCAGGGGATGCGGGCAAAGGGAGAAAGCCACCTACATCCCGCCCGACGTTGAGCACGGCCGTGCGCCGGTGTCGCCATCGAGCAGCTAGACGGGTGTTGCTTCCCGATCCCGTACGTGTGCGTCCGCAGCCAACTGCGCGGAAGTCACACCGAGCACCGTGTACCAGAGGAGAAGGGCATGAGCGCGAGAGGAGGAGCTCATTAGTCGTGGGGCCCGTTCGCGATCTTGTCGAGTAGGTCGATGATTCGGCGTTGGTTCGCAAGGTGCTCACGTACCGGGCTCTTCGACAGGAGGTCGATGATCTTCCGTTGGTTGGCGAGGTGCTCGTTCAGAGCCTTGTAGGTGAAGCTCAGGGTCGCGATTGCGGCTGCGGCGCCCACGATCCACGCCAAGACCACGGGACCCTTGACGAAGTATGCGAACACGACGCCGCCAACTGTGATCAGCCAGCCGACGGGTGTGGGGTACTCGGTCCAGAGGCCGTATACGATGCCGATCAAGGCGCCCACCAATCCCCAGAGGATGGCCAAGTCCCAAGGCGAGTCGGGTCCACCTCCCCACCCCTTCATGGAGGCGAGGAGCCCGGCGAAGGCACCGCAGAGCGCAGCCTTACTCATCGCCTTCAGGACGCGTAGCGCGACTCCGGGCTCCGCACTCTCGCCACCACCAGCCGCCGTCGATGTCTTCTTGTGGTCTTGGCCGGAGTTCACTCGTCCTCCACGGTGCATGCTGGCAGCGCCAAAGCCCTCCCAGGAAGAGGCTCAGTGCGTCTCGGGGCTCTCGACGCTCGTCTTCAGCTTGATGCAGGTCTCGCTCGCTTCCTCGATGACTCTCGCAGGGCCGGGGTCCTTTGTGGCCCAAGTCGTACAGCTCCCCCACGGAGTATCGGTCCTCCAGGGTTAGACGATGCATTCAACCATGAACGGTTGAGTCAGCGCGCTCGTGCTGCTGTGCGCCGGCAGCGCAGAGTCGCGCATACGACATGTCCGATTCTAAGCGCGACTCGCGAACGAGGACCCTGGCATTCTCATCTTCTCGATCACAAGGAGGTGCATCGAGACATAGCTCCGGAGTGCCCAACTTGGGCCTGAACCAAGGACAAAGCGACCATGCTGGACCGAATTACCCGCAATGAGTTGGAGTCGGTGGACGAAGAGATCCGTGACGTTATTGAAGTGATCAACCGCGCCCCCTACGCGCGGACGATCGCCTCCTGTGCCGGCTACGGGATAGCTGGAGAGAGCAGGAACCGACACCGGAGAGACGAGACGGAGAAGGCGTACCTGGCCGTGGACTGCGGATTCCGGCCAAGCCGATCGGCCGTTCCGGCCGATGCCGATCACCCGTACCGGCCAAGGCGATCACCCGGGGCGTGACGCCGCTGGGTAGCTCTACTTCGCCGGCTTCTGCCCCTTGGTCA
>JAEYZK010000184.1 GCA_023428085.1 Pseudomonadota bacterium
CGCCGGACGAGGAGCGCGACGATCCCGGCGGCGAGCGCGGCGCCGCCGAGGAGGCCGAGCGCCCACCAGAGCGGCCGGAGGCTCCGGACGAGGAGCGGGACCGGCGGGGCGACGTCGCGGAGCGCCAGCGCGCCCGGATCCGCGGCGGGGTCGAGCATGCCGGCGCCGGTGATGCGCGGCCCGGGCACCGCGAGGCGCGCCTTCCCCGACGGGCGCTCCACCTCCAGCACGACGTCCGGCACGTCCACGGGGCCGAGCGCGAAGAGCGCGAGCCGCAGGCTGCACGTGGTGCGCGCCTCGCCGCCCTCGACGACGCGGGCGCAGCGGGCGTCCTCCGCCGCGCGGAACGGCTCGAGCGGTGGGGCGCCGCGGAGCAGGTAGCGCTCCTCGGGGGCGTGGCGCACCTCGATCTCGTAGGCGAACGGCTCGCCGAGCCGGACGGTGGACTTCTCGGCGCGGACCTCGACCGAGCGCGGGGCGGCGTCGGGGAGGGGGGCGACGAGCAGCAGGGCGAGCAGCGCGCTCACGCGAACCTCCGCGCGCGGGCACGGAAGAAGGCGAGCAGGGGCGCGACGTGATCCGCGGCGTCCGCCCGGACGACGGCGTGATCCAGGCGGAGCCGGGCGAAGAGCGCGGCGAGCCGCTCCTCCTCGTCGGCGACCGCGGCCTGGAGCCGCTCGCGCACGGCGCGGTCCGCGAGGTCGGCGCGCACCACGGCGCCGGTCTCCGGGTCCTCGAGCCAGGCGAGGCCGGCCGGCGGCAGCGCGGCCTCCAGGCGATCGGTGAGCCGGACCGGGACGACGTCGTGCTTCCGGGCGGCGACCCGGAGGGCGCGCTCGAAGGGGAAGCCGGCGGGGCCCGCCGCGCCCGCGCCCGGGTCGACGAAGTCGGAGAGCAGGAACGCCACCGTCCGGCGGCGCATCGCCTTGCGGAGGAACTCGAGCGCGGCGGCGAGCGACGTCCCCCGGGAGGTCGGGCGGGCCTGGAGGATCTCGGAGAGGAGGCGGAGGGCGTGGCGCCGGCCCTTGCGCGGCGGGACGAACCGCTCCACGCGATCGGTGAACAGGACGAGCCCCACCCGATCGCCGTTCGCGACGGCGCTGAACGCGAGCAGCGCGGCGATCTCCGCGGCGACCTCGGCCTTGGTCCGCGCCGCGGACCCGAAGTCGGCCGAGCCGGAGACGTCGCAGAGGACCATGACCGTGAGCTCGCGCTCCTCGACGAACCGCTTCACGTGGAGCTGCCCCGTCCGGGCGGTCACGTTCCAGTCGATCGCCCGCACCTCGTCGCCGGGGGCGTACGGCCGGACCTCGCTGAAGTCCATGCCGCGGCCCTTGAACACCGAGTGGTACTGGCCGGAGAGGGTGTCCTCGACCGCGCGCCGGGTCGTGATCTCGATCCGGCGGACGCGCTGCAGGAGGTCCCGGGTGTTGGGAACGGTCAAGGAACCTCGATCCGGTCGAGCACCCGGGACACGACGCGCTCCGGGGTGACCTCCTCGGCCTCGGCCTCGTACGTCAGCGTGATCCGGTGCCGGAGGACGTCGTAGGCGACCGCCTTCACGTCCTCGGGCGTGACGTACGCGCGCCGCCGCAGGAACGCGTGCGCGCGCGCCGCGAGGGCGAGGAAGAGCGTCGCCCGCGGGGAGGCGCCGTACTCGACGAGGGGCGCGAGGTCCGCGAGGCCGTGGCCGCGCGGGTCGCGCGTGGCGAAGACCAGGTTCACGACGTAGTCCTTCACCCGGTCGTCCATGTACACGCGGAGCACCGTCCCGCGCGCGGCGGCGAGCTCGGCGGGGCCCACCACGGGGGCCGCGCGCGGCGGGGCGGCCGCCACCATGCGGTCCATGATGGCGCGCTCCTCCTCGCGCGAGGGGTACCCCACCTTCACCTTGAGCATGAAGCGATCGACCTGCGCCTCGGGCAGCGGGTAGGTCCCCTCCTGCTCGATCGGGTTCTGCGTCGCGAGGACGATGAACGGATCCGGCAGCGCGAAGGTCCGGTCGCCCAGCGTGACCTGCCGCTCCTGCATCGCCTCGAGCAGCGCCGACTGCACCTTGGCGGGCGCCCGGTTCACCTCGTCGGCGAGGACCACGTTCGCGAACACGGGGCCCTGGCGCGCGGAGAAGGTCTGCGTGCGCGGGTCGTAGATCTGCGTGCCGACGACGTCGGCGGGGAGCAGGTCGGGCGTGAACTGGATGCGGCTGAAGGCGCAGTCCACCGCCGCGGCGATGGTCTTCACCGCGAGCGTCTTCGCGAGCCCCGGCACCCCCTCGAGCAGCACGTGGCCGCCGGTGAGCAGGCCGATGAGCACCCGCTCGACGACGTAGCGCTGGCCGACGACCACCTTGCCCGTCTCGTCGAGGAGCCGCTCGACGAACGCCGCGCGGGTGAAGACGTCCTCCTGCACCGCCTGGATCTCGGCCCGCGCGTCGGTCATCGGGTGCAGTCTCCCACGCGGTCCGGTCTGGTCAAAGACCCCGAGCCCGTGAGCGATCCCGAGCCCGAGCCCGGCCTCTCCCCTCGTCGCCCCAGCGCGCCCCACCTTCGAACGCCCCGCGAAGGCCCCGCGCGTCCGACCTTGCGCCGACCGACGCGATGGCCGAGAACGGCCCCGGGAGGAACCGATGCGGAATCGTCGGGCCATCATCCGCCGCGCGGGCGGCCCCGAGGTGATCGACGTCGTCGAGGAGGAGCTCGGCCCGCCGGGGCGGGGCACGGTGCAGGTCCGGGTGCTCGCCTCGGGCGTCGCGTACGGGGACGTGCAGAAGCGCCGCGGCTTCATCCCTGGGATGCGGCCCCCGCTCACGCCGGGCTACGATCTCGCCGGCGTCGTGGAGGCGTGTGGCCCCGGGGCGACACGGTTCGCACCGGGGCAGCAGGTCGCCGCGTTCGTCGTGAACGGCGGCAACGCGGAGCGGGTCCACGTGCCGGAGCGCCACCTCGTCCCCGTGCCGAGCGGGGTCGAGAGCACGGAGGCCGCGGCGCTCGTCCTCGACTACGTGACCGCGTGGCAGCTGCTCCACCGCGTCGCGCGCGTGGAGCCCGGCGCGCGCGTCCTCGTGCAGGGCGCGGGCGGCGGCGTCGGGACCGCGCTCCTCGCGCTCGCGCGCCTGCACGGGGTGGTCGCCTTCGGCACCGCGTCGCGGGCCAAGCACGACGTCGTGGCGCGGCTCGGCGGGATCCCGATCGACCGTCAGCACGAGGACCTCGTGGAGGTGGTGCGCGCGCACACGGGCGCCGGCGTGGACGCGGTCTTCGACGGCATCGGCGGTGCCGGCCTCACCCGGTCGCGCGCCGCCGTGCGCCCCGGCGGCTGCCTCGTCGCCTTCGGGGTCACGACCGAGGCGCGCGTCGGTCGTCGCGCGATCGCCGGGACCCTCCTGCGCCTGGGGGCGTACCGGCTCTTCTCCCCGGGACGCCGGTTCGCCCTCTACGGGATCGGCCGTCGCATGGGCGCGGACGACCCGACGATCCCCGAGGATCTCGCCCGCATCCTGGCGCTGCGCGCCGAGGGGAAGCTGGCGCCCGTGATCGGCGCCGTCCTGCCGCTCGACGAGATCCGGCGGGCGCACGCGATGAAGGAGCGCGCGGAGGTCGCGGGCAAGATCGTGCTCGTGCCGGCGCAAGGCGATCGCGGATCGCGACCTGCCGGTTAGTGCCCCTGCAGGAACCGCATGGCCCACATCACCGCCAGCCCGCCGAGCACGGCGAGCCCGTGCGAGAGCCGCGCCCCGTGCCGCCGGTGGACGTCGGGCAGGATGTCCGAGAACGCCAGGTGGAGGAACGTGCCCGCGCTCGCCGCGACGGCGTACGAGGTGAACGTCGCGGCGTGCACCAGGTGGCGGAGCGCGAGGTAGAGCCCGGCGCCGAGCGGGATCATGAGCGCGAACGTCGCGTTCATCGCGAGCGCCCTCGCCCGGGAGTACCCCTCGTGCCGCAGGATGGCCGAGAGCGAGAAGGCGTTCGGGATCTTGTGCGCGAGGATCGCGAGGAAGACGAGCAGCCCGAGCTCCGGCTGCTCCGAGGACGCGCCCAGCGCGAACCCGTCGATGACGGTGTGGATCGAGAGCCCGACGAACGCGGCGAGGCCCATCGTGTGCGCCTCGCACCCGGTCCCGTCGCCGTGCACGTGGTGGATCTCGCGGCCCGCGGCGGCCGCCGCCTCCTCCGCGCCGGGCCCCGGCTCGGCGCAGGCGTGGACGAGGACGAACCGCTCGACCAGGAACAGCACCAGGAACCCGACCGCCACGAACGAGAGCGCCGTCGCCCCGCCGCCCTCCGCCGCCTCCGGCAGCATGTGGAAGAACGCCGCCCCGAGCATCACGCCCGCCGAGAACGAGAGCATCACGTCGGAGCGCGACACGCGGCCGACGAGGGGCAGGGCGCCGCCGGCGAGCGCGCCGGCGAGGATGGCGAGGGTGTAGAAGGCGAGGGCGCTGGTCGCGGTCATCCGGGGAGGCTCGCGTTCACTCCGCGTCGGCGTCGGCGCGGAAGCCCGGGTCGAGGTCGAAGCTCTCGCCGCCGGGCGGGAAGTGGTGCTCGAGCAGGGCCTCGACGTCGGCGGCGGTGTGGAGCTTGTCCGCGTCGCGCCGGAAGTGGACGCCGCCCCTGCGGCCCCGGGTGTACCACAGCAGGTGCCGGCGGAGCTCCCGGATCGCGGCCCCCTCGATCTGCTGCGGCGTCTCGCCCGGCTTGGCGCTCCGGGCGCGGTGCTCGATCTGGAGCCGCACGTGCTCGAGCACGGTGCCGATCCACTCGTCGCGCGAGAGCGGCGGCGGCGGCGGCAGCCCCCGCTCCGCGGCGGCGAGCTCGCGGAAGATCCACGGGTTCCCGCAGGCGCCCCGGGCGACGAGCACCGCGTCGCAGCCGGTCTCCTCCCGCATCCGGAGGGCGTCGCGCGCCGTCCAGACGTCGCCCGAGCCGAGCACCGGGATCGCGACGGCGCGCTTCACGGCGGCGACGAGGTCCCAGCGCGCGCGGCCGGCGTACATCTGGTTGCGCGTGCGGCCGTGGAGCGCGACCGCCGACGCGCCGCCCGCCTCTGCGGCGCGCCCCACCTCGACGCAGTTCACGTCGGCGTCGTCCCACCCCGCGCGGATCTTGATCGTGACCGGGACGGGGACGGCGCGCGCCACCGCGCGGACCGCCGCCTCGACCCGCGCCGGCTCGCGGCCCAGCGCCGCGCCCGCCCCGCTCCCGCACACCTTCTTCACGGGGCAGGCCATGTTGATGTCGATGATCCCCGCTCCGGCCTCGACCGCCACGGCCGCGCCGCGGGCGAGCACGTCCGGCTCCGCCGCGAAGATCTGGACCGCGAACGGCTCCTCGTCCGGCTCGCGGTCGAGGTAGCTCTGCGTCTGGAGCGTGCCCTGGACGAGGCCGTGGGCCGACACCATCTCGGTGTAGGCGAAGCTCGCCCCGAGGCGCCGGCAGATGGCACGGAACGGACGATCGGACACCCCGGCGAGCGGGGCGAGGAAGAAGTGTCCGGGGAACTGGTGAGGGCCGATCTGCATGGCGCGAGGGATCCGGGGCGGTCTAGCACGGGCGCGGCCGGGGGAGCCCCCGGAATCTTCGCGCGCGGGCGGTGGTTCGAGAACTAAGCGGGGACTCGCTCCCGCGCAGGGGTTCCGTCGGCCGCGCGGGGCGCCCCGGGTGTCGCTGGAACTCGGCCGGGGTCTGACGATCGAGCACCGCCCATGTGCAGCCTGTTCGCGCGGAGTCCGACGATCGAGCACCGGCGGGCCCACATGCACCCAGACGCGGAGCCCGCCGAGGCGGCGGGAGCCGCCGAGGCGCGCGCGACGGCCCCTCGGCTGGAGGGCGTAAAGCGGCGTCGCGAGTTTGATATCCGGAGCGGTATCGGTACCATGAACCAGGCCCCGGTTCCGAGCCGGCGGCGCGTTGCCGAGGAACGATGAGGCCGAACTCCAAGACGATCGCCCTGCTGTTCACCGCCAGTCTTGCGTCCAGCGCGTCGGCGCTGGAGCCGACCGCCGCGCTCACCACGAGCGTCCCCGCCGGGCTGCCCGAGGCCGCCCAGGCCGCGTCCGAGGCCCAGGCGGCGCGCGCCGCCGAGGTCGCGTCGGGCGCCGTCGCCCTCACGCCCGCGGCCATCCCGGCCCCGCGCCTCGTCCGCTCCGCCTCCGCCCAGGCGCGCACCGGCGCCGATCGCCCGTACGAGGCCGCCGAGGACGACAGCACGGACGCGCCGGAGATCGCGGCCGAGATCGACGAAGAGTCCGCGGAGCTCGAGGACCTGCGTCAGGCCGAGGAGTCCGCCCACGTCGCCGACGCGACCGACGGGGCGTCGCAACCGGGGAGCATCGAGCTGCTCCCCGAGCTCGGCATGGACCTCGCGACGCTCCAGGCGAAGTACGACATCCCGATCGACGTGAACCCGCAGGTGGTCGCGTACATCCGCTTCTTCCAGTCGCCCGCTGGTCGCAAGCACTTCGCGAAGTGGCTGTCCCGCTCGCACCGGTACATCCCGCGGTACCGCCAGATCCTCGAGGAGGAGGGCCTCCCGAAGGACACGGTCTACCTGGCGATGATCGAGAGCGGGTTCGGCAACTTCGCGTACAGCCGCGCCCGGGCCTCGGGCCCGTGGCAGTTCATCGCCTCCACGGGCAAGATGTTCGGCCTGCGCCAGGACTTCTGGGTGGACGAGCGGCGCGATCCGGAGCGCTCGGCCCGCGCCGCGGCCCGGTTCCTGAAGCAGCTCCACGAGCGGACCGGCGACTGGCGGCTCGCGTGGGCGGGATACAACGCCGGCCTCGGGCGCGTCTACAAGGCGCAGAGGAAGGGCTACGAGGACTTCTGGTCCATGGCCGCCGCGCCGGGCCAGCGCGTGCTCCGCTCCGAGACCAAGGGGTACGTGCCGAAGCTCATGGCGGCGGCCATCGTCTCGAAGCACCCGGAGGCCTTCGGGTTCCGGCAGGAGGAGATCGAGAAGCTGCAGTGGATCGAGTACGCCGAGGCGGAGATCCCCTCGGCCACGCTCCTCTCGGTCATCGCCCGCGCGGCCGGCATCTCGGAGAAGGAGCTCATCGAGCTCAACCCCGAGCTGCGCCGCTCCTGCACCCCGCCGCGGCCGTACCAGGTGAAGATCCCGGCCGCCGCGGCCGACACGTTCGCCGCGGCCTGGCCCGAGGTCCGCGCCAAGGTCCGGATGACCTTCGCCGGCCACGTGATCCGCAAGGGCGACACGCTCTCCCACATCGCGCACCGGTACGGCGTGCCGGTGCAGGGCATCATGGAGCTGAACAACCTCCGCAACGGGAGGAAGCTGCGGATCGGCACCGAGCTCCTCATCCCGCGGCCGCTCAACGCCACGAGCGTGGCGTCCTTCGCGCCGGCCGACGAGGAGGAGCGCCGCCCGAAGCGCGCCGCGGTCGCCGCCCCCCGGGTGCGCCACGACCGCCCGCAGAAGGCCAAGACGGCGGGCCGCACGGTCCTGCGGGTCCGCCACGGCGACACGCTCTGGTCGATCTCCCAGAAGTACGGGGTCGAGTTGACCGACCTCTGCCGGTGGAACGGCATCAAGAGCCCCAACACGCACAAGCTGCTCCGGGGCTCTCGGCTGGTGGTCTACCAGGACCGCGGCTGACCCCGCGCCGGCACCCGGACGCAACGATCCACGAGTCTCCGCGCGCCCATGCGGCTGCCCCGGTGGCGATTCCGGCGCTCCGTTCACTCCCTTCGGGGTGTGCAGGCATCACATCTTCCCGAATCCCAGTTCGCTAGGTTGAGGCCGATCGACGGCCGGGCAGCCTGCGGGGGACTGGCGAAGATGAGAGAGCTCGGAAGCGACGTGGTGGTGCTGGCGGGGACGCGCGAGGTCCGGATCGTGGGCTCGACCCGCGAGGCCGAGTCGGAGCTCGCGAGCGGCTTCCGCCCGGCGGTCGTGCTCGTCGGGCCCGGCCTCCAGCGCCCCGCGGCCCAGGCCTTCGCCGCGACGCTGGGCGCGCGCCCGTCGCGCGCCGCGATCCCGGTCATGCGCATGTCGGGCGACGACGATCGGCTCAAGCTGACGCTCGTGGAGCCCGCCGAGTCGCCGGGGCCGGAGGAGCTGTCGAACATCCTGATGGTCCTCGACGAGCTCGCGAACGAGCTCTCGCTCATGGACCGCTGGCGGCGGAAGGACGACCGCTGGATGACGTGGCCGGCGTGAGGGGTGGGCCGCCGCGCTGAGGCGCTCCTGGGCCGTTCGTCCTGAGCGTAGCCCCGCCGCCAGGCGGGGCGGAGTCCAAGGACGAACTCGTGGCGCCACCGCTCCGTACGCCTCGGGGGTTGGGATGGGCGCGCGGTGCCGAGGGGCGGCCGTCCGGGCCCGCCGGCGTCGCCGACCAGGGTCGAGTGCTCGGCGCCCACAGGCGGATTGGATTCCGCGCGCGTTCCGGAGCCGATCCAGCGAGTGTCCGCCCCGGAGTCGTTCTCGTGGACGCCGGTCCGTACGGCGGACCACCTCCGGTTCCGAATCGCGAGGAACTTCGGGCGATCGCTGCAAGCAGACAGCGGCACGCCTCGTGCTTCTGCTTCGCGTCCATGACTCCTCCTCGACCAGACACGCTTGCTTGCGGAGACCACGCAAGCAGCGCCAGGATCTCCCGATCCGGCCGAGCGGCAGGGATGGAGCACCGCAACGAACACGGATCGCCGGCGCGTGCACAGCACGGCTCGAGGGTTCGCAAAGCAGGCGCTGTCGCCGCAGCGCTCCTTGCTGCGGTTGCCTGCGGCCGCCAGCAGCATGCGCGGGACGAGTCCGCGGCGCCGTCCGCGCCCGGCGATCACCGCAGTGCATTCTCCGTCGCCGTCTCGACGAGCGGCGGTGAGTCCGCCCAGTACTCCTACGATCCGGGCGGCAACCTCGTCGCGGTTCGATCGGGCACGACCTCGCTCAGCATCTCGGGGTTCGATCCGCTAGAAGGGTGCCCCGGGCAACTCGTCACGCTGTACGGGACAGGGTTCGCTCCCGTTGGCTCCCAGAACACGATCCGCGTGGGAGACGCAAGCGCCCCCGTGCAGTGGGCAACGCCGACGTCGATCGGCTTCATCGTCCCGCGGGGCGCAGCCTCGGGGCGGGTGTCCGTGGTTCGCGATGGGAACTCGGCGACGAGCGCGGAGACGTTCACGGTCGTGACCTGAGCTATCCCCTCAGATCACCCCGAGCATTTCACGGAAGGTGGCCTGATTCCGAACCAACTCGTCGAACGCTTGCACGAGCGGCAGGGCCCGCTCGTCGCGCATCGTGAGGAGCCAGTCGAAGT
>JAEYZK010000223.1 GCA_023428085.1 Pseudomonadota bacterium
GGCGTGGCGGGGGCCGGCGCCGGCGCCGGCGCGCGGCGCAGCCGCCGGCTCCGCAGCAGGCCCACGACGCCGCCCGGCAGGAACAGGGTCACCGCCACGAAGAGGAAGCCGAGGAAGAAGAGCCAGAGCTCGGGCATGGCCTTCGTGAACCAGCTCTTCGCGAGGTTGACGAGCACCGCCCCGACCACGGCGCCGACGAGCGTGCCGCGCCCCCCGACCGCGACCCAGATCGCGATCTCGATCGACGCCGAGGTGGACATCTCCGAGGGGTTGATGATGCCGACCTGCGGGACGTAGAGCGCGCCCGCGAGGCCGCAGAGGACCGCCGAGAGGGTCCACACGCCGAGCTTGAACCAGAGCGGCTCGTACCCGAGGCAGCGGAGCCGCGGCTCGCCGTCCCGCACCGCGCGGAGCACCCCGCCGAACGGCGAGGTCACCAGCCAGCGGCAGAGGACGAGCGTGCCGAGGAGCACCGCGACGCTCGCGGCGAAGAGGGCCACCCGCGTCCCCGGCGCGGCGATGGGGAAGCCGAAGATCCGCTTGAAGTCGGTGAAGCCGTTGTTGCCCCCGAACCCGGTGTCGTTCCGGAAGAAGAGGAGCATCGCCGCGTAGGTGAGCGCCTGGGTGATGATCGAGAAGTAGACGCCCTTGATGCGCGAGCGGAACGCGAACCAGCCGAAGACGAAGGCGACGAGCCCGGGGACGAGCACCGCCAGCGCCACCGCCCACGCGGCGTGGTCCGTGCCCTGCCAGAACCAGGGCAGCTCCTTCCAGTCGAGGAAGACCATGAAGTCGGGCAGGTCCGACTGGTAGACGCCGTCGCGGCCGATGGACCGCATGAGGTACATGCCGAACGCATAGCCGCCGAGGGCGAAGAAGAGCCCGTGGCCGAGCGAGAGGATGCCGGCGTAGCCCCAGACCAGGTCGAGCGCCACGGCCACGGTGGCGTAGCAGGCGATCTTCCCGGCCACGGTCACGACGTGGTCGGAGAGGTGGAGCGGGTGGCCGGGCGGCACGAGCAGGTGGAGCGCCGGCAGCACGACGAAGGCCAGCGCCGCGGCGGCGCCGAGCGCCCACCAGCCGGCGCGCGGCGTGGCGCGGAGCAGGGGCAGGAGCAGCGAGGAGCGCGCGGTCATGGTCACCCCTCCACCGCGCGGCCCTTGAGGGCGAAGAGCCCCTGGGGCCGCTTCTGGATGAAGATCACGATGAAGGCGAGGACGAGGATCTTCGCGACGACGGCGCCGGTCGCGCCCTCGAGGAACTTGGCGGCGACGCCGAGGCCGAGCGCGGCGAACACGGCCCCCGCGAGCTGCCCCACGCCCCCGAGCACCACCACCATGAACGAGTCCACGACGTAGAGCTGGCCCATGTCCGGGCCGACGTTCCCGATCTGCGAGAGGGCGAGGCCGCCGAGGCCGGCGATGCCCGCCCCGAGGCCGAAGGCCATCGAGTCCACCCGGCCGGTGGGGACGCCCACGCACCCGGCCATGGCCCGGTTCTGGGTCACCGCGCGCACGAACATGCCGAGCCGGGTCTTCTGGAGCAGGAGCCAGGTGACGAGCAGGACCCCCGCGGAGAAGCAGACGATCGCGATCCGGTTCCAGGGGAGGACCGCGCTCGGGAGCACCGACACGCCGCCCGACATCCACGAGGGGTTCGCGACCTGCACGTTCTGGGCGCCGAAGATCGCCCGGGCGGCCTGGATCAGGACGAGCGAGAGGCCCCAGGTGGCGAGCAGCGACTCGAGCGGGCGGCGGTACAGGTGCCGGATCACGAGCCGCTCCATGAGGACGCCGACGGTGAACGCCGCGGCGAACGACACCGGGATCGCGGCGAGCACGTACGCGTCCTGGGCGGCCGGGAAGCTCCGGCGGAAGAGGGTCTGTACGGCGTAGCCCGCGTACGCGCCCACCATGAGCAGCTCGCCGTGCGCCATGTTGATGACGCCCATGATCCCGTACGTGATCGCGAGCCCCAGCGCGGCGAGGAGGAGGATGCTGCCCAGCGAGAGGCCGGAGAAGACGCTGTTCACGACGTCGGCGAGGAGGAGCCGGCGCTCGACCGCGCCGAGCGAGCGCGCGGCGGCGGCCCGGACCTCGGGGTCGGGCTCGTCCGCCGCGGCGGTGGCGAGCAGCGCGCGCACGTTCCGGGTGGCGCCCTCGCCCAGCGCCCGGACGGCGTCGAGGCGGGCCGCGCGGTCCTCGCTCCGGAGGAGCACCTGCGCCCGCGCCAGCGCCAGGTGCTCGCGGACGGCGCCGTCGCGCTCGGCGGCGAGCGCCTCGTCGAGCAGCGGGAGGAGCTCCGGCGTCACCGAGGCGGCCAGCGAGGTCGCGGCCGCGAGGCGCACCGCCTGGTCGGGGTCGAACACGCGCAGCGCGGCGAGGGCGCCGTCGAGGGTGCGCCGGACGCGGTTGTTGATGGTGACCGCCTCGGCGCCCTCGGGCGCCGCCGGGAGGACCGCGCCCGTCGCGGCGTCGCGGAGCGCGTCGCCGTCCGCGACGAGCACCCGGCCGCCCGCGACCTGGACCCGCTCTTCCGCGAGGGCCTGCAGGATGGCCACGGCGCCGGGGCCGGCCTGGATCGCGAGGGCCCGGATGGCCTCGATCTTCGCGGCCGAGTCCTCGGCGGCGAGGCCGGCGAGGGCGGCGGGGTCGAGCCGGGCCGCCGGCTCGTCGGGCGCGGCGCGGGCGGGCATGCCGGCCAGGCAAGGTGCGCAGAGGAGCAGGACGCGGAGGAGGCGCATTGTGACCATTCCCGCTCGTGCTTCGACAGGCTCAGCGCGAGCGGCGCTCTGGAGAGGCCGCTCACCCCGAGCCTGTCGAAGGGTGAGCGGTCCCACGGTTCGAGGGTCCCGCGGCCCCCGGCTCGCCCGTGTTCGAGCCCGGGGCCGCGACGGCCGGCGCTACAGCTTCTGCTTCGCCTCGTTGCCCGAGATGAACGGGCTCCAGGGCTGGGCCCGGATCGCGTCCTTCGTCTTCCAGACCACGTTGAACTGCCCGTCCGGGCGGATCTCGCCGATGTAGACCGGCTTGTGCAGGTGGTGGTTCGTCGGGTCCATGGTGAGCGTGAACCCGGAGGGCGCCTTGAAGGTCTGGCCGGACATCGCGGCGATCACCTTGTCGGTCTCGGTGGACTTCGCCTTCTCGACGGCCTGCTTCCACATCCACAGGCCGACGTAGGTGGCCTCCATCGGATCGTTGGTCACGACCTTGTCGGCGTCCGGGAGCTTCCGCTTCTTCGCCCAGGCCCGGTACTTCTTCACGAACGCGTCGTTCTGCGGGTTCTTGAGCGACATGAAGTAGTTCCAGGCGGCGAGGTGGCCGACCAGCGGCTTCGTGTCCACGCCGCGGAGCTCCTCCTCGCCGACGGAGAAGGCGACCACCGGGACGTCGGTGGCCTTGAGCCCGGCGTTGCCCAGCTCCTTGTAGAACGGCACGTTGGAGTCGCCGTTGATGGTGGAGATGACCGCCGTCTTCCCGCCCGCCGCGAACGTCTTGATGCTGGCGACGATCGTCTGGTAGTCGCCGTGGCCGAACGGCGTGTAGACCTCCTCGATGTCCTTCTCCTGGACGCCCTTCGACTTGAGGAACGCGCGGAGGATCTTGTTCGTCGTGCGCGGGTAGACGTAGTCGGTGCCGAGCAGGAAGAAGCGCTTCGCGCCGCCGCCGTCCTCGCTCATGAGGTACTCGACCGCCGGGATGGCCTGCTGGTTCGGCGCGGCGCCGGTGTAGAAGACGTTCTTCTCCAGCTCCTCGCCCTCGTACTGCACCGGGTAGAAGAGGAGCCCGTTCAGCTCGCTGAAGACCGGCAGCACCGACTTGCGCGAGACCGAGGTCCAGCAGCCGAACACGGCCGCGACCTTGTCCTGCGAGAGGAGCTGGCGCGCCTTCTCGGCGAACAGCGGCCAGTTCGAGGCGGGATCGACGACGACGGGGACGAGCTTCTTCCCCATGACGCCGCCCTGGGCGTTGATCTCCTCGATGGTCATGAGGGCCGTCTCCTTCAGCGCGGTCTCGGAGATCGCCATCGTCCCGGAGAGCGAGTGGAGGATGCCGACCTTGATCGTGCCCTCGGCGCGGATCGCCTGGGGCAAGAGCAGGGCGAGGAGCGCTGCGGACGCGAGGAAGGAACGAACGTGCTGGCGCATCTGGATCCTTTCGGTGAGCGGGTTGTCGACGTGTCCGGACCCAGGAGCCAGAAGCGTGCCAGCCCTTCTCGGCCCGTCCCTGGCGCGGATCGCGGCCGGCGCGCCCCGCGCTGCTCGTTCCGCTCGCAGCTGCGTGCACGCCTCTCGTGCGGTTGACGCATCGTGAACCAACCGGGTGGCGCCCCGCAGGGGCTCTCGCCGCGGCGGACGACCGGGGCAGACTGGCCCGGGCCTTGCTCCCGGGGCCTGTTCACGGATGATCGCCTCGCCTTCCATCGACCTCCCGGGCGCGCTGCTCGATCCGCGCGCAGGCAGCTGCGCGCTCCGCGGTCAGCCGGCGCCGCTGCGCGCCGGCGCGGGGGCGCTCGCGGTCGAGCGGGTGGCGGGCGCGTCCGCGCTCGTCGCGTGCCGGGCGGCGAGCCCGCTGCAGCTGCTCGCGCCGCGGCCGCGGGGGGAGGCGGTCTGGATCGTCGCGGCGAGCCACGGCGGCGGGCTCGTGACCGGCGACGCGGTCGCGCTCGAGGTCTCGATCGGCGCGGGCGCGACCGCGTGCGTGGGGACGCAGGCGGAGACGAAGGTGTACCGGGCGGGCGCGGGGGCGGCGTCGCAGCGCCTCGCTGCCACGATCGCCCCCGGCGCGCTCCTCGCCTGGCTCCCGGACCCGGTCAGCCCGTTCGCCGGCGCCCGGTACGCGCAGGAGCAGCGGTTCGCGCTCGCGCCGGGCGCGAGCCTCGCCGTGCTCGACGTGGTCACCGCCGGCCGCGCGGCCCGCGGCGAGCGGTGGGCGTTCGAGCGCTACGCCTCCCGCAACGAGGTCCGCGCCGGCGGCGCGCTCCTCGTCGCCGACGCCGTGCGGCTCGCGGCCGGGGAGGGGCCGCCC
>JAEYZK010000233.1 GCA_023428085.1 Pseudomonadota bacterium
GCGCGGGCGAGCGCGCTCGCTGCGCCGACGAGGGCGCGGGCGGCGCCGCGGACCGCGCGCGCGTCGGGCGGTTCCTCCGGACCGAGGAGGTTCCACGGCGCCGAGACGAGCAGCTCCACGAACGCCGCGCGGCGGCAGAGGAAGATCGTCGCCACCGCCTGGACCTCGCCGCGGTGGCAGGCGGCGCGGACGAGCCGCTCCGCCGGGGCGCCCTCGCCCTCCTCGTGACCCTCGAGCACGGCGATCAGCTCGCAGCCCACGCGGCGCCAGTCGAGGAGCCGCGCGCGTGTGGGTGGGCTCACGCCGCGCGAGAGCAGGGAGCGGGCGATCCAGTCCCACCGCCGCAGCAGCGCGAGGAGGTTGGGGTCGCCGGGGTCGAGGGGGTGGATCCGGAAGCTCGCCGCACGCAGGGGGCGAGCGCTTCGTTCCAGGGGGTCGTCGGACGGCATGGCGTGCTCCTGGCGAAAAACGAGAGCACCAGGCCGGGCGGCCGTAAACGGGTCTCTGAAACGGCCGCGCGGAGGCGGGGTTGGCCGTGCACGGCTCCGGTGTGGGTCCCCCGGCACCGGGCCGCGCTGCGGTCTGGGGTCGCGCCGCGCGCGAAGTGCTTGCCTGCGCACATCACCGCAGAGGTTCACCAGGCGACATAGGGGCCCTCGCCCAGCGGCGAGCGCGCGCCGTCCAGCCCGACCGCCACGCGGCGCCCCAGGAAGAACGGCAGCCCCCAGTCGAACCCCGCCCCGGCGATCCCGCCCCCGGCGAGCGCGGGGAGGACGCGGTTGCCCGAGCCGACGAGCGCGCGGAAGTCGCCGACCTCGAACGAGACGTCCTCGCTCGGGCCACCGCCGAACCCGGTGTTCGTCGCCGTGAGCGCGACGAAGCCGTCCGGGCAGTACCAGTGGGACGCCGGCTCCGGGCACGCCGGGAGCGGGCGCGACTCCGGCGCCGGGAAGAAGAGGCCGTTCGAGCCGGTGTCGAGGAAGGACCCGGGGAGCGCGCGCCCCTCGAGCGTGGTCGTGAACGTCGCCGTGCGGCGGTCGAGCGGCAGCGCCGTCGCCTCCGGGACGGCGTTGTTGGCGCGCGTCCCGATCCCGAGCAGCACGCGCCCTTCCACGGATGGCGACCCCTCCGCGCCGACGGCGGGCAGCTCGATCACGACGCCGTTGCCGTCGCCGGGGAGGTGCGCCACCGGGTTCTGCACCTGATCCTCCTCCGGGACCGCCGTGCCCTGGCACGCGCCGCCGGCGCAGGAGAAGTAGAGGCCGTTGTCGGCGATCGCGGCGCACGGCGCGCCGCACTCCTCCCGGAAGACGCCCACGCCGAGGATCCCGTTGAAGCCGGCCTCCTCCGGGGAGGCCTCCGGGCCGGGACAGCTCTCCGGCGGCGGCCCGAAGGTCGCGTCGATCACCTGGATCGGCACCCGCACCGCCGGCGCGCCGCCGAGGACCACGTCCGCGCGCTGGACCGGCCCCCAGTCCGCGGAGAGGTCGGCGAACTGCGTGCAGCTCGCGAGCACGCCGCCGCCGGGCGCCGGCAGCTGCTCGAGCGCCACGCCCCCGAGCGCCTGGCGGAAGAGGCGGAGCCCGAAGCTGCCGGTGTCGAGGAGGACGCGATCGATCGTCCGGCAGTCGTCGGTCCCCGGCGCGCAGACCGTGACCCGCACGCAGGGCTGGTTGAGGTAGGCGCCCGCGCCGCCGCAGGCGTCCCCGTTCACGCTCAGCGGAAGGACGTTGGCGTCCGGACCGGTCCCGGTCCCCGGCGATCTCCCGTCTCCGTCCCCGCCGCACGCCGAGAAGACGACGAGCACGAGGCCCAGCACGCTCCGATCAGCGCAGCGCATCGACCGTCACCCCCGGGGGCAGGAGGGCGGGGACGTACGCCCGCCCGTGCAGATCCCGCGGGTGGCCCCAGCTCTCCACCACCACGCGCTCTCCCGCCACGCGCCGCGCGCGGCGACCCTCGGCGGGGCCCGCCGCCCGCGCGGCGGCGCGGTACTCGTCGTGAAAGGCCCCGAGCAGCGGCCGGAGGTCGGGGTGGGCGATCCCGCTCCACGCGACCGCGAAGACGATCCCGTCGGCCGACACGAACTCGCGGATGGTGGTCGCGCCCTTCTCCAGCTCGTGGACGCGGTAGCCGCCGCGCTCCTCGGACCCGCGGGCGACGGCCGCGAGCGCCCGCCGATCCCGCCCGACCGACTCCTCGCCCTCGCCGAGCGCCGCCCGGGCCGGCGGCGCGGCGAGCGCGAGCACCAGCGCCGCCCCGAGCGCCCATCGCAGCTCCCGCATGGCGAAAGGATGGAGCCGGGGTCCGCCAGGCGCACGCGCGCGCCTCCAGCGGCCGGCGCGCCGCTAGCCCAGGACGAAGTGGACGACGAAGGCCGCGGCCGCGCCGAGGAGGAGCGGGTGCAGCGTGCGGCCGCTCCCTCGGAGCGCCTTGAGGACGCAGTACGACACGAAGCCGGCGCCGATGCCGTTCGTGATCGAGTAGGTGAACGGCATCAGCGTGAACGTGAGGAACGCGGGGATCGCCTCCGTGGGATCGCCCCAGGGGAGCTCGCCGATGTCCCGCACCATCAGGAAGCCGACGAGGACCAGCACCGCCCCGGTGGCCTGGGGCGGCACCACCTGCGCGAGCGGCGCGAAGAAGAGGCTCAGCGCGAAGAGCGCGGCGGTCACGACCGACGCGAGCCCGGTCCGCCCGCCGGCCGCCGCGCCCGCGGCGCTCTCGATGTAGGTCGTGGCCGAGGACGAGCCGGAGGCGCCGCCCGCGACCGCGGCGAGCGAGTCCACGAGCAGCACGCGGCCCGGGCGCGGGAACTCGCCGCGCGCGTCCAGGTACTTCGCCTCGTGGCCGACCGCGACGACGGTCCCGACCGTGTCGAAGAAGTCCGAGAGCATGAGCGAGAAGACGAGCAGCACGGCGGCCAGCCAGCCGACCTGCCGCACGAAGCCGAGGTCGAACTGCCCGAGCTGCCCGAAGTCGGGGAGCGCGATCGGGCTCGGGGGCAGCGCCGCCGACGACGGCGGGACGCCGGGCGCCCCCGCGAGCCGCGCGGCGATGGAGAGCGCCGTGGCGGCGGCAATCCCGAGGAGGAGGGCCCCGGTGGTCCGGCGCGCGAGGAGCCAGCCCGTGAAGAGGAGCGTGAACGCGAACAGGGCCGGCGAGAACCCGTGGAGGCCGCCGTCGCCGAGCTGCACCGGGACGGGGCCGGACGGGGCGCGCGTCACGAACCCCGCGTTGACGAGGCCGATGAAGGCGAGGAGGAGGCCGATGCCGATCCCGATGGCCCGCTTGAGCGAGGCCGGCACCGCCCGGACGACGGCCTGGCGCAGGCCCGTCAGGACGAGGAGCGTGATGACCAGCCCCTCGGCCACGATGATGCCCATCGCCTCGGACCAGGTGAGCCCGCGCCCGGCGACGAGCTGGAACGCGACCACGGAGTTGAGCCCCATGCCCGCCGCGAGGGCCAGCGGCACGTTGGCGAGGAGCCCCATCGCGAGCGTGCTCGCCGCGGCCACGAGCGCCGTCGAGGTGAGGAGCGCCGCCTGGGAGGGCGTGTGGCCGGTCCGGTCCGCGACCGCAGAGAGGATCTGCGGGTTCACGAACAGGACGTACGCCATCGTCACGAAGGTCGTGGCGCCGGCCAGGGCTTCGCGCCCGGCGGTCGTGCCTCGCTGCGCGAGCCCGAAGATCCGTTCGAGGAGCGGCGACGCCACGCCCAGACGCTAGGTACGGTCACGGCGATCTGGCTCTGCGCGAGGGCCCAGGCGAGCGCCCGGCCGCGCCGCGGGAGCGCCAGCTCCGCGCCGGCGTCGAGCACGTGATCGACGGCGTCCCCCTCGATCGTGACCACCACCCGCCCCGCCTCGACCCGCACCGCGGCGCCCGCGGGCAGGCGGAGCACCTCGTTCACGGCCAGGGCATGGGGCCTCGCGAGGGCTCCTCGCGTCTCGCCGCTCGACCTCTCCACCGTGCCGTTCGTCCCGTCCGCCTCGCTCCGCCGCGCCATCGGTCCGCTCCTCTCCGCTCCCGTCCGGTTCTAGCGGCGGAGAGGGGCGGCGTGAACGCACGCGCACGCACGATGGGCGTGCATTTCTGCAGCAGTCAACACATGCTCCCGATCCATGCTCGTCTGGGACGATCTCCGCGTGTTCCTCGCCACGCACCGCACCCGCAGCCACGCCGGCGCGGCCCGCGCCCTCCAGGTGGCGCCGACGACCGTCGGCCGGCGGCTCGCCGCGCTGGAGGAGGCGGTCGGCGCGCGGCTCTTCGCCCGGACCCCCGACGGGCTCGCCCCGACGGCCGCGGCCCTCTCGCTCCTGCCCCGCGCGGAGCGGATGGAGGCGGAGGCGATCGAGGCCGAGCGCGCGCTCTCGGGCGTGGACGCGCGCGTCTCCGGCACGGTGCGGATCGCGTGCGGCGACGGCTTCGCGACCTTCGTCCTCTCGCCCGCGCTCCCCGCGTTCCTGGCCGCCCACCCCGGCCTCGCCGTCGAGGTGAAGGCGGGCCCGCGCGCGCTCGATCTCACGCGCGGCGAGGCCGACCTCGCCATCCGGAACTTCCGCCCCCGCGAGCGGTCGCTCGTCGCGCGCCGGCTCGGCGTCGAGGACCAGGCGCTCTACGCCGCGGCGGCGTACCTCGACGCGCGCGGCCGGCCGCGTACCGCCGCCGAGCTCGACGGGCACGACCTCGTCCTGTACGAGCGCGACATGGACCGGCTCCGCGGTCAGGCGTGGCTGCGCGGCCTCGCCCCGCGCGCGCGCGTCGCCGTCCGCGTGAACAGCACGAACGCGATGGTGGCGGCGTGCCTCGCCGGAGCAGGCGTGGCCCTCACCTCGAGCGCCTTCCTCGCGCGCGACCCGCGCATCGAGCGGGTCCTCCCCCGGCTCGAGGTGCCGACGCTGGAGGTCTGGTCGGCGACGCACGGCGACCTGCGGACGAGCGCGCGCGTCGTCGCGACGCTGCGGTGGCTGGAGGGGCTGGTGAAGCGGCTCGCGCCGGGGGCGGGGTGAGCCGGCCCCGCTGCCGCCTTGCTCCGGCGGCGTGAGGTTCCGGAGGCGACTCGCGGGCGCCGCGCGGGTGGGCAGCCTACGTCGCGCGCGCCGGCGAGACGCGCGCGGCCAGGGCCGCGATCGCCTCGACCGCCTCGCCGGCGAACCGCCGGACCTCGGGCGCGAGCTCGTCGTTGGCGCGCACCTCGCCCCAGAACCGCTGCGCCCACGTGGCGGCGTCGGCCCAGACGTCGAGCGTCTGCGCGGTCGGCGGGGCCGGCGCGAACCGCCTCGGCAAGACGACGTCCGCGGAGGGCGCCAGGATCATCGGGAGCATGTCGTAGGCCGGCGCGACGCGGACGCCGCCGCCCGGCTCGAGCAGGAACGAGAGGTTGCCGAGGTGTCGGTCGGTGTTCCCGATGAGCTGGCCGAAGACGTCGAGCCAGCGCATGAGCGCGGCGTCCGGCTCCGCGAGCGAGAACGGCGGCGCGCGCAGCAGCGGAGCGGCGGACGTCCAGGAGTCCGCCGTCCCGAGGTACTCCACGTTCAGTGCGTACAGCGAGAGCACGCCGCGCCGCCCGCGCCGGCCGACGCGGTCGAACCGCTCGACCTCGAGGAACCACCAGTCGCCGTCCCCGAAGAAGCGCGCCGGCGACGCCGGCCGTCCCGCTGCGGCGATCACCTCGAGCGCCTTCCACTCGCACCAGAGCAGGTCCCGCCAGCGCCGCGCGACGTCCGCCGCCGCGTCGGGCGCGAACTTCACGAGCACGTGCCGGCCGCCCGAGAAGACGCCGAACTTCGGGCGCTCGCCGCCCGCCGAGGAGCCCACGGGCTCGGTCGCGGAGCGGGCCGCGAGGTCGCCGTACTCCTCCGGGGGCACGTCGTCGGGCGAAGACGCGAGGAACCGCTCGAAGGACTCGTCGCCGACGATGAGGTCCCCGACCGCGTCCTCGCCCCGCCGCGCGAGCGCGATGACGCGATGGTCGTCCGACCAGTCCGTGAGTCGGGGCGGGAGGCGAAGCGCGGGGAAGCGCGCGGAGAAGTTCCGGCCCATGAAGCCTTGCGGAGCCATGTCGACGAGCTCCGGGGGGAGTCCTGTGAAGAGGCGGCTCGCGTCTCCGCGCTCCCACCAGGTCCGTCCGCCCCACAGGAACCGCAGCGTGCCGTCTCGCTCCGGCTGGCCGCTGGCGTCCACGCGAAACGCCGGGACGGAGAGGCCGAGCCCTTCCACCGAGCGCGTCCTCGCGTACTGGGTCGCGGGCCCGCGGCCCATCCGGTAGACGCTCTCGCCCGCATCCGCCACGAGCCGCCCGAGCGTCTGCGGGGAGATGCCGCCGAGGGCACCTCGGAGCGCAGCCGGGCGCGCCACGCCGGCGAAGGCCAGGTGCTCGAGCAGCTTGGAGACGGTGGCGACCCTTGGAGGCATCGTAGGAATGATTACTGGATCATTGCCAAGAGCACAAGCTATTGATATTTGAGTCTTATGTACGCCTACCACGTGCCTTCTGGAACGATTCTATAGCGCCGGGGGAGACGAGGGCGCTGCCCGCATGCGCGCCGCCTTCTCGTGTACGTCGAGCGGTTCGCAGGGCTGGCGAGAGATGTGGGAGGGCGGACGATCCTCCGGGGCGCGTGAGGGTGCGACCGCCGCCCCTCAGAGTTCCCGTTCGCGGGCGCGCCCGTCTCGTGGATGACGTTGCCGGCGCGCGTGACGTCGCCGTCCTCGGACGGCTCCCAGTACCAGATGTTCCAGGAGCCGACCTTGGGGAACGGTGCGGAACTCCAGCGACCCCGTGTACAGCGGGAGCTCGGCCGACGTCGGGCCGGTGCAGCTCGCGTCCGGACAGCGATTGGGACCGGGCCAAGGAGGGCGCCTTTCGAGGGGACGCTCCCGATGTAAGCCGCTGGATGCCCGGCGGCTGGGCGAGCGCCCGGCGCGGGTCGCTGCACCTACGAGGGCCTGGAGGACGATGGCTCCCGCCCTCATCTCTCGCCGCTGGGCCCGCGCCCCGACGGCCGCGCGGCCAAGGGAGGTACCGTGACGACGCAGCCCTCGAGCGCGCACTCCGCGATCTTCTCCCCGAGCACGACCGCGGCGGTGGTCCGCTACCAGGTCCAGGACGTCGACCGCGCGGTCGCCTTCTACACGCGGCACCTCGGGTTCCGCCCGACGCAGCAGGCGGGGCCGATCGCCGTCGTCTCGCGGGGCGAACTCCACCTCCTGTTCAGCGGCCCCGCCAGCTCCGGCTCACGGCCGATGCCCGACGGCCGCCGCCAGGAGCCCGGCGGCTGGAACCGGATCGTCCTCTACGTGGAGAGCCTGGACGCGACGCTCGCGGCGCTCCGGGCGGCGGGAGCGCGCGTGCGCAACGACGTCGAGGTCGGACCGGGTGGGAAGCAGATCCTGATCGACGATCCGGACGGGAACCCGCTCGAGCTGCACGAGGGGCCGCGGGGCTGACCGCGAACCGCGCCGTCGTTCTCGCCGCCCCCGGCCGCCGACCTCGCGCGAGGCGGTGCGGTCAGGGCGCGCGCTCTTCCCGCGCGCCGCGCCGGCGCGTGGCCGACCAGATCGCCGCCGCGCCGCCGAACACGCCCAGCCCCCACGCGAGCAGCTTCGCGACGTCCGCGAGGCCGAGGTTCAGCAGCGCGGCCTGGCGGTCCGGCCGCCGCGCCCGCGGCGCGCCCGGCCGGAACCAGTCCAGGGTCGCGCCCTCCTCGAGCGCGATCGCGAGGCGGTCCGCGGGGACCTCGAACGCCCTGTCCCCGAAGGTCATCGCGAACGTGGCCTCCCGGAACGGGCTCCGCTCGGTCGCCGCCGCTTCCTGGAAGAGCCCCGGCGGCCCGAGGCGGCACGGGTTCGGCTCGCTGCCGATGATCCGGGGCTCCACCGCTCCAGCGCCGTTCGCCACCACGACGGGGAGGTCGCGGAACAGCTCCTCGAGCAGCGCAGCCTTCGCCTTGCCCGGACCGTACATGAAGGCGGTCCACGTGCCGGTCTTCGGATCCTTCACGTAGGCCGCGCGCTCGCACGGCGCGTCTCGCGCCTCCGTGCACGTGTAGCCCTCGAGCGCCTTGAGCTCGGCCTTCGACAGCGGACCCGTCTTCGCGACCGCGCGCTCGACGTCGTCCTCGCGAACGAGCAGCGTGAACGTCCCGGCCTCGTAGGAGATCTTGCAGGCGGGCTGTCCGTCCCCGCCGCCCGGCGTCCAGCCGCAAGCGGCGAGGGAACCCGCGAGGAGGAGCGCTGCCGTGAGCTTCCGCATGGATGTTTTGTACCACATCGCTTTGCGTGGTTGCTTCCGGCCCGCGGGGAGTCGCCGCCGCGTCAAGCGAGCCGCGGGCGCATCGACATGGCGGCGGACGCGATCACTGCCGCGGTCGAGGGTCATGTGATCGAGGTCTCCCCTGCCTCGCGACCGTGGCGGCGCGGGGGCCGGGGCGGACGTGGTCGGCGCGGTGCGCCGAGGTCCGGCGACCGCCGAGCGGCGCGGGGAGCGCTCACTCCCGACCCCGCGCCCTTCGCAACCCTGAGGTTGCCTGAACCCGTGGCCCAGCCAGGTTTCCTCGGGTTAGGCTTCTGCGGAACGACACCGCAGGAGGACGCCATCGCAGCAGATGCGCACATCGCCGTCGCGTCCCGCGTCCTCGGGTCGGGCTTCTCGGGCCTCGTGTATTCCCACCTGCGCGCCCAGAAGCGGCCCGGGCACGAGATCGTGGAGTGCGCGGTCATCAAGTACGACCCGGACCACGTCCGCGCGCGCCTCCTCAAGCTCCTGGAGGCCAAGGAGAAGCCGACCGCGCTCATCTGCGTGTCGCTGCGGCCGGACCTCGAGACGATCGCCGCGTTCCGCGAAGCCGGGGCGCCGGTCGTGCTCATCGACGAGGAGCAGCAGGGAGCCTCGACGGTCGCCTCGAACAACGTCGCCGGCGGCCTGCTGGCCGGCAAGTTCCTGGTGGAGGCAGGTCGCCGGGAGATCGGGCTCGTCATCGGGCAGCTGATCGAGGGGGGCGGGTACAACGCGCACGAGCGTCTCAAGGGATTCCGGCAGGCCCTCGCGCAGGCGCACCTCCCGTTCAAGCAGGATCGGATCGTCGAGGTGGTGGAGTACTCGCGCGCCGAGGGGGTGTCGGCGCTCACGACGCTGCTCGAGCGCCACGCCCTGGACGCCGTGTTCAGCGCGGCCGGTGACCTGTGCGCCACGGGCGTGCTCGCCGCCGCCCGCGAGAGGCACCTCAGGGTCCCGCACGACCTCGCGATCGTGGGATACGACGACAACCCCGTCGCGATGGTCTCGAACCCGCCGCTGACGACGGTGCGCCAGCCGCTCGAGCAGATGGCCACCGAGGCGTACCGGCTCGCGACGGACGCGCGGGCCGAGATCCTGATCAAGCCGGCGCGGAAGCTCTTCGATCCGGAGATCGTGAAGCGCGCGAGCGCGTGAGGGGCGAGCGCGCGGGGTCCCCGCGAGTGGGAGGGGTCGCTTCGCGCGCCGTTCCGCTCGTGCCGAGCCTGTCGAAGCACGAGCCGTGACGGCATCAGCGCGAGCGACGCCGCCACGAGAGCGCCCCGGTCGCCCCACGGCCCTCGTCGGCGTTCAGCGCGTCTCGCCGATCATCTCGACGGCGACATCAGACACTCCCAGTAATCTCTGCCCAATCAAGATGCCGCCCGCGAACGCCCAGCTCCGGATCGCCCTCCGCCCGCCACGCACGCACGACGGCCGGCGCGCGAACGCAGGGCGGAAGCCGTCCGGCGACGCCGCCGGCGTGAGCCACCACGGTCGGGCCGAGCTCGAGGGACCTCTCCCTATCCACGCCACCCTGCGCGTGCGCAGCCACGTGTGGAACCTGCGCAGCCGGCGCGCGCACGAGGTCGTCGAGGCCGCGCTCGTGTCCGGCCGCGCGTCCTGGCGAGGGTTCCGGGTCGTCCACCACGCCGGGTGGATCGAGACGGAGCCGATAGCGGCGACGGTGACGTCCGCGCCGGAGACGTGGTTGTTGCGGGAGGGGTGGAAGAGGCGAGGGCTTCTGTCGCTGGCGGGCGTGCTGGGGGTTGAGCGGGACGGGGGAGGGTGAAGTCGCAGGTTCGAAGCGGGGGCCCGCAACCGGTCTCGGAGTTCACGGAACCCATCACCGACATTCACACTCCGTAATCCCCGCCCAATCAAGATCAGCCAGTCCAGGCCCGGTTCCCCGCCTTCGACCGGAATCCGTGCCCCGAACGCCCTCCGAGCGCCCATCCAACCCACGCCCCCCCTGGACATGCGCGACCGAACGAGAGCTCCTCCTCGCCTCTCGAGGTCATCCCGCCGGCGTCAACGAGCGGCGCCGCCCTCCCCGCGGCGCCCTCCGGCCCCCTACCACCGATCCAGCACCGCCCCGCTCGACGCGTCCGAGGCCCAGCGCGCGAACTTGCCGAGGACGCCCTTCACGTAGCGCGGCGGGGGGGGCTTCCAGGCGGCGCGCCGGCGGGCGAGCACTGCGTCGGGGACGTTGAGCTGCACGCTCAGCGTGTGCGCGTCGATGGTGACGGAGTCGCCCTCCTCCACGAGCGCGATGGGGCCGCCCTCGGACGCCTCGGGGGTCACGTGGCCGACCACCATGCCCCAGGTGCCGCCGGAGAAGCGGCCGTCGGTGACGAGGCCGACGGACTCGCCGAGGCCCTGGCCGATGAGCGCGCTGGTGGGGGCGAGCATCTCGGGCATGCCGGGGCCGCCGCGCGGGCCGAGGTAGCGGAGGATCATCACGTCGCCGGCCCGGATCTTCCTCGCCATGATGGCCGCGAGCGCGGACTGCTCGTCGTCGAAGACGCGCGCGGGGCCGGTGATGGCGGGGTTCTTGAGGCCGGTGATCTTGGCCACCGCGCCGCCGGGGGCGAGGTTGCCGCGGAGGATCGCGAGGTGGCCGTGGGCGTAGAGCGCCTTCTCGAGCGGGCGGATCACGTCCTGATCCGCCGGCGGGGCGGAGGGGATCCGCGCGAGGTTCTCGGCGACGGTCTTGCCGGTGACCGTCATGCACTCTCCGTGCAGGAGCCCGGCGTCGAGGAGCAGCTTCATCACCTGCGGGATGCCGCCGGCCCGGTGGAGGTCGACGGCGAGGTACTTCCCGGAGGGCTTGAGGTCGCAGAGCACCGGCACCTTCCGGCGGACCCGCTCGAAGTCGTCGAGGGTCCACGCCACCTCGGCGGCGTGGGCGATGGCGAGGAAGTGGAGCACGGCGTTGGTCGAGCCGCCGATCGCCATGATCACCGCGATCGCGTTCTCGATCGCCTCGCGGGTCACGATCTGGCGCGCGCGGAGGTCCCGCTTCACCAGCTCGACGAGCGCCCTCCCCGCCTCGCGCGTCGAGGCGAGCTTGTCCTCGTGCGGGTTGGCCATGGTCGAGGAGTACGGGAGGCTCATCCCGAGCGCCTCGAACGCGGAGCTCATCGTGTTGGCCGTGTACATGCCGCCGCACGAGCCGGTGCCGGGGATGGCGCGCCGCTCGATCTCCTGGAAGTCGGTCTCGTTCATGCGCCCGGCGGTGAACTCTCCGACCGCCTCGAACACGCTCACGATGTTGAGGTCGCGGTTCTGGTACCGGCCGGGGAGGATCGTCCCGCCGTAGACGTAGATCGCGGGCACGTCGGCGCGGAGGATGCCCATCATCCCGCCGGGCATGTTCTTGTCGCAGCCGCCCAGCACGAGCACGCCGTCCATCCACTGCCCGCCGACGCAGGTCTCGACGCAGTCGGCGATCACCTCGCGCGACACCAGGCTGTACTTCATGCCCTCGGTGCCCATCGCCATGCCGTCGCTGATCGTCGGCGTGCCGAACGTCTGCGCCTTTCCGCCGGCGGCCTCGATGCCCTCCACCGCCGCGTCCGCGAGCCGCTGCAGGCCCGCGTTGCAGGGCGTGATCGTCGAGTGCGCGTTGGCGACGCCGATGAGCGGCTTCTCGAAGTCCTCGGCCTTGTAGCCGAGGCCGTAGAACATCGAGCGGTTCGGGGCGCGGGCGACGCCCTCGGTGACGTGGGCGGAGCGGCGGTTGGGCTTCATGAGGGCTCCTCGCGGCGATCGATACCGCTGCCCTTCGACTCCGCGGCGCTTCGCGCCGCTACGCTCGGGGCGAGCGGGTGAGAGAGGTTGAGCGGTTCTCTTAACGCATCCGCCGCCGCGGGACCTCCACGTCCACCGTCCCGTTGCCGCGGCGCACCAGGAGGAAGACGCTCGTCCCTTCCGGGCCGCGGATCGCCTCCACCGCGCCGCCCGGCCCGAGCTCCGACACCGGCCGCCCGTCGATCTCGAGGAGCTGATCGCCCGGCACGAGCCCGCTCGCCTCCGCCGGCGTCCCCGGCCGGAAGCCACCCACGACGATCTCGTCGCCCTGGGGCTGGAGCACCGCGCCGATGCCGACGGGCTGGACCGGCCCGATGTCGCCCTCCTGCTGCTGGCGCAGGTCCAGGGTGAGGGGCCCGGTCACGTCGTTCGGCCGCACCGGCACCGTGCCCGAGATGCGGGTGTGGTGCCCCGCGGCGTTCGCGACGACCCGCACCTGCTCCGGGAGCCCGCTGAGCGTGAACGAACCGTCGGGCCCGGTCGTCGTCTCCCCGATGGTGGTGCTGGGCGGGACGACCTCGTAGAGATCGACCGGGACCGCCTCCGCGGCCACGTGCGCGCCCGCGAGCGGCGCGCCGGTGCCCTCGGTGCGCACCACGCCGCGAAGCGTCCCGCCGGCCGCGAGCGCCACCTCCACCTCGCCGCTCGCCGGCGGCGCGGGGACGTTGACGCGGACGGGGTCGGACGGCGCCCGGCCGGGGGCGAGGACCACCAGCATGCTGTCGCCGATCTCGAGCTCACCCATGGTGAAGCAGCCGGACGGATCGGCCACCGAGAGCTGGACGTCGGGGTCCTCCCGCCAGCCGTTCGAGCCGAAGTAGGCGCTCACGGTGTACGGCGCGACCGGCGCGCCGCTGGCCCCGTCGCGCACGCACCCGCGCAGGCGCCCGCCGCCGGCGAGGGCGATGGTCACCTCCGGGCTGCCGGGGAGGATGCGCCCGACCACGCCCGGCTGGTACCCCTCGGCCCGGGCGCGGAGCACGTGCGGCGAGCGATCGAGCTCGTCGATCCGGAACCGCCCGTCGGCGTCGGTCAGCGCCTGCGCCACCGGCGTCCCCACGTACCCCCAGCCCTGCGTCCGGCCGGCCTCCACCAGCGCGCCCGGGATCGGCTGTCCGTCGGGCCCGACCACCCGCCCCGCCAGCGCCGCCTTCTGCGGCTCCGAGCCGGCCCAGGCCGCGCCGAGGGTGATCCGGATCCGCCCGTCCACCACCGCGTGGAGATCCACCCGGGCGTGCCCGGGGTAGTAGCCCTGCTTGCGCGCCTCGAGGACCGACCCCTGGGGCGCCGCCGCCCGGAAGACGCCGCGCGCGTCGGCGACCCACCGGCCCGGGATGGTGATGAGCACCGCCTTGCCGCCGCCCGCGCCGCGCAGGTGCACCTCGGCGCCGGGCACCGGCGCGCCGTCCTCGTCCACCACGAGCCCGTCGATCTCCGTGGCCGGCGCGAGGAACACCTCCAGGCCGCGCACGTGCTTCCCCGGCGCGGCGTCGAGCTGGACCGGGCTGAAGCCCCACTCCGGCGCGAACGGGAAGTGCCCCGGGGCGCTCGCGGTGGCGAGCAGCCAGCGGCCCGCGGCGGGCGGCTGGAAGTGGAAGACGCCGTCGCGCGCGGCCTGCACCGAGGCCGCGACGCCGCCGCGCGAGAAGGTGAGCTCCGCGTCCGGGATCGGCGCGGCCGTCGCGGCGCTGAGGACGCGGCCGTCGAACGCGCCCGGCGCGAGGTTCCGCGGCGGCTCGAGCCGCTGCACGCCCGGACGCACGGGGAGCGCCGGAGAGGTCGGCGCCTCGGCGGCCGGCGCGGCGGGCTCCGGCGCCGGCGGGGGAGGCTCCGCGCGCAGGAAGGCGATCGCGAGGAGCGCGACGAGGACGGGGACGGCGAGCGCGGCGACGCGGGCGCGCTTCATGCGAAGGATCGTAGCGCAGCCGGAGCGAACTGGGCAGCGCAGGCGGGCGGGGCCCCGCTCCCGGGGGTTCCCCCGAGGTCACCGGGGTCCCGGGACGCCCCGGGGACCAGGCCGACACCGCTCCCCTTTCAACAGGATCGGGTGAGCGGAGCCCCTCACGCCCCGCCCGGCTTCCCCTCCAGCGGCAGCCCCATCGCCTCGGCGAGCACGTGCAGCGCGGCCTCGGCCTCGGCGAAGTTCACGCGGTCGAGGCTGTCCTCGACGCGGGTCAGGAGGAGCTCCGGCCCGACGCGCGCGCGGAGGTCGTCGAGGTGGTCCTTGGCCGCGAGGCTGCGGCGGCGGATCTTCGACGCGGCCTGCTCGAGGATCCGGCGCAGCTCCTCCGGCGCGCAGCGCGCGAGCGCCCGCGCCGGCGCCGGATCGCCGGGCGCGTCGGCCCCGACGGTGTCCGCGGCCGGCCCGAGCG
>JAEYZK010000303.1 GCA_023428085.1 Pseudomonadota bacterium
GGCTCGGGCTGCGCCTTCGGTGCGGGCGCGGGCGCGGGCGCGCGCGCCGCCGCGACGGCCGGTCCCGGGCGCACGTCGAGCACCCGGAGCGCGTACTCGGCGATCTCCTTGAACACCGGCGCCGCCACCTCGCCGCCGTGGTACTCGCCGCGCGGCTCGTCGAGGAAGACGCCGATGACGACGCGGGGCGCCTCGACGGGCGCGAAGCCGACGAACGAGCTGAAGTGACGATCGCTGGAGTAGCGGCCGGACACGCGGTCCACCTTCTGCGCCGTCCCGGTCTTGCCCGCGGCGCGCCAGCCGTCGAGCGCGGCGCGCCGGCCCGTCCCCTTCGGGTCCTCGATGACGCCGACGAGCCAGCGGGTCATGAGGGCCGCGGTCTCGACGGAGACGGCGCGCCCCAGCACCTCGGGCGCGCTCCGCTCGATCACCTCGCCCGTGGCCGCGTCCACGATCTGCCGGACGATGCGCGGCCGGAGCCGCACGCCGCCGTTCGCGAGGGTCGCCATCGCGTTCGTCACCTGGAGCGCCGTCGCGGTGATCGGCCCCTGGCCGAAGCTCTGCGTCGCGACGCCGACCACGGAGCCGGCGGAGAGGAGCTGCCCGCGGCTCTCGCCCGGGAGCTCGACGCCGGTCCTCTCGCCGAAGCCGAACGCGTGGAGCGCCGCCCGGAGCCGCTCGCGGCCGAGCCGGGCGCCGATGCGGGCGGTGCCGACGTTCGAGCTCTGGGCGATGATCCGCGAGCCGCCCGCCCAGGCGAGGTTGGCGTGGTCGCGGATGACGTGGGCGCCGATCTGCATCTTGCCGTTGCCGCAGTCCACCGCGTCGAGCGGCCGGAACACGCCCGCGTCGAGCGCGGCGGCGATGGAGAAGGCCTTCACGGTCGAGCCCGGCTCGAACGCGTCGGCCACGGGCCGGTTCCGGAGCTGCTCGGCGGAGCGGCGGGCGTTCGCGTTGGGGGACGGCCAGCTCGCCATGGCGAGCACCTCGCCCGTGCCGGGGTCGAGGACCACGGCCATGCCGGAGAGCGCGCGGGACGAGGCGACGGCGCGGCTGAGCGCGCGCTCGGCGGTCGCCTGGATCCCCTGGTCCAGCGTCAGCACCACGTGATCGCCCTGGCGGTCCTTGCCGGAGACCGGGGGCTCCTCGAACACGAGGTTGCCCGCGCCGTCGCGGATGGCGCGGATCCCGGCGCCGACTCCCTGGAGCCGCTCCTCCTGGCCGAGCTCGATGCCCTCGATGCCGGCGCCGTCGTCGCCGACCATGCCGAGGACGGCGCTGGCGAGCTCGAGCTTGGGGTAGTAGCGGCGCGGCTCGGCGACGAGGGCGATCCCCGCCGGTCGCTCCGCCGCGAGAAACGCGCGCAGCGCCTTCTCGCGGTCGGGGAGGACGCGCCGCGCGATCCACAGGAAGCGGCCGCCCCGGGCCGCGCGCTTCACGAGCGGCTCGGGATCGACCTTCAGCAGGCGCGCCGCCTGCCGGAGCCGGGCCTCGCCCTGGCGGCGCAGCTGCGCCGCCAGCTTCGGGTCGCCGGCGAGGACCTCCGGCTTCTTCCCGCCGGAGAACAGGAGCTCGGGGTCGGCGTACACCGACTGCGCGTCGGCGCTCGCCGCGAGGGGGTTGCCGTTCCGGTCGGTGATGTCGCCGCGCCGCGGGCGGAGCTTGAGCTCGGAGAGCCAGGGGGCCGACTCGAGGTCGTCGCGCACCACCTGGAGGTGGAACGCGCGGACCGCGACCGCGGCGAGGCCGGCGGCGAGGAGCGCCCCGAGGAGGCCGATGCGGACCCCGACCCAGCGCGGCGTCCAGGCCTGTCGCGGCGGGCGCACGCTATCGCCCTGGCGCGGCTTCGGCGCCCCAGTTCCACCCGAGAATTGGCCCCGCCGGCCGGGGAGGGTGACCATCCACCTTCCCGCCCGCCTGGCTCGGACCCGTGATGGCACGGTCCGGGCCGCCTGCCGCCCACACCGCACCCCGGTCCGGCGGTGCCAAGTTGAACCTCGCGAGCTTCCCGCGCGCCGCCTGATCCAGCGCGCGGAACGAGGTGAGCATCGAGAGCTCGAGCTTGAGCTGATCCTGCGCGCCCACGAGGCGCGCGTGCTCCGCCTGGAGCGCGGAGAGCTGGTACCCCGCCTCGAGGACGCGCGTGCGCGACCAGACGTGGAAGACGCCGAGGGCCGCGACGAGGGCGGCGACGAGGGCGAGCTTGAGGCCGGTCACGCCGAAGCCTGCGCTGCAGGCAGTCGCGCTGCGCCGCCGGCGGGTCGTCATGGTCGCGCTCACGCTCATGGCAACTTCTCCACCTTGCTGGTGGGGCCGAGAGGCCGGCCCCCCCAGGCCCCCCGCTCGCTCCGGGGCAGGCTCATCCGCCTGCCCCTGCGCTCGCCGATGGTCGCGCTCATGGCAACTTCTCCACCGCACGGAGCCGTGCGCTGCGGGCGCGCGGGTTCCGCGCGACCTCTTCGTCGGACGCCTGGATCGCCTTGCGGGTCACCGGCGTGAACCGGGCGCGGGCGCCGCACGCGCACACCGGGAAGTCCGGCGGGCAGGTGCACGCCTGCGTGAGCGCGCGGAACCGCTCCTTCACCATGCGGTCCTCGAGCGAGTGGAAGGCGATGGCCGCGGCCCGGCCGCCCGCGCCGAGGAGCGAGGGGAGGCCGTCGAGCCACGCGGCCAGCGCGCCGAGCTCGTCGTTCACCGCGATCCGGAGCGCCTGGAACGTGCGCGTCGCCGGGTGGATCCGCTTCGGCCAGGCCCGGCGCGGGATGGCGCCCGCGACCACCTCGGCGAGTCGGGCGGTGTCGAGCTTCGCGTCCGCGTCCACCGCCGCCTTGACGGCGCGCGCCACCGGCCGGGCGAACGGCTCCTCGCCGTACTCGCGCAGGATCCGCTCGAGCTCGCGCACGTCGATGCGGCGGAGGAGCCCGGCGAGCGTCTCGCCCTCCTCGCCCATGCGCATGTCGAGCGGGCCGGCCTTCGAGAACGAGAAGCCGCGCCCCGGGTCGTCGAGCTGCGGCGAGGAGACGCCGAGGTCCACGAGCGCGCCGTCCACCGCGGCGATCCCGAGCGCGGAGAGCACCGCGCCGGCGTCGCGGAAGTCGGAGCGCACCGCGCGGAAGGCCTCGCCGAAGCGGGCCAGGCGCGCGGTCGCCGCGGCGAGGGCGCGGGGGTCCTTGTCGAGCGCGATCACGCGAGCGCCCTCCTGGAGCAGGAGCCCCGTGTGCCCCCCGCCGCCCAGCGTGCCGTCGAGGAAGAGCTTCCCCGGCGCCGGGCGCAGGACCTCCACGATCTCTCTGGCGAGTACCGGCTCATGGAAGAACTCCTCGCTCACGCGGCCCGGACCGCCTCCTCGACGTCGCCGTACAGCTCCACGTGCCCCGCCACGCCGCCCGCGAACACGAGGTCGCGCACGTAGCGGCTCGCGCCGGCGGCGCGGAGCCCCGGGATCGCCCGGAGCAGCGCCGCGCCCGCGTAGTGCAGGTGCGTGACCTTCTTCAGATCGACCACCACCATCCGCGCCTCGGCCCGCTCCTTGCGGGCGAGGGCCGCCACCTGCGCCAGCTCCTCGCGCGAGAGCTCCCCCTCGCACTTGATGATGACCACGTCGTCCTGGATCCGCGTCTTGAACATCGGATTCCTCCCACCCCGTCCCGAACGCCACCCGCCGCCGACTTCACCGCGCCCGCTCGCCCCGCGGCCGTCGAAGGGCGAGCATTCACCCACCGTCACGCCTTCCCGAAGAAGTCCACCACCTCGTCCGCCGGGATCTCGGACGCCATCTGCTCGTCGTAGGCCGCCTTGTCGTAGAGGTGCATGGTCCGGCCCATCCCCACCCAGACCACGTCCTTCTGGAGCTTCGCCCAGGCGCGCAGCGGCGGCGGGACCAGCACGCGGCCGTGCACGTCGAGGTCCACCTCGTGCGCCGAGGAGACGAACTTGAGGACGTTGCGCTGCCAGCGGGCGTCGAGCGGCGAGGCCTCCATCACCTTCTTCACGAGCTCGTTCCACACCGACTGGGGCAGCGCCTGGAGGGCCGGCCAGTGCGGGTACTGCATGAGCACGATCCGCGGCTCGCCCGCGCCGGCGAGCGCCTCCCGGAACCTCGCGGGGAGGCTCGTCCGCCCTTTCGCGTCGATCGCGTGGTTGAAGGTCCCGAAGAACACGCCTTGGCCGATCATCCCGCTGGGATCCGCGAATTGCCACTTCTTCCCACCGGCTGGTCCGGATCTACGGAGTCCAGCGGGGGAAGTCAACGGCCCGCTCCCCGGCCGGGCGGACGATCCCTGGATCGGCGTTCAGCCTGGGAGGGGCAGCGAGGACGGGGCCTTGGGGTGGGTGGAGCGCTCACCACCAGCGGCGGGGTACGCGATATCGACGCACCAACCTGGACCGGAGAGGTGGGGTTGGAGCCGGGCCGGAGCGTGGACAAGAAGCGCATGGGACCGCGCGGGCGCGGGCTCGTTCACGCGAGAAGCGAGGCCGACATGGGACAGGGACCCCTCAGCGCGAAGACCGTCTTCATCACCGGCGCCAGCCGCGGCATCGGCCGCGCGATCGGGGTCGCGTGCGCGCGCGCGGGCGCGAACGTCGTGATCGCGGCGAAGACCGCGCGCCCCAACCCGAAGCTGCCGGGGACGATCTTCGACGCCGCCGAGGAGATGGAGCGCGCGGGCGGGCGCGCGCTGGCGGTGGAGTGCGACGTGCGCGCGGAGGATCAGATCGCCGCCGCGGTCGCCCGCGCGGTGGACCGGTTCGGCGGGATCGACGTGCTCGTGAACAACGCGAGCGCGATCTTCCTCGCCGACACCGCCCACACGCCGATGAAGCGCTGGGACCTCATGCACCAGGTCAACGTGCGCGCCACCTTCGCCTGCACGCAGGCGTGCCTCCCGCACCTCGCGAAGGCCGGGAACCCGCACGTGCTCGTCCTCGCGCCGCCGCCCTCGCTGGAGCCGCGCTGGTACGCGGGCCACCTCGCGTACACGCTCTCGAAGATGGGGATGAGCCTGTGCGTGCTCGGCCTCGCCGAGGAGCTGCGCGATCGCGGGATCGCCGTGAACGCCCTCTGGCCGCGGACGGTCATCGCCACCGCCGCGCTCAACCTCCTCGGCGGCGAGGAGACGGCGCGCCAGGGCCGCAAGCCCGAGATCGTCGCCGACGCGGCGGTCGCCGTCCTCCTGCGCCCGGCGCGGATGTGCACCGGCCGCTTCTTCGTGGACGAGGACGTGCTCCGCGAGGAGGGCGTGACGGACTTCGAGCGGTACGCGGTCGCGCCGGGGTCGGGGCTGCTCAAGGACCTGTTCCTGTAGGGCGGGGGCTGCGCCCCCACCCCGCGTCTCCGGCTGCGACGCTATCCCCCGATCCCGCGCATCGGCAGCAGCACGAGCCCGCCCGCGGGGTCCTCCATGCGGTGCCGCGGCGCCTTGCGGCCGAGCGCCCCGCGGATCGCGTCCTCGAGCGCCCCGTCGTCCGCGCCGCCGCGGAGGAGCGCGCGCAGATCGGCCCGCGCCTCGCCGCCGAGGCACGCCTGGAAGCCGCCGTCGGCGGTCACCCGCGCCCGGTTGCAGTCGTCGCAGAAGTTCTCGGTCATCGCCCCGATGAACCCGACGAGCCCCGCGCGTCCGGACCGGTGCCGCGCCCGCATGTGGCGCGCCGGCCCCCAGCCGCGGTGGCCGTCGGCGGCGAGCGCGAAGCCCGCGGCGGCGAGCCGGTCGCGGACCTCGGCGAGCGGCACCGGCGCGCCGCCGCCGAACGGCATCTGCTCGATGAACCGCGGCAGCGCCCCGCGCTCCCAGGCGTGGAGGACGAGGCCCTCGAGCTCGTCGTCGTTCACCCCGCGCACGACGACGGTGTTGAGCTTGAGCGCGCGGAACCGGCCGGCGGCGGCGTCGATGCCGCGCAGGAGCTGGTCGAGGCGCGCCGCCTTGCCCGAGAGCCCGACGAGCCGCTCGGGGCGGAGGGTGTCGAGCGAGACGTTGAGCGCCGCCAGGCCTGCGGCGCGGAGGGGCTCGACCAGCTCCGCCAGCCGGTGGCCGTTGGTGGTGAGCGCCACCTCCTCGATCCCGGGCGTCGCCGCGGCGTCGGCGACGATCTCCAGGACGTCGCGACGCAGGGTCGGTTCACCTCCCGTGAGGCGGACGCGCTGCACGCCCAGGCGGGCGAAGACGCGGAACACGCGCGCCAGCTCCGCGCGCGCGAGCAGCCCTTCGGCGGGCTCGAGGGCGGCGGGCGAGCAGTACGTGCACCGGAAGTTGCAGCGGTCCGTCAGCGAGACGCGCAGGTAGCGGATGAGCCGCCCCTGCGCGTCGGCGAGCGGCGGGCGCGGGGAGGAGTCGGGGCGGAGCGGCTGCGGGCGCGCGTTCATCACCGGCAACCCTAAGGACCGCGGCGCGGGCCGTCCACACCAACTTGGCCCGCGCCGGGCTTGACCCGCGCGGCGCGCGCGAGCATCTCCTCGGCCATGGAGCACCTCCTGCCGCTGTTCGTGAAGCTCGCCGGGCGCGACGTCCTCGTCGTCGGCGCCGGCCCGATGGGGACCGCGCGGGTCGAGCAGCTCGCCGCCGCGGGCGCGCGCGTCACCGTCGTCGCGCCGGAGGTGCTGCCGGCGGCCGCGGCCGCCGCGGCAGCCGTGCTGCGGCGACCGTTCCAGCCCTCCGATCTCGACGGCATGTGGTTTGCGGTCGCGGCCGCGCCCCCGGAGGTGAACCGCGCGGTCGCCGCGGCGGCGGAGGCGCGCCGCGTGCTCGTCAACGCCGTGGACGACCCCGCGAGCGCGACCGCGTACTTCCCGGGCGTCGTCCGGCGCGGCGGCGCCACGATCGCGGTCTCGACGGACGGCCGGGCGCCCGCGCTGGCCGGCCTCCTGCGCGAGGGGATCGAGGCCGTGCTCCCCGACGATCTCGACGCCTGGCTCGCGCTCGCGGAGGGCCTCCGCGCGGAGTGGAAGCGCTCCCAGGTGCCGCTCGCGTCGCGCCGGCCGCTCCTGCTCGAGCGGCTCAACGCGCTCTACCGCGATCGTCCGGCGCGCTGACGTCGCTGGGCCCGCCGGCGGCGCGCCCGCCTGCACGCAGGGCGAAGGCGCCGGCGGCCCCGATCGATCACACCCTCGGTCCCAGGGTGGGCGCGCGGCGACGCGCGGCCCCGGGCAGGCCGTGCGTGCCGCCGCGGCAGCGGCGTGCCGCACCCTCGGGCATCCGGCGCGTGCGGCGCGCGGCGCGTGCGCATTTCCGAGGCATCCGCGGGCTGGCCCTCGCCTTGCTACGGCGTCGTCCGGACGATGCGCACCACCGCCGCCACACCCGACGCCCCGCTCGCCGCCCCGCCCGGAGCACTCCCGGTGCGCACGCACTGTCCGTACTGCGCCTTCCAGTGCGGGATCGCGCTGGGCGGGACGGCCGAGGCGTCGGTCCTGCGCGGCGATCCTGCGTTCCCGGTGAACGCGGGCCAGCTCTGCGTGAAGGGGTGGAACGCCGCCGCGCTGCTGCGCCACCCCGACCGGCTCCTCCGCCCGCTCGTCCGCAACGCGCGCGGCGTCCTGTCGCCCGCGAGCTGGGACGAGGCGATCGACGTCGTCGCCCGCCGGATCCGCGAGGTGCAGGCGCGCGCCGGCCGCGACGCCGTCGCGGTGTACGGGAGCGGCGCGCTCACGAACGAGAAGGCGTACCTCCTCGGCAAGTTCGCGCGGGTCGCCCTGCGGACCTCGGCCATCGACTACAACGGCCGGTACTGCATGTCCTCGGGCGCGGCCGCGTCGCTCCGCGCCTTCGGCCTCGACCGCGGGCTGCCCTTCCCGCTCGACGACCTGCGCGAGGCGGAGGTCATCCTGATCGCGGGGGGCAACGTCGCCGAGACGCTCCCGCCCATCGCCCGCCACCTCGACGCCCAGCGCGCCGCCGGCGGGCGGCTCGTGGTGGTCGATCCCCGGCGCACCGCCACGGCCGAACGCGCGGACCTCCACCTGCGCCTCGCGCCGGGCACCGACGCCGCGCTGGCGAACGGCATCCTGCACGTGCTCGTGCGTGACGGCCGGTACGACGGCGCGTACGTGGCCGCGCGCACGGAGGGGTTCGAGGCGGTGCGCGCGGCGGTCGCCTCGTACTGGCCGGAGCGGGTCGAGCGGATCACCGGCGTGCCCGAGCGCGTCCTCCTCGAGACGGCCGAGCTCCTGGGCAGGGCGCGGACCGCGGTGATCCTGTGCGGCCGCGGCCCCGAGCAGCAGTCCCAGGGGGTCGCCAACGCGCTCGCGTGGGCCAACGTGGCGCTCGCCCTGGGCATGGTGGGCAAGCGCGGCGGCGGGTTCGGGACGCTCACCGGCCAGGGGAACGGCCAGGGCGGGCGCGAGCACGGCCAGAAGGCCGACCAGCTCCCCGGCTACCGGCGGATCGACGATCCGGCGGCGCGGGCGCACGTCGCGTCGGTGTGGGGGATCGATCCCGCGGCGCTCCCCGGGCCGGGCCGCTCCGCGTACGAGCTGTTCGACGCCATCGGCACGCCCGGCGGCGCGCGGGCGCTCCTCGTGCTCGGCGCGAACCCGGTCGTCTCCTCGCCGCACGCCGGGAGCGTGGCCGCGCGGCTCGGGGCCCTCGACCTGCTCGCCGTCTCGGACTTCTTCCTCTCCGAGACGGCGGCGCTCGCGGACGTGGTCTTCCCCTCGGCGCAGTGGGCCGAGGAGGAGGGGACGACGACGAACCTCGAGGGGCGGGTGATCCGGCGGCGGCGCGCCTACGCGCCGCCGGAGGGCGTGCGCACGGACCTCGAGCTCCTGTGCCTGCTCGCCGCCGCGCTCGGCGAGGGCGCGCGGTTCGCGTCCTCCGATCCCCGCGCGGTGTTCGGCGAGCTGCGGCGCGCCTCGGCGGGCGGCACGGCCGACTACGCGGGCATGACCTACGACCGGCTCGACGCGGCGCAGGGGCTGTACTGGCCCTGCCCCGACCCCGCGCACCCGGGGACGCCGCGGCCGTTCGCCGACGGCTTCCCCACGCCGAGCGGGCGCGCGCGGTTCCACGCCGTGCACCACCGCCCGCCGGGCGAGGAGACGGATCGCGACTTCCCGCTCGCGCTCACCACCGGCCGGCTGCTGGCCCACTACCAGACGGGCGCGCAGACGCGCCGGGTCGCGGCGCTCGAGCGGCTCGCGCCCCACCCCGTGATCCAGCTCTCGCCCGCGACCGCGGAGCGCCATGGCCTGGCGGCCGGCGACGTGGCGGTGCTCGAGACCCGCCGCGGCAGGGCGCGCTTCGTCGTCGAGGTGCACGGCGGGATGCGGGACGACACGGTGTTCGCGCCGTTCCACTGGGGCGGGGAGGGCTCGGCCAACCGGCTCACCAACCCCGCGCTCGATCCGGTGAGCCGGATGCCGGAGTTCAAGGTCTGTGCGGCACGGATCGTCCGGGCCGCGACTCACGAGGGACTGGAGGCGGAATGAAGGGCAAGGAACGCCTGGTGGTCGTCGGCAATGGGATGGCGGGGGCCCGGTTCGTCGAGGACCTGCTGGCCCGCGGGGGCGGCGACCGCTGGTCGGTGACCATGTTCGGCGACGAGCCGCATGGGAACTACAACCGGATCCTGCTCTCCGGCGTGCTCGCCGGGAAGAACGCCGCGGACGACATCGTGCTCAACCCGCTCGGCTGGTACCAGGAGCACGGGGTCCGGCTGCACGCCGGCGTCCGCGCGGAGCGGCTCGACCTCGACGCGCGGGTGGTGCACGGGGCGGGCGGCGTCGCGGAGCCGTACGACGCGCTCGTGGTCGCGACCGGGTCCTCGCCGTTCGTGCCGCCGCTCGAGGGCGCCCGCGACGCGACCGGCGCCCTGCGCGACGGCGTGTTCGTGTTCCGCACGCTCGAGGACTGCCGGGCGATCACGGCGCACGCGGCGCGCGCGCGGGTCGCGGCGGTGATCGGCGGCGGGCTCCTGGGGCTGGAGGCGGCGCGCGGCCTGCTCGTGCAGGGGCTGGAGGTGCACGTCGTCCACCTGGCGACGCACCTCATGGAGCTGCAGCTCGATCAGCCGGGGGCGCGGATCCTCCAGCGCGGGCTGGAGAAGATGGGCCTGCACGTGCACCTGGGGAAGAGCACGAAGGCGGTGCTCGGCGACGGCCGCGTCACCGGGCTGCGGTTCGAGGACGGCTCGACCCTGGACGCGGACATGGTCGTGATCTCCGCCGGCATCCGGCCCAACGTGGCGCTGGCGCGCGAGGCCGGGCTGCTGGTCGAGCGGGGCATCGTCGTCGGCGACGACCTGCGCTGCTCCGGGCGGGAGCGTGAGCATGCGCTCGGCGAGTGCGCGCAGCACCGCGGGAGGACGTACGGCCTCGTCGCGCCGCTCTGGGAGCAGGCGCAGGTCCTCGCCGACCGGCTCTCCGGCCGCGCGCCGCGCGCCGCCTACGCCGGCTCGAAGGTGGCGACGAAGCTCAAGGTGATGGGCATCGACCTCGCGGTGATGGGGGCGAGGGACCCCGGCGCCGACGACGAGGAGGTGCTCTACGTGGACGCGGCGCGGGGCGTGTACAAGAAGCTCGTGCTCCGCGGGGGCCGGCTCCAGGGCGCGATCCTGCTCGGGGAGGCGGCCGCCGCGCCCGAGCTGCTCCGCACGTTCGATCGGGAGGCGGACCTGCCCTCCGACCCCGCCCGTCTGCTCTTCCCCGGCGGCGACGGCGCGGCCGCGCCGAAGAGCGTGCTCGACCTGCCGGACGAGGCGCAGATCTGCAACTGCAACGGGGTGTCCAAGGGCCAGATCCTCGCGGCCGTCCGCGCCGGGCGGCGGACGCTCGCGGCGGTCTGCGAGGGGACGCGCGCCGGGACGGGCTGCGGCTCCTGCAAGCGCGACGTGGGCGCGCTGGTCGAGGCGGCGGGCGCCGGGGCGGCCCCGGAGGATCCGTCCGTCCACTGGTACGTGCCCGGGGTCCCGCTCGCGAAGCCCGAGCTGGTGCGGGCGGTGAAGGAGCTCGGCCTGCGCAGCGTGTCGGCCGTGTTCCAGGCGCTCGCGGGCGGCAAGGAGCACGGGCCGAGCAAGCCCGGGCTCGCGTCGCTGCTCAAGGTGATCTGGGGGGGCGAGTACGTGGACGAGCGGGACGCGCGGTTCGTGAACGACCGCGTGCACGCCAACATCCAGAAGGACGGGACCTTCAGCGTGGTCCCGCGCATCTACGGGGGCGTGACCTCTCCGGCGCAGCTCCGGCGGATCGCCGACGTCGCGGAGCGGCACCAGGTCCCGATGGTGAAGATCACGGGCGGGCAGCGGATCGACCTGCTCGGCGTCCCGCGGGAGAAGCTGCCCGAGGTCTGGCGCGAGCTCGGCGAGCCCTCGGGCCACGCCTACGCGAAGGCGTTCCGGACGTGCAAGACCTGCGTCGGATCCGACTTCTGCCGCTACGGCGTGGGCGACTCGACCGGGCTCGGCATCGCCATCGAGCGCCGGTACCAGGGGCTCGAGTCGCCCCACAAGATGAAGCTCGCGACGGCGGGGTGCCCGCGGAACTGCTCCGAGGCGACCACGAAGGACGTGGGCGCGGTGGCCATCGAGGGCGGGCGGTGGGAGATCTACGTCGGCGGCGGCGCCGGATCGCGCGTGCGCAAGGGCGATCTGCTGTGCACGGTGGACAGCCACGAGGAGGTGCTGCGGCTCATGGGGCGGTTCATGCAGTACTACCGGGAGAACGCGAAGTACCTCGAGCGGACCTACGACTTCCTGGACCGGATCGGGATCGAGGAGGTCCGCGCCGTGGTGGTGCGCGACGAGCGCGGCCAGGCGGCGAGGCTCGACGCGGCGGTGGAGGCGGCCGTGGCCGCCCAGGTGGATCCGTGGCGCGAGGCCTTCGACCCGGTCCACCCGAGCCAGTTCCGGGCCGAGCTCCCGGTGCTGCCGCGGGATCCGGACGCGCTGTGCGTGCCGGCGGCCGAGGTGGCCGCGGCGCTGGAGGGGACATGACCTCGACCCGCTCGTCCGCGGTCTCCCCCGACGGCGTCAACCTCGGCCCCGCCGAGCGCATCCCGCCGGGCGAGGGGCGGGTGTTCACGGTCGGGGACGTCCGCGTCGCCGTCTTCCGGACGCGCGACGGCGGCGTGTACGCGACCCAGGCCGACTGCCCCCACAAGCAGGGCCCGCTCGCCGACGGCCTGATCGGCGACGGGGTCGTCACCTGCCCGCTCCACGCGCGGAAGTGGGCGCTCGCGTCGGGCGCGCCGGTGGGCAACGACTGCCCGCCGCTCGCCACGTACCCGGTCCTCGTGACCGAGGCCGGTGAGCTCCTCCTCGTCCTCCGGAAGGCGGCATGAACGTCCCCGCCCCACGCGCGAGCGCCGGGGGCCCGGAGCCCGCGCGGCCCGCGCGCGGGCTCGGCGGCGCGCGCGTCGCGGTCCTCGAGGCGCGACGGGGTGGAGAGCTGGCGGAGCTGGTCCGCCGGCGCGGGGGCGTCCCCGTCTCCGCGCCGGCGGTCGCGGAGGAGGCGGTCGATGCCCGCGTCGACGTCGCGGGCCTCCTCGACGCGCTGGCCGCCGCCCCGGCGCCGCTCGTGGTGCTGACGACGGGCGTCGGGGTCGAGGCCCTGTTCCGCGCGGCGGCCGCCTCCGGCCGGTCGGACGAGCTCCGCGCGCTGCTCGCGCGCGCCACGCT